>SUVI01000104.1 GCA_015062085.1 Planctomycetaceae bacterium
CAACTCCGTGGACAGCTCCCTGAATCAGCTCGGCGGAACGCTCGAAGTCCGCGCTGCCTCGGACGGTCTCAACTGGCGCCGTTTCGAAGGACAGAGTCCTGCCATCACGGACGCGATTTGGAACGATCTGGACTCTCTCACGCCGTCGGCTTCCGGAATCGGGATCGTCGGAGCGTCTGACAGTATTCCGGACAAAAATACGTTCATGACCTCCTACGACGGATACATTTACGTACCGGAAGCCGGTAACTACACGTTCCATATTAATGTAGACGATAACGCGCAGATCTTCATCGACGGCAAGAGTATCGGAAGTGGTTCTTGGGTGGATTACTACACCTATCAGACCGGCTCGGCAGAACTGACCGCTGGTCTCCATCCTATCCAGATCAACATGCGGGAAGGCTCCGGCGGACAGAGCCTCGACATTGACATTGAGAAAACCGGCACGGGAGCGCGTGTGGATCTCAACACACCGGGGATCCTCTTCTCGGAAGCTCCTCTGAATGCAGAAATCGGCACCTTGGAGATCGCGGGCGACTACACGATGGCGGAAGATGCCGTTTTGAATATCGATGTCGACCTTTCCAAAGGGATCACGGACCAGCTGATCATCGACGGAGACATGGAGGCCAACGGCATCCTGAATCTCATTTTCTCCGGCGAGCTTTCCCAGGACGCTTCCTTCCAGCTCTTTGATGTGGCGGGCGACGCGAATTTCGGTTTCAGCGAGATCCATCTTTTGAGCAATCCTACGATGACTCCAACTGGGACCTCACGGGCCTGATGGCCGGCGGCGACGGGATCCTTCGCTCGACAGGGCTTCCGGAACCCTCTACGTGGCTGCTTCTCGTCTGCGGTGCGTTTGGAATGATGACGCTTCGCCGACGCGGCAAAGTTGGAAACGCTCAATAATCAAACAAATACACTATTCCGGAATGGACCGTTTCTGTTCCGGAACATTTTAAAAAAAGGGAAACATATGAAGAAAAAGGGATTTACGCTCGTAGAGCTTCTTGTGGTCATTGCGATCATCGGGATGTTGGTCGGACTTCTTCTTCCTGCAGTTCAGCAGGCTCGTGAAGCTGCCCGAGTGCTTCAGTGCAACAATAACCTGAAACAGATGGGACTGGCCTCCATGAACCATGAAAGTACCGTGAAGACCTACCCATCAGGCGGATGGTACTACTATTGGAAAGGTGACCCGGATCTTGGTTTCGGCTACATGCAGCCGGGAAGCTGGGCGTATTCCATGCTGCCGTTCCTCGAACAGAATGCACTTTTCCAACTCGGAACCGATGGAAATGTGAATGAGGTGAGCGGCACTCAGAGGGCCGGAACGAAAGCCCGCTGTCAGTCTCCCGTCAATGTTTTCAACTGTCCGTCACGCCGTCCTGCGAAACTTTACTATATGCGGGACTACGGGAAGGACTGCGATTCCATGACAGAATGCGTTAAGGGGGACTATGCCGCCAGTTTCGGTTCAAACACAAACGGTTTCAATAATGGAGCAAACCAATCGACCAACTCCAACTGGAGCAACAGTCTCTCCTGTGCGAAAAACAAAACGTGGGCGGATCCCAAGGCAAACGGCGTCTCGTACGACTACGGCGCGGCAAAGATCGGAGAGATCCGCGACGGAACGAGCAATACGTACCTCATCGGCGAAAAGTATCTCGCACCGTCGACTTACGAATCGGCAAACAATAAGGCGAATTTTTGCTACACGGATGACATTAGCGTTTACGGCGGGTGCGACGGCGATAATATGCGCGTCTCGACCAAAGACACTCGTCTTCCTGTGCAGGACCGCGAATCCTACGAAGTAAGCGATTCCTACCGTTTCGGCAGCTGCCATGCAGGGGCATTCGGAATGGTCATGTGCGACGGTTCCGTGCAGCGTATTTCCTATTCGATCGACGGCGAAACTCATGAGAATCTCGCCAACCGTGCCGACGGAAAATCCGTTACGCTGACCAACTGAAGCTGAGCGGAAGATCGGTCGGCAGGATCGGAAACTTTCAGAGTATTCAGAATATTCAGTCGGAGAGGTCCCGGCTTTCCGACTTTCTCCAAACAGATGGCCCGCAAACTGCTTGCGGGCCATTTCTCGTCATGAAACGAAATCAGAAGATCCAAATTCTTAATTTTGGACCTTGATCCTGGATCCAAAATCTCTCCCTCACCCCATTCCCTGCGCGTTTCTTGGGCGGTAGATGGAATCCCGCTCCACGGGAACTCTGCCCGCTTCACGAATGAGAGCCTGGATCTCCTCCACACTCAGGCATTCCGGTGTTTGGGATCCGGCATCATGGTGGATCTTTTCTTGACGCACGGTTCCATCCAGGTCGCTGGCTCCATAGGCAAGCGCGATCTGCGCGGTCTGGATCCCCAGCGAGATCCAGTATGCTTTCACGTGCGGGAAATTGTGCAGGATGAGGCGCGCAGCTGCGATCATGCGCAAGTCATCCTCTGCCGACGTTTTCCGGTTTGAAACAGTTCCGCCCTCAAAAAGCGGAGTGGAACACGGATGGAATGCCAGCGGAATGAGTGCCATGAAACCGCCGGTTTCCGCCTGGAGTTCGCGCAGTTTCATCAGGTGCTCGACCCGCTGCTCCAGCGTCTCAATGTGACCGTACAGGATCGTGGCAGTCGACGGGATCCCAAGTTTGTGGGCCGTCCGATGAACTTCAAGCCAAGTTTCGCTCATCGGCTTTTTCGCGCAGATGACTTTCCGGACATCATCCACGAGGATCTCCGCACCGCCTCCAGGCAGCGTCATGAGACCGGCAAACTGAAGTTCGGTGAGGACCTCCGCGACACTTTTTCCGCAGATCTCCGCCATCCACGCGATCTCGACAGCTGTGAATGCCTTGATCTGAAGCTGGGGAAATGCACGATGGACCGTCCGGACCAGATCAACGTACCATTCGTACGGGAGTTCCGGATCCACAGCACTCACGATGTGGAGTTCCGAACAATTTGCCCGCGCAGCTTCTTCTGCTTTCGCGAGCATTTCATCCATCGTCATCCGGTACGCCCGTTTCGTTCCGCGGTCCGTACTGAACGCGCAGAGCGCACAGCGGTACTGGCAGACGTTCGTGGGATTAAGATGTGCGTTGACGTTGAAGAAAACAGTCTCTCCGCAAAGTTCCTTCCGCAGCGCATCGGCACGGAGCCCAAGTTCGTGGATCGGCGTTTTCTGCGGGTCGAAAAGGTCCAGTGCCTCCTGAAAATTCAAGATCTCGCTCATTTTCCTTTTAAAGTTTCTGAAAAATTCTGGAAATTTCTGCAAATCGAATCAGCGTTTACCAGCGAAACCAGCCCTCTGCCGGCTTCAGAAGCTCGGAAAGACGTTCCATCGGCAGTCCCACGACGTTAGATTCCGTCCCGGAAATGACGTGAAGCCAATCATTTCCGTCCTGGTAGCCGAACGCACCGGCCTTTCCTTCCCATTTTCCGGAATCGAGATACGCTTCCAGCATTTCCTCGGTCAGCGGATCCATTTCCAGCCGGGTCACGGCCGGTTCCAAAACACGCACGGAGGGAAATGCCGGATCCAGCAAACAGAGTCCGGAAATGACCTCATGAATGCTCCCGGAAAGCATGGAAAGCATCCTGCGTGCATCCTCCCTGTCCGCCGGTTTTCCGAGGATCTCCCCATTACAAACCGCGATCGTATCGCAGCCAATGACGACGAGATCCTCTTTGGGAAACCGTTTCGCTACATTTTCCGCCTTCAGAAATGCTTCATGGCACACAAAATCCGCAGGGGACGCAAACTTCGCAGGATCAAACGGAGTCTCGACATTTCCATCTGCCGGAAGTACCTGAAAACAGAACCCGGCTTCTTCCATCAGCGATCTTCGCCGCGGTGAATTGCTCGCCAAAATAATTTTTTTGAACTCAAACGGCTCCATTTTTTCTGCGTCCTTTTGGTGTCTTAGCCTCTTTGCGCTCCGAGAAAATCTCTCAAACGCCCACTTTTGCACGGACCGCCCGAATGATCTCCGGCGACGTTCCGCAGCATCCGCCGACGAAACCCGCGCCATTTTCGATCAGCTCCGGAATGAACGCGGCAAACTGGTCCGCAGTCTGAGTGTAAACAGTCTCGCCGTTCACGACTTCCGGCATTCCGCGATTCGCCTTGATCCAAACCTTTTCGCCGGAGACTGCATGGAGACGGCGGCAGACGTCCAAAAAGCCCTCGATCCCGCGTCCGCAGTTGGAGCCGATGATGTCTGCTCCAGCATCGAGCATCGCACGGGCAGCATCTTCCACCGTGGTCCCCATCATCGTCATGTCAAGGTTCTCTCCAGAGTCAAAGACCATGCACCCGACGACAGGCAGGCCCGTCGTTTTGGCCGCACGGATCGCAATGGAGGCTTCTTCCGGGTCACACATCGTCTCAACGACGATACCGTCCGCGCCGCCCGCCTTCATTCCCTCTGCCTGGAGACGGAAACTCTCAAACATTTCGTCTTCCGTCACCTCACCCATCATGAGCAAATACCCAGTCGGTCCCATGGACGCAAAGACTTTCACCCGGTCGCCGGCCGCCTGTTTCGAGAGACGCACGCCAGCTTCGTTCAGTTCATGCACACGAGCTTCCTGACCGCTTTTTTTCAGAGTGAGAACACTGCATCCAAAGGTATTCGTGATGATGAGGTCGCTCCCGGCATTGACGTAGCTTTGCGCCACTTCCAAGACTTTTTCCGGCTGCTCAATATTCCAGAGGTCCGGACTCTGACCGAGCGGAAGCCCTTTCTGCTGAAACTGCGTTCCCCATGCTCCATCAAGGACCTGAACTCCGCGGGA
Organism: Planctomycetaceae bacterium; assembly: GCA_015062085.1. The sequence continues at coordinate 4,819 of SUVI01000104.1, forward strand.
AAGGATCTCCTGGATCGTATCGTGCATGATCTTGCCTTTCTGATCAAAAAAATCAAAAATCGAATAAAATCGGATAAAATCGAATAAAATTTAAAACTTTTGGACTAAAAAACTTTATGGGACGGAAAACTTCACCGCAGATCCGCGTTTTGGAGTCGAAAACTTACGCGAAACGGACATTCGGAGCCAACTCGCCCAAGCGCTCTGCCGGATCCGGGATCTGAAGCCGACCGGTCAGCAGAACGTCACCGCCCAAGATCCGGACTTGCGTGTCTGCGAGCCGGAATGCGTCTTCCATTCGCGCGAGACCGGTCCCTCCGATCGGGGTAAATGCGTCCCGTCCTCCGCAAAGTTTTGGAGCCGTGAAAACATTCACTTCATCGATCGCCTGAAGATCCAAAAGCGCCCCCAGTACGGCACTTCCGCCTTCAACGAGCAGATTCGTCAGACGCCGACGCCCCAGTTCATCCAAGAGTTCTGCCATCTGTTTTGCACGGAGATCCAGCGCGGTAGACTCCTCTGAAAAACGAAAGATCTCACAGCCGGCTTCACGATACGGAAGCGTTTTTTCTTCCGGCACGCTCGCTCCCGCCGCAAGCAGGAGAGGCAGTTCCCTTGCCGTCTTGACCAGCTTGGAATCCAGAGGAGTTTCCAGACGTACGTCCGCGACGACACGCAGCGGGCGGCGATAGATCACTCCATTTTTCGGTCTTGCATTGAGCATCGGATCGTCGGCCAAAACAGTACCGACACCGACCAGGATCGCATCCATACGCGCACGGGTCTGATGAACGAATTCCCGCGACTCTTCCGACGAGATCCATCGGCTCGCCCCCGTCCGAGACGCGATTTTCCCGTCCAGCGTCATGGCCCATTTTGCCGTCACCCACGGACACTGGGTCAAAATGAGTTTGAGGTACGGCGCGTTCAGTTTCCGCGCTTCCTCTTCCAGGATCCCGACGGAGACCGCGATCCCGGCCTCTTCCAAGATCCGAAATCCGCCGCCGGCCACTTTCGGAAACGGATCGCGCATCGCAGCCGCAACGCGAGCGACTTTTGCCTCACGAAGCGCAAGCGCACACGGAGGTGTTTTACCGTAGTGGCAGCACGGCTCCAGCGTCACGTACGCCGTTGCGCCTTCCACGGAATTACCACGGGATCTCGCATCCTGAAGCGCATTCACTTCTGCATGATTTCCGCCGTACTTCTGGTGCCAGCCTTCACCGAGGATCTTGCCTTCCGGGGAAACGAGCACACAGCCGACCATCGGATTCGGCTCAACGCTTCCCTGGCCGCGTCGTGCGAGTTCCAGGGCACGCGCCATCATTTTTTCATCGAAATCGTTCATCTTTTCTCCGAACCTCCACTTCTCTGACCAGTTGGGGAATTTGAGGGCCTAAGTCCTTCTAATCCTATTCTCACAGACTACAGTTTCGGACCGTGTCTAGCCGAAATTCGCCTGGTTCCGTCAGAGGCGTCCCGTTCCCGAGCCGTTTCGTGTCCGGTTTTTGAGTATTCAACGTTTTTTGCCGGTTCCCCGACCGAAACCGCGGCTGTTTCCCTTCGAATTTCCGCCTCGGTTCCCGCCTCGGTTCCCGCCTCGGTCTTCATTCCGGTTCCCGCCTCGGTCTTCATTCCGGTTCCCGCCTCGGTTTTCGTTCCGATTTTCACGTTTACCAAATACTTTCCCACGGCGCGGTCCTTCTTCACGGACACCGCGTCGAGCCCCATCACGGGATGGAGCACCAAAACGAGCACGCGAAGCATTTTTCTCCACACGGATCTGATCACCGTCTTCGTCAAGACCGTCGAAATCATCGGCGTCCACGTACTCGATCGTTTCCTCCGTCACGCGGGATTTACGGCGTTTGTTATGGTCATATTTATTGCGGGATTTCGAGGTTTCAAGCGACGAAAGGACGCACAGATTTCCCTTTCCGAGCTTTTCTTCCGGACAGATCTGCAGGATGACGCTCTTCACCCCTTCTTCCATTTCCGTCGGATTCTCACTCTGGGCAAGCCGTTCCACGTCTTCGACCGAGAGTTTTCCGCCGTCAGAACCAGGAGTTACGTACTCCTTCAGCTTGCGGAGCGCCAGCCCTTTCAGCAGCGAGAAATGCCGCGCTTCCCCGCGTTCATTCACCCACTTCGGCCCCTTCACCAGCAGCATCCGGTCAAAGTGCGGCCAACACGGCTTGAACCACTCCAAAAGTTTCCGCATCGAGGCGACAGCACGGAATGTCAGTGTGTGGAACTGCCAGTTCCCCAAGATGTCCTGCCCCAGCGCACAGTAAACGGGGATCGGGAGCTGAAGCTCATGAATGATGTCGGCCAAGACTTTCGCTTTTTTCCCGACACACTCGACCAGCGAGATGGAGACGTCCGGACGCAGGATCCCCAGCAGGATCCCAGGCACGCCGCTTCCGGAACCAACGTCAAGCACCTTCTCGCCGGGAGCCAGGAATTCTGAAAAGGCCAGTGTATCGATCAGGTCGCGCGTCACGAATTTCTCGTACGTCGTGTGGCGCGTCAGATTGATCTTCCGGTTCCAGTCCCACTGCAGTTCGCAGAATTTCTCGAGAAGTTCGACTTGCGGCTCGGACACTTCGACGCCGTATTTTGCAAGCGTCGCACGGAGCACCTCGATCGACGGTTCATCCGTCACCAAAGCGACCTTGGCCGCACGTTCCGGATTCTCGAAGGATGCGGGATCTTCCGCGGTGCTGTCTGTCCCGGACGTCATTTCGGACGCCGAAACTTCATTCCCGGAAACCTCATTCAGGGCGCATTCTTTTTCGATCTCGTTCCCAGGTTCATTTCCGACGTTCGCTTCGTTTTCCATACTAATTCCATCCAAATTTAATTTTCTCAAATTTTCTTCAAAATTTCCGCATAAAGCCTGTCCGGCCTAAAATTCAGAAAAAGTACCGAACTTTATTTTACCAGAACTGGCAGAAGACGCAAGGGGCCAAAATGCAAAAGAGACAAAATTCCGAAAATTTCCTGCCGAATTTCCCGTTTTTTCCAAATTCCTTCTTCAGGAAGCCGTTGCATTCTGCGGAAATTTCCAGTATTTCACCGACACTCGGAAGGCGATTTCAAAAAAAACGGCGCAGGATCATTCTCTGCGCCGCAAAATCACGCCACTCGTGCGCTGCCGCATACTTCCGCGCATTCTGTGCAAAACAGAGCCGCGGACTGTTCCTCATTCTGTTTTTTCTGAGTCTTTCAGAAAATCAACGAGTGCTTTGGAAAGATTTCGACCAAGTTCTCGCGCATTTTGCGGCAGGATCTCGACCCCGGAGCAATTCGAGTAAGGCATTTCGATCGTGCAGGCACACAAAATATTCGGCAGTCCGCAGGCCCAAATTTTTGCTGAGGCCGTCGGGATGCCGTTTTCGAGTTTCGTGAAGTTTTTCTCCGTGTTCCAGCCTTTTCCGAACGGTATATTGTTCGAGAGAGAGTACGGGATCTCTCCATCTTTCTGATGTTTTTCGAATGATTCGAAATAATTCTGCGCAGCTTCGGAGATCCAAGGCTCTTTCGGAAGCGGCGAAGAGAATTTCTCATTGATCCCGGAACGGATCCAGGGGCAGTGCATATCCATAAAAAAGATTTTTTTCCCGCTTTCCAGACTGAAATTTTCAGCGACCTGGGCTTTCAGCGCACGAACTTCCGGATAAATCTCGTGATTGTAGTCGCGATTGTGATCGTGCGGCTTCCGGCCTTTTCCCTGATCGCCGTCTTCCACGCCGTCTTTGTCCATGAACGGCACCACGAAAAACTCAGCGTTTTCCCGGAGATACGCACCATATTCGGAACTCTCGTCAAGAACTTCCTCAAGTATCCCCTCAAGGACCCAGCTTGCCGTCATTTCACAGCAGTGGTGGCGGCAGGTCAAAACAACAGCAAAACGCGCATTCGGATCCTCTTTTCCAATGCGCAAAAGCTCCACATTTCGTCCCTCACGGCTCCGGCACAGTGCGGAGAGTTCCACATTACTGCGTCCTTGGTATTTTGCCATGAATCCGTCCCAATTTTTCTGCGTATAGAGCGGCGCCAGCGCAAAGAGGACCGACCGGTCTTCCGGACCGAATGAGTACGTGAACTCCCGGGAATCGGCATTCGGTTCCTGACTCAGATATCGCCAGCTCTTTCCGTCATCCAGACTGACTGCCGGCCCGCGCGCGGCGATGCGATCCTTTGCGTCAAAGAGAAAACGCAGCGTTCGTCCCTGCGCATTCTTTACACGAAAGGCGAAATAGAACCAGTTACTTCCGCCGCGCAGATCAGGCCGGATCCGTACAAGATCTCCCTCGATAGAATCGACCCGAATGTTTCCTCCGGGAAGATCCGGATCGATCTGGATCGCTTGTGCGGCATTTTCCTGGACCGTGCTTTTCGAAACTGCCCTTTCTTCTTCTGCCGTCAGCACAGAAACAGAAAACGTTCCAAACGCCAATACCGCCAAAATTCCCCAGATGCACATCGGCACGCTCATGAAAACATGATGCAAAAATCGTTTGATCATTTTCCTGTCCTTTCTGTTTTTGCAAAAAAAACACGGACATGATCTTCAAGTCCGTGCGATATTTTTTATTTCGAGTCAGTTCAGCACCATTTCCGTTGGCAAAACACGTGACTTATGGCGGTACTGCATGACGTAGAGGTCTTCCTCCTGTTCACCAGCTCCGCGACAAATACTCACGGCTTTGAATCCCAAAGAACGGAAAAAAAGTTGAGCGGAAAGGTTGGATTCGCGGACCGAAAGCTGCATCTCCTGGCGAGTGTGACGGGCAAGAAAGCACGCAAGGCGAGCGACCAGCTGCGAACCGACCCCTTTACGGCGAAATTCCGGAAGGACCGCGATATTCAGGATCTTCAACGCATTTTCGTGCATCTCGTAAATCAGATAGCCGATGATCTGCAACCGAAATTCAACGACGAGCCCCACGCAATTCGAGTGCATCAGAACGTCCGCGAACTCCATCGGTCCCCACGGAGTTGGGCTGCATTTCTGCTCCAGCTCGTAAACGCTGTCAAGATCGATCTCTTTCATCCAGCGAAGCTGCACTCGCAGCAGTTCATTCTTCACGCTTCCCATTTTCCACCTTTTCCCTGACCTTTTTTCATCAAAAATTCCAGCACTCACACCAAACGCCCGACCATTTTGTGTGTCTTCTCTCCTCCAAATCAGCCTTCTTCATTTTCAAGCCGGCGTTTCGGAAACCACTGAAAATTTTTCTTCAACTCATGGTCTGCATCATAGCCGATTTCCGAATTTCTGGCAATAGAGAAAATGGAAGCTCCAACAAAAATCTCTCCTTTTCATTCTCCGCAAACATTCCAAGATCCACACTTCAAACGGAAAAAAACGACTTCATCTCAGACTTTTTTGAATCATTTTTTTGGCAATTTTTTTGTAGAAAAAAATAAAAAGCAGCCTCGAAAAACATCCATTTCCCGACGCAATGACACCATACTTCTTGGTCTCACATTTTTTCTATGCGGCAGCATCACTCACAGCTGCAGTAAACTTTCGTCAGAAAGAGAAATCTTTCGAAGTTCTCTTACACCGTCTTTCCGGGATCCGCAAAGCTCTCCTAGAAAATTCAGAAAAAACGCTCCTCTGCCAACTTAATCCCATTTCCTAAGACTCATATTTTCAGAGGAGTGTTTTGGATCATTCTGCGTTTTCAACGTGTCTCCTTACCTGACTCCATCTCTTGCAATTTCCTTTGGAGACGGTTCAGCTGGCCAATAAATTCACTGGTCGTGAGGATGGTTTCGTTTTGCTTTTTCTTACCGCGTGAATGGGTAAAAGAAGCATCCTTTCCCGCGGCAGAAAGAGCAGCGCGAAACGTGTGACTCGTAAACAGCGCATCATACGCCCGCGTCAACAGTTCCTGGTAAGCCTCGCTTTGCCGCGGGTACTCCACTCCGTTCCAGTATAAAATCTGTTTTTGCCGCCAGTTTCGCCCCATTCCCGATTTTTTGGCATACGAGCCGATTCGCTTGCAGATCTCCTTCTGCATTTCAACATTTTTCGTCTTGAACGCCTGCAACAAACCTTCCATTGACGCGCACTTAACACCGTCAAAAACAAAATGATGAGCCGCAAAATTGGACAATGCACAGGCTGGATAGGGAGCTTTTGAATAAATATCCATGGGGCAACTTCCTTTCTTGATGTTTATCATCGTGAAAAAAATAAAAGTAGATTTTGGCAACCTCTAAAAACCTTGTTTTCAGACAAAAGCCGCCGCAACTGTAAACTGTTAAACAGGATTATAATATAGATAGAATGTGCCGTCAAGGAATTTTGCGGGGGAGGGGGGTAATTTCTTGAAATTTTTCCAAATTTTCGTTGGTTTTACCGATTTTGAGGTTGAAAGAGGGGATGTCTGCTTCTTTTTCTTCGCGGCTCATTTTATGGTCTAAAAAAGTAAAAATTCCCCCTTCCGCCCCCTTGACAAATCGTAAAGCCAGAGGTAAAATCCAGATGAATGTTTTCGGCGGTCCCATCCGTCCATGAAATCCCTGCCCCATTCACAAAAGGAGTCCCTCATGCTTCCGTCCCGCCTCCCAGTTTCCGTACAGGACCGGCGCCGGTTCCTGTCCTCTCTAGGACTTTCCGCTGCCGCCTTGATGCTTTCTCCCGCACTCCGCCCCTGCTCGGTATTTGGTAAAAATGCAGTCTCCGCGGCCCCCGGAAGGCTCGTGCTCCTCTCCGACACGCACGTCGGACGTTTCCCGCGCTACCGATTCACCGTGGATTGGCTGATCGAGTGCGTTTCCGAGATCTCGGCCATGGATCCGCGCCCGGCTCACGTTCTGATCTACGGAGACCTTTCCTTCAATGTCGGAGAGATCGGCGATTACCGGATGCTGCGCGAGATCTTCAAACCGCTCGACGACGCCGGGATCCCCTGGACGCCGTGCATGGGAAATCACGACCGCCGCGAGACTTTCAGCGAGATCTTTCCGGAAAAAGCCGCGCGATCGCTCGTTCCAGGGTATCTCGTTTTTAAGGCGGAGACGAAATATGCCGACTTCATCATGCTGGATTCTCTGAATGTAGGCAAAGTCGGCGGAAAGGTCAGCGATGACCAGAAAGACTGGCTCAACGAAACGCTCAAAAAGCAGACGAAGCCGACCATCGTCGGAGCGCACCATCCTTTGCGGGAAACGCAGGTCACGGAGATCCTCGAATCCCATTCCTGTGTTGCCGGATACATCAATGGGCACTGGCACTACTGGCACACGAACGATCAGCCGGCAAAGCTCCCGAACATGGTGATGCCGTCCAGCGGACTTTGGGGAGACATCGGAATGGTCCATGCCGACCTGACGCAGGATTCCGCGAACTTCACGCTCGCTCTGCGCGACTCCTTCCCGCAAGGAAAAGTCCGAAGCTCCAACGTACCGGGACGTGAAGAAGTGACGGCAACAAAGAACGGCCTCCAGTGGCGTCTGGATCTCTGATTCCCAGTGCCGGTTTGGGCGTTTTCAGGTTCCCGCGGTTTCTGACGTTTTCGACTCTGAAACCGCAGGAAACCGCATCCGGCCGTTCTCTGTGTTCGGATGCAGCTGGTTTCCTTCCCGTTTTTTATTCCCGTCAAAAAAGAATTCCAAGTCCCTCAGTCAAACTTTCAGGATTTCCCAATGTCCGATTCACCAAAGATCACCGGTCCATCCAAAATGGAGGCATTCCTTTTCTTTTTGCCCACGGCGGCATTTTTCATCATTCTTGTTTTGGAATTTCTTCCGGACGGGATCTGCCCGCCAAAAATTAAAGAACTCGCCCTCACCTTCTTCGTCATTGCGTTCGCGGTTTCCGTTCTCGCCGGCTTCGCGACAGTACTTCGTATCGTCTGGCGTGCGGTCTCGCTTTTCAGAGATCCTCAAAATATGAAAGAACACGCAGGTACGTTCGCCGGGGCTTTCTCTGACGCGGGAAATAACGCGGAGAATTGCGCCGACGATGACGTTGAAGACGACGCGGACGATGATGCAGAATACGATCCCATGGAGACGCTTTTCCTGAAAAAAGACCCGCCGCTTTATGCGAGTCAGCCGTTTGATGGAAACTGGGGCCGGGACGAGACCGCCGAAGAATTCACGATTTTCCAGAATGGGAAGTTTTCCATCGCGAGTACGCTTTTTCTCGGTTTTTTCACGACGTTTTGGAATGCGGTCACTTGGACCGCCGTCGTAGAGCTCATACTCCAAGGAGACCCGCTGAGCAAGAGCTGGCCGGAATTTCTCTTTTTCATCCCGTTCATTCTCGTAGGGATCGGAACGTTTGCGGCCGCATTCCTGTCGCTTTTCGCCGGAAAAGTCAAAAAATCATGGACCATCACCCGCGATGAACTGCGCTATTCGGAAAAACTCTTCGGATTCACCTTCAAAAAAGAGAACTCCAACGTCTCTCAGACAGATCGTCTCGAGATCGAACCGGATTCCCTCTGGTTCCTTTCCGATGACGAAGAGATCCTCGCCAGTATCAGCGATCTAACGCAGAAGGAAGCCCGTTGGCTTGCCTCGCGGTTCCAGCAGATGCGCAGAATATGAATGCGCTCCGAATTCATGCAATCCTCTCTGAAGATTTTTTCGTTAAGAGTGCACGCAATTGCCGAAGGAACTAAAAAATCTTCAGAATTTCACCGGAGTACTTGAAAAATTTTCAGTCTTCGTGTATAATAAGAGGTCGTTTATGGAAAATGCAGAAATCTGAGAACGCTGTGTTCCCGATTCTGTTTTCTTTCCTCATTTCCTCCCCCACTTCCCATCCTCACCGTTTTCCTGTCCATCCCGCCTTCTTATGGAGACACTCCGGAAACGCATAGAAAACGTATAGGGATCCATTTAGGAGAATTTTTAGGAGAAAATTTTATGAAGAAATCGATTCTTTTTTCCGCGATCTTTGCACTTTTGGTCACGATGGGCCTTTCCTTGACGTCTGCGTTCGCACAGGATGCGGCTGCGAATGGCTCGGAACTCCGCATCCTTTCATTCAACATTCGCTTGAGCTACGGTGAAGTCGGTAAACCGCACGAGTGGAAGCACCGCAAGGCGCAGGTCGTGGACATCATGCGCAAGGGCGGATACGATCTGATCGGCGTTCAGGAAGCCATCATGACGTCCCGACCGAATCTGAATCAGGTCGAAGACCTCAAAAAAGACCTTCCTGAGTACGGCATGCTGGTCCGTTCGCGTACAAAATCGCCGACGGATGGTGAATCAACGCCGATCATGTGGCGCAAGGACCGCTGGGAGATCGACGCGAAAGAACAAGGTGTTTTCTGGCTTTCCGACACGCCGGATGTCCCGGAATCCATCACATGGGACAATGCCTGCCCGCGTACGGTCATCTGGGGAAAATTCCATGAGCTGAAGGACGGAAAACGCACCGGCCGCGCCGTTTACTTCATCAACACGCACTTCGACCACGTGAGCGAAAAAGCCCGCCAGCTTGCCAGCGTCATGATTGCGGACTTTGCCGCCAAACGTGCCGACCAGAGTGCGCCGGTCTTTTTGACGGGAGACTTCAATACGGGTGAAAATTCTGCATCGATCAGCTACCTCACCGGCAAAAAGACCAACATTCAGGGGGAAGAAAAAGTTTCTCCGCTTCCGATGGTGGACACTTTCCGCGTCGCGAATCCCGACGAATTCCCGGCCTGCACATACAATTTCTTCGGTAAAGCCAGCCCGAATGGTGCGAAGATCGACTACATCATGATGTACGGTGATCTGAAAGTCAAGTCTGCGAAGATCAACCGTGAGAAGAAAGACATTTACCCGTCTGACCACTACCCGATCGACGCCGTCATGGAATGGTAAGAAAACTTAACGCCGCTTCATCAAAGAGTTTTTGAAGAGTGAGTCTGAGGGAGGAGCAATTTTCAAAATGTTCCTCCCTCTTGGCCGTTCATGACATGACGGGCAGCCAGATTCTTCCAGAAGAGTAAAATCGCGTGTGAGACTTTTAGCCGAAGATCTCAACCACTGAAATCTCAGAAGATCCGCAAAGTGTTCCTAAAAATTCATTTTGTGTCTTTTAGCTTCTTTTGTATTTTCTGCGATAATACAGAGACGCACTTGCCGGAGGGATTTTTTTGAAATTTTTTTCCGTTCCAGCGAATTCACTGCAATTTTTTCTTTCTGCATTGCGTTACTTTTTTGTTGGACATTTTTTATAAAACGCAGCTCCCAATGTGCCGTCCCGTAAAATCAGGGAGTTGTGGCGAACCTTCCATAACATTCGAGAGAGATTTAAGAATGAAGCTCCTGAGGATCACTCTGTTTTTGATCGCATTATTCAGCTTTTCCGTATCGCATGCCGATTCGCAGCGTCAGCCGGATTGCATTGTTTCGATTTCCGGCCAACTGCGTCAGCCGGTTCGTTTTGGCATCGATGCGGAACGGCTCTGGTTTTATTGGAAGGAACAGAACGACCAGTTGGCGCGGCTTGCGGTTGGTGAATTGAAGGCTGACTATGCCCGGGTTCCAATGAACT
>SUVI01000105.1 GCA_015062085.1 Planctomycetaceae bacterium
ATGAGACTCAAAACGCAGATGAGACTCAAAACGCAGATGAGACTCAAAACGCAGATGAGACTCAAAACGCAGATGAGACTCAAAACGCAGATGAGACTCAAAACGCAGATGAGACTCAAAACGCAGATGAGACTCAAAACGCAGATGAGACTCAAAACGCAGATGAGACTCAAAACGCAGATGAGACTCAAAACGCAGAAGAGGATCAAAATGCAGATGAGACTCAAAATGCAGATGAGACTCAAAATGCAGATGAGACTCAAAACGCAGATGAGGATCAAAACGCAAAAAAGGTAGAAAACTCAGAGGCTTCGGTCACAGAGTCTCATTCCACTACCGATGTGGAGTCCCCAGCTCAAACTCCAAAAAACAAAAATGCAGCCGATGCAGAAACTCCTCTTTCTGCGATTCCATCGGCAGCCCATGGCGGACAGGACATCCAGCGGCCTTCCGAGCCGAAAGCAGATCCAGCCACCGGCTCACCCAAAACACTTGAACCGATCTCATTTTCAATGGAAAAATCACTCCGAGAATTCTGCGACATTCTCGAAGACACGATGCAGCCATTCTTCGATCAGGGCCTCCTTTTAGTTGCGGAAGTGAAAGATGATCCGCTTGGACGCGGCTTCCAGCGGCAGATCTCGATCGTGGATCCACAGTCAAAGCATCTGAACGAAGAGCGCGTTTCACTTCAGTCCGTGATTTTGGAAGATAATTCCAAGATTCGAGATACCGTTCGACAGATTGCGGGCCAGAATGAGATCGGAGACCAGATCTACTTTTGCATCTGCCGCAACTGGAAATCGAATCTGACGCTGGATCCCACCCTCACGAATCTGGCGATCCAGCAGGCTCGTGACAGTGTGCAGCCGATCCAGAAAGAGTACCAGATCTCACAGAGGATCGTTCAGACGCAGATTCGTGAAAATGCGCTCGTCGGTACGCTCCTGACAGCGGACATGGTTCGACTTCTTGCACTCGAACACGAAGAATGGCTTGGTTCCCGAACGACGGAAGAGAAGATCCTTCGGTGTCTTTCCGCAAGCATTCTTCTTCTAATGTGCCTGATCCCGATCTGGATCTACATTTCGCTGGTCGAGTCTCGCATTTTTACGGAGATCCCGCGTCAGATCTTCATCCTTTCGTTCACGATCCTAACGCTTGCCGTGACGGTCTGGAGTTCCCTTCTTCCGTCACTTCCGCGCAGTGTCGGTCTCTTTCCGCTGATCCTTTTTGGTCAGATCCTGACGATCCAGTACCAGCGCCGTCTTGGGATCCTTTTCAGCGGAATGCTTCTTCTTTGCCTGTGCGTAACGTTGGGAATGAATCAGACGGAAGTTCTTTGCTACATCGGCATTCTTCTTTCCGCGATCCTTCCTCTGGACCGTCTTCGCGGCAGGATGCAATTCATCCGGATCGCCATTTTTTCAGCGATCTCCGCGTTCATCCTGTTCCTTACCGCAGATCTTGCCGTTGGAGTTCCTCCGTGCCTGGAAATCGTGAATAAAGCGCTGATCAACAGCCTGCCGATCCTTTTCGCCGGTCTGATGATCCAAAGTCTCCTTCCGCTTCTAGAACGGAGTCTTGGGATCCTTTCCGATGTACGGCTTCTGGAACTCTGCGACGTTTCCAATCCGCTCCTGAACGAATTGGTGAATCGAGCGCCTAGTACGTACAGTCACTCCATCGCCCTGGGCACGATCGGCGAAAATGCAGCCGACGCGATCCACGCAAATGGTCTTCTTGTCCGTACGGCAGCCTACTACCACGACATCGGCAAGATCTATAAACCGAACTACTACGCGGAAAATCAGACGAACAAAGACGAGAGCCCGCATCTTGCGCTCGCGCCGTCAATGAGCACGCTCATCATCATCGCGCACGTGAAAAACGGCGTGGACCTCGCACGGCAGAATCACATTCCGCAGCAGATCGTGGATCTGATCGATCAGCATCACGGAACGACGCTTGTTGCGTACTTCTACCATCAGGCCTTGAAGCAGTACGAGGCGGAAAAGCAGGCAGCGGAAGAGGCTCGCCGACTGTACGAGGAAGCGAAAAAAGAGGCGGAAGCCCGCGGTGAAGTATTCCGAACTCCGCCGCCTCCGATGGAAACGATCCCGGAAGTGGAAGAAATTTCGTTCCGCTATCCATGTCAGCGTCCGCAATCCAAGGAAGCCGTCGTCCTCATGCTTGCAGACGCGTGTGAAAGTGCGTGCCGTTCTCTGGTCGAGCCGACACCGGCGCGCATTGAAGGACTGGTCCGAAAAATTTCCCAGGACCGTCTGGAAGATGAGCAGTTTGACGAGACGGACATCACACTCAAGGAACTGCGTATCGTGGAAGACGTCATCATCAAGGGACTGATCTCCTACCACCACGGCAGGATCAAGTATCCGGAAAAGATCAAATAGTTTCGGAAACGCAGAACCGGGACATTGTAAAAGGAAGTTCCAAATGCAGGAAAACGCAAAATGATCGAAATCGAAATCGCGAACGAACAGGAAGTGCTGGAGATCTCCGAGGAGCTGATCCGTGCGGCAGTTTTGGCAGTTTTGGCAAAAGATCAGATCCAGGAAGCCGAGATGAGTATCGCACTGGTAGATGATCCCACGATCCACGGCATCAACAGGCAGTTTTTGAGTCACGATTACCCGACGGACGTGATCTCCTTTCCTCTTTCCGACTCTCCGGAAAAACTGGAGGGGGAGATCGTTCTGAGTGTCGATACTGCGATCCGGGAAGCCGGGAAAGTCGAAGGGAACTGGGACGCACAGAAGGAAGTCCTGCTTTACGTCATTCACGGGATGCTGCACCTGATCAGTTTCGACGACCATGATGAGGAGGACCTGATCGAGATGCGCCGCGGGGAAGTTGAGTGTCTCCGGGCCATCGGCATCGAGCCGCCAGTGGGACTGCATGACCGTGATGGAGAGGAGGCGTAAGTATGAGCTGGATCTTTTTGACTCTTTGCCTCGTCCTGCTTCTGTTCTCGATCGCGTGCCGGGCGCTTCACGAGTACGTGCGTCACGATCTGGAACGTCTCTGTCAGCAGAAAAGCATGGAGGCATACTACGCTTTCATCATCAAGCACTATGTCAAGATCCGTCATGGATTTGAGATGATCCGGAGCCTCCTTCTTTTCACGGTCCCGATCCTGGCGTTTCACGAAGTCGGAATGCTTCAGCTCCTGCCGAAAGAGACAGCCGCAGGAATCGGCGGTTTTGAATTCGCTCGCTGTGTGCAGTTTCTGCTCGCGATGCTTCCGTACTTTTTCCTCTACATTTCGTGCCGTTACTGGATCCCCAGACCGCTTGGCGACCTGTACGCTACGAAGATCGTCTACCGATTCTTCCCTTTTTTCCGCTTCATTGCTTTTTTTGCATTTCCGATGATCTGGCTCGGGGACTTTGTGGAGATCATCATCCAGCGTCTTGCGGGAGTCACGAAGACGGAGCTGGACGAAGAAGAGGATCTTCAGGAAGACATTCGCTCCATCGTCGCGGAAGGGCATCGTGACGGATTCATCGACACCACCGCCCGAACGATGATCGACCGGATCATTTACCTAGACGACGCGCACACCTCGACCATCATGACGCCGCGTACCGAGATGCAGTGCATTTCGAATCAGGATCCGTGGGAGGAAATGCTCCAGTTCGTCAACGAAACGCAGCTTTCGCGAATTCCGGTTTTTGGCGAGAATCGGGACGATATTCGAGGGATCCTTTTCAGTAAAGATCTCCTCGAATACATGGTGCCGACCCACTCGTCGGATCCTGAAAAATGGGCAGACGAAAAAAATCTTCATCCTCCGATCTTCGTGCCGGAAACGAAGAAGGTCAACTCGCTGCTTCAGGAATTTCTCCAGTCGCACAATCATTTCGCCATCGTTCTGGACGAGTACGGCGGCGTGTCCGGCGTCGTGACGCTGGAGGACATTCTGGAGGAGATCGTGGGTGAGATCACAGACGAAACTGACGACGTCCCCTCGGAAGAGATCCACATCGCGGAAGATGGGACTGTGGAAGTCTTCGGCAGAGTCCACATCGATGAACTGAACGCTCAGCTGCACACAGAATTGGAATCGGAAGGCGGTTTTGAAACGATCGGAGGCTTCATTCTGACGCGGTTGGGACGAGTTCCGCAAACCGGTGAAGAGCTTGAAACGGACGGCATGCGTCTGACGGTGCTGGAAGCAACGCCGAGAAAGATCGAAAAGATCCGGATCGTACTTTCTTCGCAGGAGCCAGAAACCGAAAAAACGCAGAACTGACGGGAACGGAATGCGGCATTAAAGTGCAGCACGGGTGAATTAAGGAGCTTTTAGCAAAAATGAATTCGGATCGGAATGTAATGGATCCAAAGGAAAAAGAACGGAAGATCCTGGAAGAAACAGCTCTCCCGGAGTTTGAGATCCCGGAGACCGGCAGGGTCGCAGGGATCGATTTTGGGACCGTGCGCATTGGGATCGCAGTCTGTGATCCAGAACGCAGGATCGCCAGCCCGTGGGAGAATTACACGCGGCGCGATCCGCGGCGCGATGCACAATTTTTCCGTCAACTGGTCCAGGAAGACCGCGTGACGCTTTTCGTCGTGGGACTCCCGCTTTACCCAAGCGGCGATGAAAGTGAAAAATCGCTTCAAGCGCGGCAGTTTGGAAAATGGCTTTGGGAAACGACGCAGATACCCGTCGTCTTTTTCGATGAACGCTACTCCTCCCGTTTTGCGGATGAGCTGATGGGAATGGCCTCTCTGACGCAGAAGCAGCGAAAAGCCCGGCGGGACAAACTGGCCGCCTACGTCATTCTTTCCGCGTGGCTGGAGACCGACCGAAGAAACGCAGCTCGGCCTTCTGCGGACGCGCTGGAATGAAACGCACAGATCCGTACGGCGATCCGCCGCGATTTTTAGCGTAAGCGTCCCACGCACGATCTTACCCTTCGGGAAAGATCTGGCTGCCCGCGAAGAGACCACGGCCGTGAGGAAGGAACATCTTGAAAGTTGTTCCTCCCTCAGACTCCCTCTCAAGAACTTTTTGATACTTTGATACTTTTAAATATTTCGTGTGTCTCCACGGTCAATCGTCCGGCATGAGGAGTTGACGTTTTTCATTCGGAATATCCTGACGCCAAACTCCGATCTGCATGTTTTCCAAGATCGCGAGCTGTTCCAGAGCTTCGTTTTTACGCTTTTGCTTCTTCAGGACGGAAACCAGAAAAAAACGGGCCGGAACATCTTCCGGAAATCGGTCCAAACGTTCACGCAGAAGGCGTTCGGCTTCATAGAAATTCTGTCTCAAAAATTCGGTCTGCGCCAACGGCAGCGTATCTTCCGCCACGGCATCTTTTCGATGCTGGAGCTGTGCATCCTGAAACGCTTTCTCAAATCGGTGCGAAACGATCACGCCGAGGATCCACGTCACGCCGAAAAGGAGCTGAAGCGGAAACTGCGACCGCACGGGAAGCACATTCTCCCAAAGGACCGTTCCGCACAGGACCGCTATCGCAAAAACTGCGTAGAACATCGCGGCGAGCCACGCCCGAAAAGAGCCGTGGCGCACTAGATATTCAAGTCCTGGCCATAATTTTAGGAGTTTCATGGAACGAATCCGTCAAATGAAAAAATCGGGATGATCTGCCGGAAAAACCGGAAGTGTTGTAAGGGAACAGATCCTTTCAAAAGCACTTTCGAGAGGCGATCCTGCGGCAGGATCTGCAGTTTGCGGGAGCACTGCGAGGAAATCGATCCCCGTGAGGAGGAAACGCCGAGCGTCGTCTGCACTTTGGATACAGACGCCGATGAGTTTCTCCGATCCGACCCGGTTTCGGATCTCGTGGATCTCTTCCGGAGCCGCGGACCTCAAAAGGATCCCGTCACACTGCGGATCTTCCATCCACTTCATCTCTTGAACGATCCGAAGTCCATCCTCCGGAAATTCGAAGGATCGCGCCAATGGCGACACTCCGTTTCCCTGCGATCCGGTCTCTTCCCCTGGCCAGCCTTTCGGAAGGACGGAAAGTGTATCGTGCGCAAATGGAGATCGGCCAGAGTGCTCCAATTCGGAAAGGAACTCAATGCTGCGGAGCTTTCGGAGGATCCTGCGTCTTGGCGTCTCCGCAAGAAACGTGAAAAAAACCGCCCGCTGCACCGTGTAGGATGCGTAGCGGATCTGCTCAAATTCATGTGCCGACTCCGGCTGCGTCAGTTTACTGAATTCCTCCAGCGACCGCAGCGCCTCCTGAAGCCGGGAAAAATTCGCGTCCAGGACCGACTCCAGCGAGGCACGATGAAACTCCGTTTGCGTGGAGATCCGCGTCCCGACATCCGCCAGAGTCTCGCGGTAAGCCAAACGTTCAGGGAGCGAAAACGTCAAGACATTCTGGACCAGCCGGTGACGCAGCGTCTTGAGCGTCTCCGTCAAAAACGCGTCGTTCTGCACGAACCGGACGAAATCTTCGATCACCCGAAGCGCTTCGCAGGCACGGTTTGCCGAGGCGTCAATGACCCGCAGATAGACCCGGGCGGGATCCTGCAGCACATTTTTCCGTTCGGTTTCCATGACGGTCAACAGTCCTTCCGAATACGGACGGCACACAGAACGTAACCGAGTCCGGACTGAAGCGTCGAGAGGATCGTGACCCAGATCGAAACGACGAGCAGCCAGTAGATCCACGCAGGAGCACTGACCTGCCCCGCCCTCTCCGACGCATAGGAAAGGTAAAGACAGCCGGCAGCACACGCAAGACACTGGAACCCCATCTTGATCTTCCCGGACCATTTCGCGGCAAAATTGACTCCGTGCTGCTCCATGTATCCGCGGATCGCCGTCACGAGCATCTCGCGTCCCATGATCACTACCGCCATCCACGGCTGAAAGAGCTTCCAGTCCGCCTGCATTTCCGGCCGGGCTGCAAGAAAGATCACGGTACCGCAGATCAGGATCTTGTCCGCGAAAGGATCAAGGATCCGCCCCAGCTGCGTGCACTGGTTGAATTTTCGCGCCCACCAGCCGTCTACGAAATCGGTGAGCGCCGTGATGCAGAACAGAACGAGCGCCGCGATCATGAACTGCGGCCCAAGTGCGATCATGACGAAAAGTGCCGCAGAAAGGACCAGACGCAGCATCGACAAAACATTCGGAACGTTCCAAACCTGAGAAGCCATGAAAATTCATCCTTTTCTGTCAAAATTTTTGCAATCGCGGTCCCCAGCGGGAAACCGTCTGCTTTCATTATACAAAAACGTCCGAAAAATTCAAGTCTTTCCGTGAAAAAACGGGAATTTTTATCAAATCCCCATTTCCTCCGTCACTCTCCGAGACGTTTCCGAGACGTTTCCGAGACGTTTCCGAGACGTTTCAAGCCGAAGTCTCTACTTCTGCACGATCTCATTTTTCTCATTGACGTGCACCACGATCGGTTTGTGCGCACGCGCTTCTTCATCCGTCATCGTCGCGTACGTGATCAAAACGACCGTGTCGCCGGGGTATCCCAGACGCGCAGCCGGACCGTTGAGCATGACTGTTCCGGAACCGGCTGGAGCCTCGATCAAATACGTCACAAGACGCTCCCCATTATTCACATTCAGTACATGGACCTCTTCGCCCGGAAGCATATCCGCCGCTTCAAGCAGATCCTTATCGACCGCGATACTGCCTTCGTAATCCAGTTTCGTCGCAGTAAGCGTGGCACGATGGATTTTCGACCGGAACATATGACGCAGCATTTTTCTTTCTCCTGATTCAAAAGACCCATTCCCGTTCTCTCTCTGTAGAGGGGCCGTCTGAAAAGGGATCCTGGCACACGGGATGGAAAGGCTCCCACAAACAGTTCCATTATATGAAAATCCCGAAATATTGCAAGCGGGACACGGCGAAATCAGGCAAAATTTCCCAAATTTACGTTTCTGGATAAATATATTTTCACAAATGTCGAACTTTTTTCCGGTCCATCCGGGAACTGCGTACCAGTTTTACCACGGACGACACAGAAAACGCACAGAGAAACACGGATCTTAATGCAAAAAGCAGTAAAAAACAGATCGCGCAAACAAATTTTTTGAATTTTTAAAAATTCATTTGTGTCTTTTCGTGTTTTCCGTGAAATTCGTGTCAGGACACGTTCCCTGTACCTTTTTTCCTCTTTCTTTTCAGTGTGTTTCTGCGTTTCTGCATTTCTGCGTTTCTGCGTTTCTGCGTTTCTTCTGCGCACTCAGTGGTGAGATCAGACCTGACCGGTACGCAGTTGCCGGAAGAACTTTTTTTCCCTTCAAAAAAATTTTTTAACTTTTTTTCTTTTTTTTGCATAAAATTTGACCTTCGGCATTCTTTATATTTACAAAGGGCAAGATGATTGCCAAGTGAAACTGAAAGATCGATTTCAAAAAAAGGAGGAATGTCATGAGACCGCCAAGACCGCCACGTCCAGGAAGTATGGCCGACACCACTTTAAAAGGAGCTGTGGGAGCCAGTATTGGAACTGCCGCCGGTGCCGGATTGACCGCGGCTGGAGCAACGCAGGTCGGAGGAGCTATCACTGCAGTGAGTACTGCAGCGGTTGAAGCAACTTCAGCAATTCCCGTCGTCGGATCGGTTTGCAGTGCCGTCAGCGGCGGAGCTGCCGCAGCTGGAACTGCAGTTGGCGGAGCAGTTGCGGCCGCATTGCCTGTTGTTGCTCCGTTTGCGATCATTGGTCTGGGAATTTGGGGAATCAGCAAGCTGTTGGAGGATTAACGGCTCCGTGAGTACCTTTGACTCTGGCTTGGTCCGTCCGTCCGAGAACACGCACCCCGAAGATGGACCGAGTCAGAATTTATTATCAGAATTTATCAAAAAAACGGTTTTTTCCATGATTTCAGTTCTGCTTAAAATATTTTGTTTATCACAACACTGCGGCGATACTGATGTCTGCAATCGTGACGACTTGGCTGATTTCTTACGGCTGGCTCGGAAATTATCAAGTCTTCCCTGGTAATGGAGATCATGGAACAGTCTGTCCATTTTCTGGACCTAATTAGAACGGCTCAGAGCTGTACACTTGAGGAATTTTGATTTTTAAGATCGGGCGGTTTCCGAATGGCTTTCTGGATCTCCTCTGGAAACCGCTGCTACTCTTCATTTGTGTAAAATTTCTCGTTCCGGGGAAATTTCCAGTCTAAATTTCCCCCTTGTGTAAAAAATTTTTTTGCGTTTCATCCCGTAAAATACGGGCTCAAAAAAATATTTTCAAAAAAATTTACAAAAAAAGCGGGGAAGGTACTTGACATTCAGGATCCCCTAAGCTATACTTGATTGTGTTGAGAGAAGAATTCGTTTTTTCGATGTCCGATTGTTGAAAACAGAGAAAGCGGGCGATTCAAAGGATGGTGGTAGTTTCAGCCCGCAAGCCCCTTGAATAAAATTGATGTCATTTTCCTGCCGGTCAGTCCGGCCGGCACAAGTAAAGCAATTTTACGCGCCTCTGCGCGGTCAAGGAGTGTACCATGTATCACGCTCAGTACGGATTACATATCGTTCGCAGCCCGCGAACTTCGCAGGAACGTCGTGCCAATTCCCCCATTCGTCCGGTGGACCAGCCGCATGACAACGAATATACGGTGAAATTCCGCCGTCGTTCTTTGCCCTCTCAGTATGATGAAACGATTACCGGCAGGCTTCGTTCCCGGTCTTGGAAGGAACAGAAGCGCACGCAGGTCGAAGGTGCTGTAGTTGGAAAAAGAATGAAAAGACGGAAGCCGTGGATGGAGTAATTCGTACGGGTTCTCGAGATCAGTTCCTTTTTCAACTCTTCGATCTCTAATATATGAATGATTTCTGACACTTGGCCGCACGTTTTTTCGCGTGCGGTCCTTTTTTGGCCCATCTGACAGATGCGTACCTGTTTCACCACTGAAAATACTGGATTTATACGGCGGCACATAGAATTTTAAACACGAAAAGCACAAAAAACGCGAAATGGATCTCAAAAAATTTTTTAAAAACATTTTGCGAGATCCGTGTTTTTTCGTGCTTTTCGTGTTCCCCCTTCTGCGCTCTCAGTAGTAAATTTCCCGGTGTTAGGTTTTTGGCTAAAGATCCCACGCGAGACGACACTCTGCTTGAAAAGCGACGCGAGACGCGCCGACTCCCAAAAGCGATGCGAGACGCACCGCCTCCTAAAAGCGACGCGAGACGCGCCGCCTCCCAAACTGGCTGCCCGTCATGTCGTGACGCCCGTGAGGAAGAAACATCTTGAAAGTTGTTTCTCCCTCAAACTCCCTCTTCAAGAACTTTTTGATATTTTGTTTTTTGATGTTTTCTTTTTTCTCAGCTACTTTCTCCGGTTCGCCATGTTCATCACCTGCACCACGGTACCGATCGTCGCCATCGTAGACGCATTCCGAGCCGCCGATGCCGCACTGGAAGCCGAAGATGCCGCAGCTTCTGCGTGCCGGTTCATCTCATTCATGACCCGCATCTCTTCCCGATGCTCACGGTCCGCCCGATCCTCGGCAACCATGAAGCGCATCGCCTCGGGGAGCGTTTCCGCAAGCCGATTTTCAAGAATGGCGATCAGACGCGAGATCGCTATCGGACGGAAGTATTCTTTGCCAGTCGGCGGGTCCGGACAAAACTCAAAATACCGCTCAAAATACCGCTCAAAATCTGCGTCCGTGTCCGGATACGGAGGCAATTCCGCAGGAGCCTGAGGGATCGGGATCGCTTTTTGCGATTCTTTATAGCTCTTTGAGATCTTCATCCAAAATGCATGTACCACGACCCTCCAAATGAACAGGAGTATCCCAAGGATGAAAAATATATAGAGCGCGTCTCCAAAATTTGAGAGAAGATCCCAATCTCTATTATGAAGACCGATGCCGAAAATTCCAAGCCAAAAAGCAATAAAAAAAGCGGTTATGCAGGACGACTGTCTGTCCGCACGCTTCTGAAACACATTGCGCAGCTCCAAAGCCTTCTGAAATTCTAGAGTCTCCTTTTCATATTGCGCATAAAGTGCCGAGTACTGCGGCTCGTATTCCCGACATCTCTTCTGAAAATCCAGTTCCTGCTGATTTTTGATGAACTCCAGTGCGCGCTGAAGAACATTGACAGCCTCCTGACCGACCGGGTAAACAGAAGATGTTTCTTTTGGTCCTTCGGCCAGAACGCCAACGCACTGTGCTTCCGCAGTATCTGCGCTCACCGTTCCCGGCACAGGCGGAGGCGCGGCTGTCACGAACTCGACCTTCTCTTCCGGGGCTTTCCGAATGAATTCCGTCCCGCCGCATTCCCGGCATTTGCCGACGTTTGCTTCATAGAGTGCAAAACAGTTTTTGCAGATCCAAAACATTGAAGTCTCCTTAAAATGAAAAACGCGACGAAAAAATATCCGGAAGGAAAAACTTCCCTCCGGATCGTTCATTCAAAATCGGTCAGTCCGCAAATCATTCAAGCGCGGCCGGTTTATCCAGCGTCTGCGACTGATAGATCGGCTGGTGACGATAGTAGACCTCCAGCGTCATGATCGAAAGCGCCGTCGCGTAGAGACGACCTCCGGAATCACTATGGCTTCCCGCCGGATTCCAGCTTCCTTTGGCATGAACTTCATCTTTGATCTGGCTGTCAACGAGCTTGTCGCGCATTCTCGCGTTCCACTTCGTCCACGGATCGCCGCCGTAGTGGCGCATGACCTGCGTCGCATAGTAGTTGTAATACATATCGTTGGACGGTCCCATCTGATTGAGGTATTCGACCCCTTTCTTCAGAGCCGGATTGTCCTGTTTCCATCCGTAGTACATACGGCAGAGAAGACCGATGGCTGTGCAGGCCGCGCCTTTACCCGGAGTCGTGTATCCATAGTACGCGCCGTTTTCCTGCTGGACCGTATTGAGGAAATTCATCGCCTTGGCCGTGCAGTTCGGATTCACAGTCAGGTAACCCATGTATCCGCTCTTGAGCGCCATGAGCTGCCAACCCACGACCGAAGTATCCCCGGCCTGCTGAGGACTGTAACGCCAGCCGCCGCCATTCGGATCCTGCGCGTACATGACAAAGTTGAGGGTGGCCTGAGCTGGCTTCTTAAGGCTGCTGTCTTTCGTCATGGCGTAGGCTTCGGTCAGACAGATCGTCGCGAGACCGTGAGCGTACATCGTTCCCTGCTTCTGATGGAGCGAACCGCCTTTTTTGGGATCCAGCTTGATATTGTGGCACAGATAGAGCAGACCGGCACCGATCTGTTTTTTGTAGGATCCATCCTTGTGCGTCATGCCGCAGCCGAGGAAGGGGAGGATCCCCATCGCAGTCGCGCCGTTGGTACACTGGGTCATGGTACCCGGGTTTTTGCAGTCGCAATTTCCGACCAGGCAGTGATTGTAGTTCCAGCTTCCATCACGGAGCTGGTGACGCGCGATCCATTCCAGACCACGTTTCACGGCATTCTGCGAGGCAGCCGTTCCACCATTGGCAAGAGCGGAAGCGTCCGCGTGTTTACGGCCTTCCAGACCACGTCCAGAAGTATAGCTGGCCGACATATCCGCGACGGACGCCTGCGATTTCACGTCCGCAGTGGGCGTGAATTCGACTACTGCCGGCGGCGGTTCATCATCCATAGTGTCCGCAACATCGACCTCGACTGCAACGTCTTCGGGAGTATCCACGGAAACTTCCGTTTCCACTTCTTCCATCTCTTCGACCTCAACGTCCATATCGAGTTCTTCGACTTCTTCCTCTTCAATGACTTCTTCCTCGACGATCTCCTCGTCGGCAGTGGAAGTGATGAACATCGCCTGCTTGCGCTGCTGCTGGTCCACCTGGAAAAACATCATCACGATAAGAACGCAAGTATGAACGACCATACTGACGAGCCAGCTGGGCGTCCGTTCGAGGAGGCTGCCTTTATTGTCGATATATTCGACAACTTCCTGGTTTTCGTTATCCTGCGACATAACCGGATCCTTTGAAAAGAATGACCTTCACTTACTCTGCATCCGCCCTCGCCGACGCCGCGAAAGTTTTCCGGCAACCAGTGCGGGGAAATGCTTAAGGCGCAAAACGGGCCAAAGAACCACTTAATAGTCCTGACCCAATTTTTATATTCTAACTCATTTTTGTAAAAGTGCAAGCATAAACTTCCAAAATTTACAAAAATTCCCTAAAAAATTCAAAAAAAATTTTTTAAAACACGAATTTCCCCAATGATCCACAGTTTTCGAGCGTCTGCGTTTGCCGAAAGTCCCTTTTAAAGAGGAATTTAGATGCGTTCGGCCTCCTTTTTACGTTTCAAAGCTCATAAAAAGTCCCCAAACACCCACAGCCTTCAATGCTCTCCACATGAAAAAAAGGAGGGGGAGAACACCGAAGGCGATGGAGGCGTTCGATACAGCAGGAGACTCTCAGATCTCGACCGTTTTGCCGGTCAGGATCGATTCCAGCTCACGGTGGCAGAGCGTCAGCGCTTCAGAAGCGAGCGCACCGTCGAGTTTTTCCGATTTCTTGCCGGTCTCGACGCTCTTGATCACTTCCGCGATCTCCATCTCGAACGGCAGCGTATCCGTTCCGGCCGGAAGTTCCGGTTTCTCGACCGAACCGTCTTCATGCAGGACCGTCAGCGGCATGTCCATGAAGAGGTCGCACAGGACCGTCGCTTTCTCAAACTGGACCTCGAAACCGAATGTGAACGGACGCCCCGGCTGCATGATCGCGCCGCTGGTGGCGGTCACGAGGAGGGACGGATCGTCGTAGTGGAACATCGCGGTGAAGTATTCCGGAACGTTTCCGTCACGGCATCGGCCCGCAGCATGGACGGCCTTCGGCATTCCGAAGAAGTAGCGGATGAAATGCGCGTCGTGAATGTGGAGATCCAGCAGCGGTCCGCCAACAACGTTCATATCGTAGTATTTGGGGAGCCATTTCGGGTCAGCCGTCACACGGTAGAAGTTTCCTCCGAGCAGTTTGCCCCATTTTCCGGAGAGTTTCGCTTCAATGAGGTAATCGTACGCCGGGAAGAACGGCAGTACGTGCCCGATGTTCAGCATTTTTCCGGACTCGGCAGCGGCCTGCGCCATGGCGATCCCTTCATTCGGATCGAGCGAGATCGGTTTTTCGCAGAAAACGTGCTTTCCGCCTTTCAGTGCCATGATCGCAGCTTCCGCGTGCTGGTTCGGCGGCAGACAGACGTCGATCATGTCCACGTTCGGATCCGCGATCATGTCCTCAAGCTCCGTGTAGCACGCGAACTGGCTCATGTCCATCATCGTGCCCTGAGGCCCGAAATTTCCCTTGATGGTCGTCCAGTCACCCTTCAAACGGGCTTCGTTGTATTTTTCGCAAAACGCAACGACCTGAACTCCCGGAACATTCTGGTACGCAAGGTAGTGGATCATGCCCATGAAGCCGATTCCGGCAATTCCGACTTTGATCATTAGGGGGGTCTCCTTTCAAAATTCCTACTGTTATGGGCGCGTGGCTCGCCGCCCGATGATACATATTTTAATCTTTCGGCACGATTCTGTCAAGGGTTTCGGAAAATATTTTTCATTTTTCATATTTTTTTCTGAAAATGGGGATCTTCGGCAGGGATCTCCTTTCTGCATATGCCCCCCATTGACAAAAAATGGATCCTGCATACAATTGACGATTTCTTTCATCCGGAAAGAGCCATTCCGATAAAAGCGAAAAGGAGATCGTTCAAGAGGCCTGAGCCATGAAGAAGGAAAAAGACCTGGATCTGTTTCTGAAATACGTCATTCCATCGATGGCGAGCATGGTCATCGCGGGTTCTTTCTGCATTGTGGACATGATCTTCATCGGACAGGGGATCGGTGAGATCGGACTTGCAGCATTAGGGATCGCGTGGCCGTTGGTGATGTTTTTTATTGCATTGGCAGAAATGATCGGCTCCGGTGCGGCAGTGCTGATCTCGCAGGCTCGCGGTGAAGGGGATCTTCAGGAAGCACAGCGTCTCTTCTGCAATCTGACCTGGCTTCAGGCTGTCGTGACTGCGGTCCTGATGGTTCCAGTCCTGATCTTCCTTCCGGAAATACTCCGATTTTTCGGGACGACCGAGATCCTGATGCCTTACGCTTTGGAATATCTCCGGCCAATGATCTGGACGATCGGCGTGTGCGTTTTCATGATCGGCGGGATCGCGGTCATGAGGAATGACGGAAGCCCAGTCCTCGCGATGTGGGTCGAGTGTACGGGACTTTTGGGAAATATCGTGCTGGATTGGCTCTTCATCATTTACTTTTCCTGGGGATCCTGG
>SUVI01000106.1 GCA_015062085.1 Planctomycetaceae bacterium
ACGGTTTTCCATTTGCAGTCTGCATTTTTTACTCCTGAACAGATTCCTTTTTACCCAATTATATCCGAATTGCCTCCAAAAGTCAAGGAATTCGGAAAATAAAATAAAAAAAGGTTCATCCGGCAACCGTGTATCCGTTCACATCGTCATTTCATCACAAAAATCGGATAAGACACAGAAGTGCCGGGCTGGAAATTTTTTAATATGAAATATACGGAAGACACGGATCTCACAGAGTGTGATTTTAAGATCCATTTTGTGTTATTTGCGTCTTCCGTGAAATTCATTTCAGGCAAGTTTCGCTTCGACTTCCGCACGTGTCGGCATCGACTGCTGGGCACCGAGTTTCGTGACGCTCAACCCTGCAGCGGTGACGGCAAACCGGGCCGCGTCGAGGAGCGATCTGCCCTCTGCGAGCGCACAGGCCAGCGCACCGCTGAACGCATCGCCAGCCGCGGTGGAATCGATGGCTTCTACGGCGATCGACGGCACATGGACCGGCGCGGAAGTGCCGTCACTGACTAGAACTCCTTCTTTTCCAAGTGTCACGATGACCTGCTTCACACCGCGTTTATGCAGAACGGAGACCGCTTTTTGCGCGCTTGCTAGATCGCAGACCTCGATCCCGGTGATGTAGGAGGCTTCCGTTTCGTTGGGCTTCAGGAGCGTCAGGCGGGAGAGCAGTTCATCCGGAAGACCGTTCTGCGGTGCGGGAGCAGGATCAAGGATGAGCGGGATCCCGAATTTCTCCGCAAGTTCGGCCGTGTGAAGGAGCGTTGCCATTGGTGTTTCCAGCTGAACAACCAGAATGTCTGCCGTGGAGATAAGATGGAATTTTGCCTCTGCTTCATCCACATCCGCAGGAGAAAGATTTTCGTTCGCGCCGGAGGCTACCGAGATGGAATTTTCGGCGTTTTCATCCACGAGGATCAGCGCGATGCCGGTGGCTGCCGTTTCGTCCATTTTGACGCATGAAACGTCGATCCCTTCTTTCTCAAACCCAGCTTTCGCCTGCTCGCCGAACATGTCGGCACCGACACGCGCTACCATCGCGACGTTCGCACCAAGCCGAGCCGCAGCGACTGCCTGATTGGCCCCCTTTCCGCCCGCATTGCAGACGAATTTTCCGCCAATGACCGTTTCACCGGGACGCGGTATCGTACGGGACTTGATGACCATGTCCGTATTGGAACTTCCGATGACGACGATTCTTGCCATGATTTTCTCCTTGTGATCCAGGTTTCGTTGAAGACGGAAAGAGGGAATGGAGAACGAACTCCGATCCGTCATGATTCATGCACGGTGGATCCGCTGTCCCGCACCGCGTTTGATCATTCGCTTGATCTCCAGTCCGGTAAGCTGCGTCATGAGTTTCCAGACTGGGATGCCCGTTTCAGCCGTCAGCTCATCCACGGTGGCTCCGCTAGACGGGATCGCCTCCAAGATCTTTCGTTCTATATCTGTGAGCGAGATCTCGGCAGGATGCTCAATGAGCATTTCCGGCACGCCGCTTTCTTTGGGGAATCTGTCGCGGATGGGACCAAGGGCCTCAAGGACATCATCGACGCTCTCCAGGAGGCACGCCCCCTGACGCAAGAGGCGATGGCATCCCGTCGAAACGGGCGAATCGACCGGTCCAGGGAGCGCGAAGACTTCTCGACCGTACTCAAGTGCAAATTGGGCGGTGAGCGTCGTTCCGCTTCGGGAACCGGCCTCGATGACAGCTGTTCCGAGCGCCATTCCTGCAATGATCCGATTTCTCTGCGGAAAAGTGAACTGTGTGGCGGGGACCATTGGCGCGTACTCGCTCAAAAGCGCCCCTCCGGAATCAAGGATCCGCTGCGCAAGACGCTGATTTTCTGTTGGATAGACCGGCAGCCCCAAACCGTGTCCGAGGACCGCGACTGTCCGTCCTCCGGCATCCAGCGCTGCTTTGTGTGCCAAGCCGTCGATCCCGCGTGCCAGACCGGAAATGATGGAAAAGCCGGCACGGACGAATTCACCAGTGAGCCGTTCCGTCTGCCGTTCGCCATAGTAGGAAGCATGCCGAGTCCCAATGACCGCCAGCGCCATATTATCCTGCGGGGCCAGTTTTCCCTTGACGTAAAGCAGACCCGGCGCGTCGGGGATCTCGCGAAGCATTCGGGGAAACTGCGGATCGGAATCCAGCAGGATCTGGATCCCATGCTTTTCGCAGAGTGCCAGCTCCTTTTCGACCGAGATCGTGTCCTTTGCCGCCAGAATGGCCGACGCAGCTTTTCCGCCGACTTCCTGGACCTTACGCAGCTCAAAGACATCTGCCCGGAAAACTTCGGAAGCATTTCCGAAATAGTCCAGCAGGTTTCGCCGGATCCGCGGTCCGATCCCGCTGATGAGCGTCAGACGGACGGCATCCAGAAGCGCTTCATCATGGTTCATGGCGGAACTCCTTTCGGGAAATAGAAGACAGAAATGACAGGGATCTACGGTAAATTACGGTAAATTACGGCAAATTACGGCAAATTAACGGTAAATTACGAAATGAAATTCAAAAAGCGCGTTCTGAAACGAGTCCGAAACGCGCTTGGAATGGGTCAGGTGTGGTAATCTGCATTAATGTGGACGTAGTCTGCCGTCAGGTCGCACGTCCAGAATCGGCAGCTCTGACGCCCTTCACCAAACTTCAGATCGATGGTGATCTCGCGCTCAGACGCCATTGATCTTGAAACTTCGGCTGCATCGAAATCCGTTGGCGCACCATTCGCGAAAACGAGGAAACCGTTGATGTGCAGCGTCGCTTTTTTGACGTCAAACGGAATTCCGGAGTACCCTGCCGACGACATAATGCGCCCCCAGTTCGGGTCGTTGCCGTAAAGCGCACATTTTGTGAGCGGACTTTCCGCGACGAGACGCGCAATGTGACGCGCATCGGCCTCCGTCTTCAGGCCCTTCACGTTGATCGTGACGAGGTGGGAAGCACCTTCGCCATCTTCCGGGATCGAGCGGGCCAGATCGGCACAGATGCTTTCCAGTGCATTGGCGAAGTCTTTACTTTTTGCGGCACTCTGTCCTCCCGCAGCGCCGTTGGCCAGAAGAAGGAGGGAGTCGTTGGTGCTCGTGTGGCCGTCGACCGTGATGCAGTTGAACGTCGTATGGACGATCTTTTTCAAAAGTTTTTGTGCTGATTTTCCGTCAAGGACGGCATCCGTCAGCACGATCCCCAAAAACGTCGCCATGTTCGGCGCGATCATGCCGGCGCCTTTCGCCATTCCCGCAATGTTCACGACCGTTCCGTCTTCCAGCGTGACCTGCTTCGAGAAGAGTTTGTGGTGTGTGTCGGTGGTCATGATGCCTTTTGCCGCGGCGATGAGCGATCTTTCGTCATCCTTGAGCTTTTTCGTGATCTTCTGGATCCCTTTTTCGATCGTGTCCATCGGCAGGAAGTGTCCGATGATGCCTGTCGACATGACCAGAGCTCCCTCTTCATCTGCTCCGACGGCCTCCGCAGCCCAGCGTGCCATCTGCTGTGCATCCTGCAGTCCGCGTTCTCCTGTGCATGCGTTCGCGTTTCCGGAATTCACCACGATCGCTTGGATCTTTTCGCTTGGGACCCGGCTTCGGTCCAAAACCACGGGTGCGGCACAGACCAGATTCTGCGTGAAAACGCCGGCTGCCGAGGCGGGACGGTCCGACGCGATGAACGTCATGTCCGCGCGAGTTTTGTCCTGCTTGATCCCCGTGTACATTGCGGCAAATCGGAACCCCTGAGGGATGAACTGTTTCGTTTTTTCTGTCTTGGCCATTTTTCGTAAATTTCTAAATATCGTAAGGAAAGAGTGTGAAAAAATGAAAAAACTACGATGGGTTTCAGGAAACCCTTAATTCCAATCTTCATTTTACCACGTTCGCAAATTTGAGCAACCCACCCTCCGCAGTAAAATGCAGATTTCGTCTGAAATTTTTTCATTTTTAGTCCATTCGGCAGCTAGTGCGGCTGTGTATCGGTACACACTTGCTGGAAGTGCCTCATTTTTTCAGGCAAAAGCCCGATGTTTCGAGTCCAGCGTTTTTCGAGTCTTTCACGCCGGCTCTATTCCCGTCTATTCCCGCAGCGGTTTTACGATCTCCGGTTCACGCTCTCCGTAAAGTCGGAGAACGGCATCCCGCAGAGCGCGGCCCCGCTCGAGTTCTTCCGGATCTTCCGAAGTAAGCAGTTTTTGGATGTGTGCCGTTTCCTGCCTCAGGATCACTCGTCTTTCTTCCTGTTCTTTTTGAAGATCTCTTTGGATCTTCTGGATCTGCCGCTTGGCTAATTCCAGAAATTGGGCATTTTTTGCGTTTTGCTCGAATGCAGTCGGTGAGGATCCTGCCAGAGTTTCGCAAACAGCAGAATAAAACGTGACGAAATCCTCCAGATTCTGGAGCATTTTCTCTGGATGCGTATGCGGGTCCTGTACCGCATTGAAATAGTCTCGCTCGATGGGGGAGACTGCCTGAAATTTCCGGGATTGGATCCTGCGGAGAAGATTGCGCTCCAGCTGATGCAGCTCGATCTCGTTCTGGATCTCTGCGATTTCTGCTCTTCTTGGATCTTTTGCATAGAAATAAAGAAACGTCTCCGTATCTTTCTTTAAACTTTCCGAAAGAGCTCCTTTCTCCTCACGAAATTCCGCTTGGATCCGCGAGTAAAGCGTGTCCGCGTCCGCCGGCTTCATCCACCAGCGGATCAAAAGCGCCGCCAGGAAGCAGCTGATGCCGAGCAGGAGCAGGACCATTAGAAAACCGCCCCACGGAGATTCCGATTTGGGTGTGTGCTGGAGTTCCTGCTTTTCTTCGAGAAAAAAGCTGGAGGAGACCGGCTTACTCTTTTCTGAGTTTCTGGGAAATGAGGCGGATCCCCGCAGTTCGCATTCTGGAGGTTCACCGCAAAAGATCTCCGTTCCCTCTTCATTCGGATGAATGTCCCCGACAGATTCCGAAACCGATGAAGCTCCGATGGCCAGCGGGTAGTCCTCCGAGATTTCCGGTGTACTTGAAACGTCAGAGGAAAGTGCAGCTTCCGCTTCCTGCCCAGAAGAGGAACGTATTTCGTGCGCAGACCGCTCAAAATCGTGGAACCAGCTCGATTGGGCATGATCCTCTGTAAGGATGACTGCTGGAGCTGCATCAGATCCCGAAACCGGAACAGAAGCGGGGCACGGACTGGAATTGGAAGCTGAATTGGAAGCTGAATTGGAAGCTGATTCGAAATCAGAAACCGCCTCGGTGCTTTTTTCATTGGCCCTGCCGCATAATTTTTGCTGCAGGAGAGCCGTAGAAAGCGGTGCCGACCGCGGGAATCCTTCCGAGCTTGAGGAATTCTGAAGCTGCGGCGAAACATTCATTTCTGTACGCACGGTCTCCAGGACACGGAGCGTAAAGTAGGCACTTTTAGGACGCCGTTCAGGGGATTTTTCTAAAAGTTTACCGATGAGTTCATCAAATTCGATCGGAATGTCGATCCCGAGCTGACTGGGCCGCAGGACCGCAGCGGTGGAATGTTGGTGAAGCAGTTCCGCGAGCGATTTTGCCATAAACGGCGGCGTGCCGGTCAAAAGAGCTTTCAGGACCGCCCCAAAACTAAAGAGGTCCGTTCGGAAAGAGACGGGCAGAGCAGACGCTTGTTCCGGCGCCATGTAGTTCAGCGTCCCTACGACACTTCCCGCCGTCGTGAGTTTTCCGGAACCAAAAAGCGCCGCGATGCCGAAGTCCGTCAGTTTCACCTTGCCGTCATGGGTCAGAAGCAGATTTGCAGGTTTCAGATCCCGGTGAATGATCCCGTGCAGGTGAGCGCAGTGAAGCGCGGAGGCCGTCTGGATCCCGATCTCAAGCGTTTCCTGCCAAGTAAATCGCCGACCGGCGCGAATTTCTTCCTCGAGTGAGTGTCCTTCCGCTAATTCCATTGCGTAGTAGAAAACGCCCTCTTCCTGCCCAAATCCAAGAAGCCGCACGATATTAGGGTGGTGAAGCTGGCGGAGCGCCTCGATCTCCTGCTCGAAACGAGTTCTGAAATTTTCGTCATCCGCAAGCGGAACGGCAAGCATTTTAACTGCGGCATGCTGACCGGTCTCCTGATGGACTCCGCGAAAAACGGTCCCCATCCCTCCGCGCCCGATACGGGCCGTAACGATAAATGGACCAAATTTGGATGGAAAAGATGCCGCCATGAAGGACCTGCCTCTTTCTGCGTGATGGAATTTTCTGGAATGGTAAATGTGCGATCTTTGGATCTTTTTCCGTTTTTAGGCACACTTCCGGTCTGTTCGCGGAATTACGCCAGTTCGTGAAATCACGTTAGTTCGTGGAATCACGTTAGTTCGTGGAATCCAGGTATGGATCCTGCCCCATTTCGCGCTGAAGTTTCTTGCGCTGCTTTTCGAAGTACATGAGGGCTTTTCGCTGCCGGAAATGCTTGCGTTCGACCTTTCTCTGCGCTTTCCGGAAGGTATTCGCGAGCGAATCAAAACGCTGCGCGGTCTCTTCACCGCGTTTCTTGAGTCTTTCGGACTTTTTCGGACCAAATCCGGTCAGAAGGAGCTCGTCGTCGAGCGAAAGGTACTGTCTGAAAGATCCGGGGTCTCCCTGGCGCCCGCATCTTCCGATGAGCTGCCGGTCGATCCGCGCAGATTCGTGCATTTCCGTGCAGATGACGTGAAGTCCGCCAAGTTCCTCGACCTCCGGAGAGAGCCGAATGTCCGTTCCGCGCCCAGCCATGTTCGTGGAGACCGTGACTTTTCCGCGCTGACCGGCCTTCGCGACGATTTCCGCTTCCTCTTCCACGTGGTACGCGTTGAGGATCTGGTAGTCGATGTTTTTCTCGTCCAGCAGACGAGCGAGGATCAGCGATTTATCGATGGACCGCGTGCCGATGAGGACTGGGCGTCCAGTCGCGTTCAGATCGGCGATCTCATTCACGATGGCCCGGTATTTCGCGTCGGAATTTCCGTAGACCTGCGTCGGAAGCTGTATCCGGCGCGGGGGTTTGTTGGTAGGGATCGGCACGAAATTGCACTGGTAGATCTTCTTTAGTTCCTGACGGCTCGCGGCGGCCGTTCCGGTCATCCCGGCCACGTTTTCAAAACGGAGGAAGAAATCCTGGATCGTGATCCGTGCAGCCTGACCCGTAGCGACGGTGACTTCGAGTCCCTCTTTTGCCTCGATCGCCTGATGGATACCGTCACGCCATTTGCGTCCTTCGGAGAGTCGACCGGTGAATTCGTCCACGATCACGATCTCATTGTCCCGAACGACGTACTGCCGGTCCAGATGGAATTCCCGCTGAACTTTGATCGCGCGTTCCGTGAACGTGTAGAGGTCGAACATTCCGACGGAATCCAAAATTGACGGTTTCTCGATCATGCGGACCTTAGCGCGTCCCTTGCGAGTCAGCTCGACTGACTTTTTCTCCTCGTCCCACTCGTAGTCTTCGTCCTGCTCAAATTCCAGCGCATGTTCGGCACACCAGCAGTACGTTGCGACTTCGATCTTCTCCGCCTCGCCGGGGACCGCACTGATGATCAGCGGCGTGCGCGCCTCGTCGATGAGGATGCTGTCCGCCTCGTCGACCAGAGCAAAAAACGGATCTCTCTGGACTGGTTTATCCCCTCCGCCTCCGTTTCCGAAATTCATTCCCTGATTCAGCATCGCGCCGATCAGGTCATTCTGTCCTTCCTTGATCTTTCGCAAAAGAAGGCGGTCGCGCAGGAAATCAAAACCGAACTCGTTTGCCGTTCCGTACGTGATGTCACACGCGTAGGCTTTCGCACGTTCCGGTGTCTGCATCTGGGACTGGATGACTCCGACGTCCATTCCGACGGCACGATAGACCGGGGCCATAAGGTCGGCGTCACGTTTCGCCAGATAGTCGTTTACCGTTGCGAGAATGGCTCCGCGTCCCGCCAGCGCGTAGAGGAACATTGGGGCTGTCGCGGTCAGCGTTTTCCCTTCACCGGTCTGCATTTCGACAATGGAACGGTGAAAGATCGCGATCCCGCCGAGCAGCTGAACGTCGTAGTGACGCATTCCCTTGGCTCTGCGGGCAGCCTCACGCACGAGCGCAAATGCTTCTGGAAGGATCCGCGCCAACGGTTCGCCGCTGCGTGCGCGATGCCGGAGGGAAAGTCCTTCCTTTCGGATCTGCTCGTCCGTAAACGCCATGAATTTCGGCTCAAGTCCGTTGATCACCGTCAGCGTCTGGTACCAGCGCGCCAGCTTTCCTTTTGTTGACACGACGTCGATCGTTCCTCGGATCTTTCCCCACGTCCCTTTTGAAACTCCTTGCATTTTGTCTCCCTGAGATTTTTGATCCAGACGTTCGAAACGGCGGATCTACTTCTTGAACTCGATCGTCCCGATCGTGTACTTTTCTCTTTCATCGGCAGAATCCGGATCCAGTTTGAGCTGGAACGTCAGCGATTCACGCTTCTGGTTCTTTCGCGCGAAATTCGTGAAGACGTCAGCCTGGATGGTGACGGCTCCGAGGATCTTTGCGGACGATGAAGAGTAAAAATGTGCCAGAATTTCGTATTTTCCTTTGGGCGCACGCCGGATCTGGTACTCTTCTGGTCCGTAGCCGCTCGTGAAATCTGCGGTGAGGTGCCCGCCGTTTGTGGAATCCTGATGCGAGTATCCCACTTTCTCGCCGCTCGGTTCCGTCACCCAGAGGTCGATGTCCGTGTCGTTTCCAGACCACGTCAGCACGATACGAATATCCAGATCGACCGGTCCGATCAGTTTTTTATCCAGCGGGATCTCCGTCACTCCGGCTTTTTGCGCGATCGGGATCAAGGCATTGGCTTCTTCCAGACCGAAAAGCTCGATCTCTGGGAATCGGCGTTCCCAATCCTCAAAATCACGTCCGTAGATCAGCGTGCCGTAGTGTTTGAGCGCTTCCGTGTAGTCCGACTTCGCGTTTTCCGGATGCTTTTCCGCACGCCGGGTCAGCGCGATGGCCAGATCGCGGTAGGACTGCGGCTCTTCCGGACGGATCTCGAGCACTTTTCGGAAGACCGGAACCGCATCTTCCGGATTTTCGTACTGAAGCAGCCGATTTCCAAGGACGCGGAGGAGTTCCTGATTTTCCAGCTCCATTTCCGCGA
This sequence comes from Planctomycetaceae bacterium, assembly GCA_015062085.1. The sequence goes on from SUVI01000106.1 coordinate 9,117, forward strand.
GATTGGAAAGGATCCGGAGTGCCAGTTTCGCGTCTTTCCGATTCCGGAAGAATTCCGCACACTCGAGGAAAAACGCCGGCGACTGTGCAAATTCACCGCGCAGCGAAAGGTACACCGCGTACGGATCCTTCGTCTCGGTCATTTTTTTCAGGTACGGAGAGTCGGGATCCCATGGCTGAAGCTCGATCGCGGCCGTCCGCGGCTCCTCCGTGTCCGAAGACGCTCCGTTTTCCGGGGCCGACATTGCCGGTGCGGGAACGGCATCCTGTGCCGGAGCGGCTGCCTCAGCATCTTCCTCAAGATCTTCGGCTTCCTCAAACTCCTCTACGACGGCCGGGAGTTCTTCGTCTTCCGCAAGAGGAGCCGCTGACGGAGCAGCAGTTTCACTCACCCGATACTGTGCGCGTCCGCCGGCTCGAATGTCCTCTTCGTTTTCCTCTTTTTGGAACCATTTGAGGAACTTCTGAAGCTGGAAATTCTTTCCGCGCCATTCCTGGTACTCACTCCAGAGGGCCTCGAGATACTCGATCCGGTCTGCTTTTCGTTCTTCAAACGACTGACGGATCTCATCGTTCTGAAGTGCCCGGATCCGGAAAAATTCCTGACGCATTTCAACCAGCGATTCCGGCGGCGCAATGTCGTGCCGGAGGTACTGATCAAGCGATTCCAGCACGATGAGCGACGTTTCGGGCGTCGCAAGCGAAAATTCGTGTCCAAGATCCTTCACCGCTTCCCGATCCGTGTCGGGCATCAGGAGAAGCGCTTCCAACTTGCGCTGGCCGAAGAGCGTTCGGAGCGACTCGCCGGCGGGTGCGTTTTCGCAGGAAACGGCGGTCTGGGGGCCTTTACCGACTTGGATCTCCACATTTGCGGAACGAGTCCGGCCCACGAAAAGGAAAGACGCACCGTTTTCTGTGTTTGCCTCATCTCCTGCATTTCCCGCGGCGATCTCAGACGTCAGGAATTTCGGGAAGATCTCGCCGTTCGAGACCTGGACCGGACGCGGAGCCGCCCCATCGAGCGTCTGCATGACCTGCCGGACGGCCTGATCCGTCGGGATCTTTTCCAGATCGACGAACCTGCCGGCATGATTCTGCGCAAGCCGTTTTAGCGTCACGGCATCCTGCGCGTTTCCAGATGCGAACGTGAAGAGCCGTCCCGGAAGTTCCGCGTTCTCCGATTCATGCCAGTTCGCAAAACCGTCCGAGAAAAGGAACGAAACGGAATCCATTCCCTCCGGCGCGAATTTGGCAAGCTGCGAGAAGTTCGTCGCACCGTCGCACGGAAGTTCCGCGAGCGTCTTTTCGAGTTCCGCAGCCTTTACCGTCAGGATCTCTCCCGGATCGATGAGATTTCGGACCGGGACCAGGCGCACGGTGTCGATCTTTGCTTCTTGGAGCCACGCCTGAAGAAATGCGAGTTCCTTCTTCTGCGTTCCCGCGAATCCCGTCGTTGAGCGTGAGCCGGAGCAGTCCCAGAAGACTGTCACGGAGTTGGGGAGCCGGGAAACTCTGTCCGAGGCGGCATCTTTTGGGGCTTTTTCTATGCCGGCGGCCGGAGTTTGGGGAGAGTCCTTCACCGCAGCCGGATCCTTCACCGCAGCCGGATCCTTCACCACTGCCGGATCCTTCACCACAGCCGGATCCTTCACCACAGCCGGATCCTTCACCACAGCCGCGTAGTACGTGAAACCGTCCGCCGACTTTTCCGTCCAGATTTCGGGACCAGCGAGCGGGACCGCGAGAACGATCTCCTGCTGAGTCTGGAAATTGAGTGCGTCTACGTCGCCGAGCAAACTGTCTTCCCACGGCTCGAAAGTCAGCTCTTTGATCTCACCTGCGAGTTTTCGGGGTGCGTATTTTTGGACGAGTTCTTCCGAAAGCGCAGCGTCCTGATCCGCTTTTTCCATCACTTCGGGACTTTCCGGCAAAAAAGACCGCCAGATGAATTCAAAATATTTTGCCGGTTCTTTCAGAGCAAGCGGAAGCCGCCAGATCCCCTCGCCGGGCTTTTCGCCAGGTTCCAGGACGGAAATGAATTCGATCCGGATCGTGCGTTTTCCAAAAGCCGGGACCGGGTAAATGCGTGTTTTGAATTGATTTCCGCGCTGAACTTCGACCAGGGCCGGGTCCACGTTCCGCCGGATCTCGGACTCGAGCGCAACGCGGGCCTTTTCTTTCGTGACGGCCGACGCATCGACCATGACGCCGTTGATGTCGAGCGCGTAGCCGGAGACCGTCACCCCTTCCGGAAGCGGAAATTCCAGTGTCTCCTCCATATCCGTGTCGTTCGGATTCTTGAACGTGATCGTCGTGACCGTACGGCAGATTCGCCCGCGATGTTCGACGCGGACCGAGTATTCCTCGATCTGGATCGGTTCCTGTGGACCAGAGGGCACGATGACGCCGGGATCAATGATCTCTCCATTACTGCGGGTTGGTTCGGCAGGGCGCGGAACCGGTTCTGGAATGACTTCCGCGGTCGGAACTTCAACGGGATCCAATGGGGCACGATCCGGAGTTTGTGCCGAAAGACCCGTAGGGAAAAAATACCCAATCGCCGTGAATACCAGCAAAAAAACGGGGAAATAGAAAAAAAGTCTCATCGAAAACCTCCTGGAGGATGGTCCGTAAATGTGTTTGGCAAAATTTTCAACACACGGATGAAAATCTGGAATCGGGAAAATTTGAATGTGCATGGGGAAAGGTCTTCCGGACCGAATGCGTCGGCCCGGAAATTTTCAGTTCCCTTCATTTATTCCGCACTGCGGGCGCATGGCGACTTCAGCTGCTTCAAGCGCAGTGCTTCGGTCATCTGCCGGTAGTCGCGGTCCAGCGGATAGCATCCGGAGACCATACCGTTTCGCGGAGCGGTCGTGCAGTCACTGAACGTTCGGCAAACTCGGCATCGATCCATCGGACGGCCTGCGAGCGAATCCGCGGCCATTTCTCCGTACGTCAGGACCATGCGTCCAAGCCCCACGCTGTCGATCCAGCCTGCGCGAACGACGGCCTGCGCCACGTGCGGAAGGTAGTCCTGGAAGTAAGTGTACGCCGACCCGACCATCGGAAGTTCCGGAAAACGTTCCTTTAAGATCCGCGCGTTGAAGATCTGGCGGCAGCAGCCGAAAAGCGGGTCTTCCGGAGGATCGATCCTCGGCGGGATCTTCATCGATCCGTCCGGCTGAAGGACCGCTTCGACCGCAGGCGTGAAGGACGGACGCTGCGCGTAGACCGAGTAGTACGGCGACGCGGCCGTGACGTTCAGGACGTCGATCTTGATCTCCTCCGCCATGATCCGCACGATCTCAAGATCCTCCTCGCTCATGCAGTTCTGGACTGTGCCGAACTGTGCTTTCGTTTCCTCGCCGGGAATCGCGTCAAAGACGGAAAGACGCACTCCGATGAGCATGCCGGGACATTCCGTCCGGATCCCTTCCGCGACTTCCCGCAGAAAACGCATTCGATTCTCAAGCGGTCCGCCGTATGGTCCGGGACGATTTACGGCATGGAGAAGTTCGTGCGCGAGGTAACCGTGGCAGTGTTTCACGTCCGCGAAATGGAATCCCGCTTTCCACGCACTTTTCGCGACTTTCACGTAGTTTTCGATGATCTGGCGCAGATCAGAGTCCGTCACGAGGTACGAGTCGTCTTTCGGGTCGATCTTCACGCGGGCGTCCAGCATCGGGTGGTGGTACGCGATCCGCGGCGTGTTGCGGTCCGCCCACGGCTTGCTGAACCGTCCCGAATGCGTGAGCTGAAGCCCAACGAGGAACGTTTCATCCGGATCTTTCCCTTCAGTTTTCAAGTACTCGCGGTGTGCCTGCGTGACCGTCTCGAAAAGCTCGGCGTACATCGTGTCGGCGTGCGCGTCATTGTGGCAGAGCTGACGCGGATTCGAGCGGCCGTCCTCCTGGACCGCACACGCTTCACCGCCCCAGACGAGGGCCGCGCCGCTTCTCCCGAATTTCTTCCACCGATTCAGAAGCAGTTCGGACGGCGTCCCGTCATCATTGGCGTCCCACCCTTCCATCGCCTGCGTGCACCAGCGGTTCGGCAGCGTGTACGGGCCGATCTTCAGCGGCTGCGCCATTGGGGAACCTTCCGCTTCCGAAAGGATCTTTTCGTCAACTGGAAGTTCCAGACCAAGCGATCCCAAATAGTTTACGAACTCCTCGCGGGTACGCAGCGCACCGATCCGGCGGTAGGCAGATCTCTCCATCTTCTTGTGTCCTTTTTTCTTATTTGGGGATGAAATGAAACGTTTTTTCCGATTTCTTTATGATACTTCATTTTCAGCCAAAACACTACCCCCCCCGAGACGGATTTTTCGCAAAAAAGACTAAAAAAACAGAAAAAAACGAAATTCCGCGAAATATTTTTAAAGGTCTATCCGGGAACCGCGCACCAGTTTCACCACTGAGGACACAGAAAACGCACCGACACACACTGAATTTTAAACACGAAAAGCACGAAAAGCACGAAAAAAACGAACCTCACGAAATATTTTTAAACTTTAAAATTTCATTTGTGCCTTTTCGTGTTTTCCGTAAAATTCGTGTCAGGGCACGTTTACTGCTTTTTTCCTCTTTTCTTTTCTTTTCTTTTCAGTGTGTTTCTGCGGTCTTTCTGTGGCCTCAGTGGTAAAAATCACGGCGCAGATTTTTGGTCGGATCCCTAATCAGATTCCGATTCTGGTTTCTGATCAGGATTCGGGGCCATCCAGCAGATCGGCTCTTCAAGGATCAGAAGGTCAACGGGAAGAGCCGAGTCCGGGTCCTTTCCCGCTGCGAAAAACGTCTCGCCCGCTTTCCATTCCAGCTTTTGGCTGCCGTATGAAGGAAAGAGCTTTCGCTCAAATGCCTCGACGCGCACGGTATGAAACTGCGTATTATGCGGCGAATCCCACGGTTCGTCCAGCCGGATCTTCGCGAAAAGTTCCTTTTCCGCCTCCCCAAGGTACGGCAGAAGCATGACGCGCCACGAGTGGAGCGGTTTCCCGTTCCCATCCTGAACCGATCGGGGCAGGCATTCGCCATCGTGAGCCAGACGGTATCGCTCAAGCGCAAAGAAGAGCCGCTCCAGGGCTGCGTGATCGCTCGCACGCTGGAACGCGGCTTGAGCGTATCCTGGTGCGCTGATCGCATCTATTCCCATTCCCAACCAGACGGACCGAGTTTTTCGCGGAAGGAGACACAGAAACCAGTCGTTATCTTCCAGATAGCTGAACGAGCCATTGCTTTCCTTTTTGAAAAGGAATCTCAACGGGAATTCCTCACACTGTTTTTGGAACCATTCCTCCTGTTCCGACGCGAGATCCAATTCCGGATCCGTTTGCCGTCTTGACTGGATCCTCGCCGTTTCCGTCACGGCAATATTCCAGTCCACTCCCAAATAAAACAGCGGATGAAACATGAATTCGTCGTACTCATATTCTTTTGAATATGGACTTGGAAGGATCATATCCAGGTACATCATTTTGTCATTCTGCTCAATGCGGAGGTAAACTTCCTCCCGCATATCCAGCGGATACTTTCGGGCAATTTCCTCAAGTTTCGCGAGCTGGTCTTCGGAAAGCGGCGCGTCGATATTTTCATAAAATGGGAGCGCCAGTACCATTCGCTTAATGTTGAGTCCGATCAGAAAATCCACCATGACTGCGGCATTCTCCTGGAACAGATGCCCCAAACGGCGGCAGGCTTCCGCGTCGGCGATCGCACCGTCCAGCTCTCCCTGCCTGATCCGGTATGCCGCCCGAAATGTCAGTCCCTTCGCCAATGATCGAGCCAACTCACTGCAAGGAAGAAGCTGTTCTGCCGCGCAATGGCGGCCGTCGCCGATCAACGGAATGAAGTACATTTCGGAATCCAGCACGATCCGCACGATCTCATCCAGCACCGGCGAGTTCGCCCGGACCCATTCCGCAGTAAATTCCGGATCCAGAGCAAGTATGTCGGCAGAGTTTTCCACGTATCTTTTTTTCCGCTCCTCATCGTCGTCCGCGTATTTCTCATTCACCATCTCATGGTAGACGCAGACCGGGTCCGGAAGGAAACGTAAGTCACGGTATTCCTCCGGCTCAAGCGCGAGCAGGCCCATCATCTCTTCC
>SUVI01000107.1 GCA_015062085.1 Planctomycetaceae bacterium
ATCTGAAACAGCTGACCTTCGGCGACTATGACGACCTCGATCCGATCTACACGCCGGACGGTCACATCGTGTTCTGCACGAGCCGTCAGCACTCCTACGTCCGCTGCATGCCGATGACGCACGCTTTCGCCATGGCCCGCTGCGACGCGGATGGAAAGAACATCTACGTCATTTCCGCAAACGGCGAACCGGAATACATGCCCTCCATGATGCAGGACGGACGTGTGATCTTCACGCGCTGGGAGTACACCGACAAAGCGCTCTGGCGCGTTCAGTCCCTCTGGACGATCAATCCGGACGGCACGAACCCGCAGACGTTCTGGGGCAACCAGTCCGTTTGGCCGGACGTTCTGACGGAAGCCCGTCAGATCCCGGGAAGCAAGAAAGTCGTCTTCACCGCCGTCGGTCACCATGCGTGGTTCAACGGTTCTATCGGCTACATCAACCCGGATGGCGGTCTGAACTATCCGGACGGTCTCCAAAAGATCACCCAGGAAGTCGCCTGGCCGGAAGTCGGTGACGGCCCCACCCCGGTCAAGTCGGATTACGACTATCATGCCGCGGGTAAATATTTCGCCTACAAAACGCCGTATCCGCTCTCCGAGGAATACATGCTCGTCTCCGCACGTGACGGCGGCCACCTCTACAGCGGTCCGGATAATGAATGGTTCTTCAACCTCTATTTCCAGGACGTTTACGGAAATAAGGAATTGATTTACGAAGGCGACTTCAACGCCTACTATGCCTCCCCGATCCGTGCTCGCGAAGTCCCGCTCGAAAAACCGGACCTCGTGCAGTGGCCGAAGATCGGTTCCGGTGAAAAACCCGCGAATGGTATGCTCTACAGCAACAACGTGTTTGAAGGCGCTGACCCGATCCTGAAAGAAAAGGGCAAGTACATCCGCGTCATCCAGATGGACCCGAAAACCTACACGACGTGGCATAAGACTGTCCAGCACGACGGTCCGGCCGTCTCCGTTTTCCAGGCGGACGGCGTGAAGCGCATCCTCGGTACTGTCCCGATCGAAGCGGACGGTTCGGTAAACTTCCAGGTCCCGCCGGGAGAAGCGATCTTCTTCCAGATGCTTGACGAAAAAGGTCAGGCGATCCACGTGATGCGCTCCTTCACGTACGTGATGCCGGGCGAGAACCGCGGCTGCTTCGGCTGCCATGAGTCGAACATGAGCACGCGCTCGAACAAGATGATGGGGAGCGGCCAGATGGGAACAGCTCTGCGTAAACCGGCAGTCGAACTGACGCCGACCCCGTGGGGCAAAGAAAGCATCAGCTTCGCGCGTTTCGTCCAGCCGGTCCTTGACCGTAACTGCGGCAAATGCCATCAGAACCCGGAACACGACGCATACAAGAAGCTGAACATGGTCTCCCGTCCGTCCGGCAAAGGCTGGTGGGGCTGGGTCCACAGCCGTCCGGATGACGTTAGTCCGTTCTCTGAACCGTACCTGACTCTCGTTTCCGGCGACTGCCCGTGGGGCGGAAGCAAGCCGAAGAACGAAAAGGGCGTTCCGACCAACCTCGCCGGCGTGTTCGTCGTGGAAGGCTACAGCCCGAACGATCCGAAGAACCTCGAAACGCTTCCTCCGTACTCCGCCTACTCCCCGGTCAGTCCGCTCATCAAGAACGCGACCAGCGGCGAACACCACGGTGTGAAAGTGAGCAAGGAAGATGCCGAACGCCTCATCGCATGGGTCGACTGCAATGGTCCGTACCTTGGCGATCCGGAAGTCCGCGCGATGTACGATCCCTACTCCAAAGCGATCGAAACCATTCCGCCGGTCCGTCCGCGTATTGCGTCCGCTCCGGTGATCAACCGTTTCGACATTCGTCAGGACGGCGACTCGGAAAAAGTTTCCGGTGAACTGAAACTCCAGCCGGAGATCGACGAAACGTTCCACATGAACCACAAACACCGTGCGTACCTCCTTGAGTCGCTGCGCAAGCAGAAACTGGACGGCGAGATCGTCGCGGCAAACTACGGTATCGACGTGGAAAGTGAGCGCGTTGATGTGAAAGAAAAGCTCATGAAATTCTTCAACGGTTCCGTCATCATGGATATCGGCAACTACAATGAGGCGTTCACCGACGTCACGCCGAACAAAGTGAAGAACCTTCGCATCATGGTCCGTTTCAACGACGGTACGGTGAAGCACTATCGTTTCGCGGAAAACCAGACGGTCATTCTGAACCGTTAAGTTTCATCTTTGACTCGATAGAGTTTGAGTAAAAAGAGGAGGAGCTGGTCTGCGTGTCAGCTCCTCTTTTTATTGGTGGAAATTTTAGCTCTGGCTCTTTCTGTCAATACCGCGGCGTCGGCGGGCGGTAATCGCTCATCCGAATGGAACGGAACCAGTCGATCGTCTTTTGAAGCCCTTCACGCAATTCGACCGCCGGTTCCCAGTTCAGATACCGTTTCGCCAAGGTAATATCCGGTCTTCTCTGCGTCGGGTCGTCCATTGGAAGCGGTCGGTACACGATCTTTGATTTTGTGTCGATCATCTCCAAAACGAGTTCCGCAAGCTGGTGAATCGTAAATTCATGCGGATTTCCAAGGTTGACGGGACCGGTGAATTTTCCATTCGGTTCCTCATAGTCCATCATGCGGATCATGCCCTCGATAAGATCATCGCGATAACAGAACGAACGCGTCTGCGAGCCGTCGCCGAAAATCGTGATGTCCTCACCGTTGAGCGCCTGACGAATGAAATTGGAAATGACCCGTCCATCATACGGATGCATTCGCGGGCCGTAAGTGTTGAAGATACGGATGATGCGGACATCTACCCCATTGTGCCGATGGTAATCCATAAACAACGTCTCAGCAGCGCGCTTCCCCTCGTCATAGCACGCGCGGATCCCCAGTGTATTGACACACCCGCGGTAAGTTTCCGGCTGGGGATGAACTTCCGGGTCGCCGTAGATCTCACTGGTGGAAGCCTGAAGGACACGCGCCCGGCAGCGTTTCGCCATTCCAAGAACGTTGATGGCGCCAAGAACGGAAGTCTTCATCGTCTTGATCGGATTGAACTGATAGTGCCCCGGTGCGGCAGGACAGGCCAGATTGAAGATCTCGTCCACTTCCAAATAGACCGGGACCGTAATGTCGTGCCGAATCAATTCAAAATTCGGATTTGCAAGAAGATGACAGACGTTAGATTTCTGACTCGTGAAAAAATTGTCGAGACAAATGACGTCGTGCCCAAGTTCCAGAAGCCGTTCGCACAGGAACGAACCGAGAAAACCGGCTCCGCCCGTGACGAGGATGCGTTTGAGTGAAGACATGATCTTTTCTCCCTGTTTTTCCCTTCTTCTTTTCCTTCTTCATTCCCTGATTTTATCGGTTTCCATTAAATTATATGAAACTGAGTGAATTTTCGTCATTTTATACGGAAGCGCTTCATTTTTTTTGGAAAAATCAGTAAACTTCACCATTAGAGGCAAAATCATCAAAGGAAATCGGTGAAATTTCGGTTCTTTCTGCCTTTTGCTGATAGTGCGCCGACAGTGCGATCATGAGCTGGCTGACCAGTATATTGGCGCGGTTCATCAGATGAAGCGAGCTTTTCCGACCGGGAGTTTTGAGGATCGTTTCAAGCGCATCCAGGTGCATGCTGAACAGATCGGCAGCAGTGAGTTTCTCCTCAAGCAGGAGCGGGAGAAATTCTTTCGTCTCCTGCGTAAATCGGCTGATCCCAAGCGGAATGCTGCGTTTCAGAAGTTCAAGATACTGGGAACTTAGCGTGGAAACTGCCCCGGCATCCGGATATTCTTCCCGAAGCATGGCACGCTGGTTGGCAATGAAGAGTGCATTTTCTTCGGATTTTCGAAGCATTTCCTGTTCCAGACGATTCCGGAGCTCTACGTTCTGCGCAGATTGCCGACTGTGCTGAATCGTGAAGAAAATCTGCCAAAGAAGGTCCGTGATCGTGGTATTTTCGAGTGAAATGATCCCGTTTCCGCCCCGCTCACAGCATTGCGTCATGAGATCGGAATCTTTTTTTCGGCCAAGGAGCATCATCGGAACGATCACGCCGCTGGTTCGGCAGCCGTCGATGAAGTCGAGACTGCTTTTCAGTGGGCGAATGCTCAGAAATACGATGTCGAATGCTTCCGAACGAAGCGCTTTCATCCCTTCAAAGGAACCGTGGACCTCGTGAAACTTCAGTTTGACCGGAGCTTCACGCAATGCCTTCTCAAGCCAGCTTTCCCGTGCGGCAAGACTGGCAACGTGCAGGATTTTCATTCCGTGAAGGATTTGAAGCGATTGGGCCATGAGGGTGGATAAAAACTGGAAAAAGGACACAAGCCAAGGAAAAATGAAATCGGAAACCGATCGAAGCTGTATTTTAGCGAAAAGCAGTATGTGCGTCAATGGCAAAACCGGATTTTGAGAAAAATTGGGGCTCTTCCGGAAAGTGCGTACCGATCCAGGTTCCGATCTCACCATTGAGTGCGCAGAAGAAACGCAGAAACACACTTAAAAGAAAAAGAAGAAAAAGAAGAAGAAGAAAAAAAAGGGAGTGAACGTGCCCTGACACGAATTTCACGGAAAACACGAAAAGACGCGAATGAATTTTTAAAAATTCAAAATTTGTTCGATCAGTCTGTTTTTTACTGCTTTTTGTGTTAAGATCAGTGCTTCTCTGTGCGTTTTCTGCGTCTTCAGTGGTGAAACTGGTACGCAGTTCCCGGATGGATCTCTTTTCTATGTATTTCAGCGGCTCTTCGGTACCCTCTGCGGTAAAAATGGCAAGAAAAAAGATTTTTTGATGCGGAAAAACGTAAATTTCGATTGCGCCAAAAGCAAAAAGAAACTATACTTCGGTAAAAATGAGATTTCGAAAAAAACGGAAAATGTGTGTTTTCAGGGGATGCAGAACGCGGAGTTTTTTCGCATAAAAGTACTCCCTATTAATTAATGGAATAAAATTGGAATAAAATTGGAATAAAAGAGGAAGTAAAGAGTGTCCTGATGCCGCCTTTGAATGACGAAGCGATCGTTCTGCGAACCTCAGATTTCAGCGAAACCAGCATGGTCGTGACTTTCTTCACTCGCGAGAGTGGAAAGATCACCTGTCTGGCAAAGGGGGCCCGCCGTCTGAAAAATCCCTTCGACACAGCTTTCGATGCGATGAATGTCTGCCGGATCCTTTACTATCCCAAAAACGGCGATGTACTTCAGCTCGTCACAGAGGCAAAGTTAACCGAGCGTTTTCGAGTCGATTCAACCGTCGCAATTTACGCAGGTTTCCATGTCGTGCAACTTTTAAACCATTTTACTGAAAATTTTAGCCCTCAAACCGCATTATTCGACTTGACGAAAATCATTTTAAACGATATTCTATCCTTGGATTCCATTTGTCGGAGTGCGTCACTGGAAGATCCGCCGGAAAAACTTTCCCGATGCCTGCTGCATTATGAGCTTCGGCTGCTCCAACTCGTTGGGATCGCACCGTCGCTTCATGAATGTGTGGAATGCGGCAAAAAGATCGAAGTCCGGCGCGGTGCCCGACGGGCTGCATTCGGCATGCGCGAAGGAGGCGTCCTCTGCCCCCAATGTCGTCCCGGCAAAACACGTGTCGTTTCCCTGTCGCCCGAGGCGCTTGGGGCTCTTCAGCTCTTGGCGTCGCCGGAGGAGAAATTTTGGAAACGGCTCCAGCTCTCCCAGAAAACCCTTGGAGAGATCCGCGGCGTGTGGAATCAGTTTCTCGCTCATCAAATGGAACGGCCCGTTCCTATCTTTCAGTGGTTAAAACGCTGAAAGATAGGATGAAAAAGCAAGATAAAATAGTTTTGATTTCAAAACAAACCAACATATCGTATTTGCAAAATAGTTTTCACATTGAAACAAATTTTGCAAAAGCAGTCCAAAAGAAAACGTCATCCCGGTCTGTGCCGGAAAGTTTTTTGAATATGAAACGACCTGTTTTCCAGAGCTTCCTCGTACATGGAGTGCATTTTGCGGCAGTCCTTGCTTTTATGCTGACTGTCAGCGGGTGTGCGTCTATGAAACATTCATCGGTGAAGCCGATAGGGCAGGGGCATGTCGATTTGAGCGAAACAGAGCGGCAGCTGAAAGAAGAGCCGGATCCCCAGGTAGACATGACGGAGGTCGAGGAAGCTGCGCAGTATTTCGAGGAAGAGGACCGATCGCTTTCGGCAATGACTGCGGAAAAGTTCTCGAAGCACCTAAAACTTGCATGCCTGAAGATGGTGCGCCTGGAACCAAATGAAGAGATCGCGCTTGCGCTTTTTGAACAGGGCGTTCAGCTCTTCGAAAAAGGTGAGTATTTGGAAGCGGCCGAAAAACTGGGTTGGGCGGGATTCCGATGGCCGGAAACGCCGTTGGAAGAGGACGCACTGTTTTTGCGTGCGGAATCGCTTTTTTTTGCGAATCGCTATGCAAAGGCGCAGCGCGCATACGAAAAGCTGCTGAAGCGGTTTGATTCGACACGCTACATGGACCGCGTTTCTCCGCGTCTTTTTGCAATCGCACAGTACTGGGAGAAACTGGACCAAATTTACGACTACCATCCGCTGGCGCCGAATTTTTCAGACAAAACGCGTCCAATGTTCGGAACGTTTGGAAACTCGATCAAAGCGTACCGGACCATTACGATGCATGATCCGAATGGGCTGTGGGCAGAACATGCGATGATGGCGGCGGGAAATGCCAACTACATTCGCGGCGAGTATTTTGACGCGGCGAATTTCTACGACGACCTGATCAAGAATTACCCGCAGTCAAAGCATCTTCTGCCGGCGTGCGAACTGAATCTTTCCTCGAAACTCCTCATGTATCAGGGGCCGGAGTATGACGGCACGGCCTTGGAAGATGCGGAAGTCCTTACGGATCGTCTTTTGACGCAGTTTGGGCCGCAGCTGCAGGATCGGCGTTCAGCACTCGTGGAAACGAAGAACAAAATCACGGAAGCGCATGCGGAACGGGACCTGCACATTGCGGAATTTTACGTAACGAAGCGATACTACAGTTCAGCACGAATGTATTTTCAGCTCGTCATGCAGGACTATCCGCAGACAAAAAGCGCGGCACGTGCACGGGAACGTTTTGAGGAGATCCGTGATCTTCAGGACCCGCCGGATCATTTTGCGTGGCTGAAGAAGATCTTCCCGGAAGAGTAGGTGGCGCGATGCAAAGGCGATTTCTGATCCTGACCGCAGTGTGCTGCACACTTCTTGCACTGAGCGGCTGTCGGGCATACAATCTAGGAAATCAGGGACTCTTTCCGACGGACATTCGGACTGTCGGCGTTTCCATCGTCGCGAATGAAACATGGCGGCACGGATACGGTGAGCGTTTGACGGAGGCTCTCGTGCGTGAGATCGAAACGCGGACGCCGTTTAAGGTCGTTCCGGAATCACGCGCGGACACGATCCTAAAAGTCAGCATCGTAGATGAAAACAAAAACGTGACCTTCCAAAACGACTGGCTCGATCCGCGGGAACTCCTTTTCAGCATGACGGTACAAGCACAGTGGATCGACCGGAGGACGATGGAGGTCCGGCAGTCGCAGAATATCGACATGCGCCAGGACGCGTTGGCGATCTCTTCGAGTACGCCGCTCGTGACAGAGGTCGGACAGTCGAACGCGACGGCATCGCAGGCGGTGATCCAGAATTTGGCACAGCATATCGTCGGAATGATGGAAAGTCCGTGGTAAGCGGGACATGAACGGGCCAAGCGAAAGAACTGCGCAGAACATGAAAAAAGGCGTTTTCAGAGTCGAAACTTTGAAAACGCCCTTTTCATGCTTTTTTCAGGAAAATTCCTGAGAGTGAGAAAAATTTCAGCTTCCCTGCTGATTCTCGCGTCCTTGTGCCCAATAGTATGAAGCATTTTGAAAATTTTTCAAGAGGGAGGGGAGGAAACTTTTTTTCTTTTTTTTGCGAAAAACACTTGGGGGGGCGCTTCACTTTTTGCGGATTTTGACTAAAATTAGACATATACTTTATGCAGAGAGTGTTTTTTTGAATTTTGGACGGTCAGAATGACGCAAGAAAAAAATTTTAAAAAATTTTTCCAGAAGACCAAAATGGGGGGCAATTCCGGGGGGAACTGGCCGTGTTTGGGGTTTGGCGTCTTTTGGCTTTTCGGGATTTTTTTGATCTTGCGGAGGTGCTTTGGGGCACTGACTCTGCCGTTTCCAGTTTGGGGCATCGGCATTTTTTCGTTCGTTTTCGGCGGTTTTCTTCTCGTTTTGACCGCGTACTGGAGCTTTCTGTGTGCACGAGCCGAAGCATGTGAGGAAAAACGGCGTTTTCTGCCCATTGCATTTTCAGTACTCGTTTTCCTCCTGACGCAGACCGCTCTTTGGACGCCCGGAACGACTTTGGCGGCAAAAACACTTTCGCTCGGGCTTTCGCTTGCCGTCGTTTTGGGAACGGCATGGCTGATGGAAGTGCGTATCTGGGAAGTCCGCATCGCGGAGGCAAAGAAGCCCTCCCTCGATCCGGTCCCAGTCTCAAACGCGCTTTCTGAACGGGACGAAGAGCTGGAAGAGGAATTGGATGAGGAGCTGGACGAAGAACTGAACGAGATCCTTCCGGCCGGAGTGACGCAGCAGATGGAGCGAAGTGCGACACTGGAGCACGGCGAACAGATCACAGGATTTCTCCGCGGGGAATTTGCGCCGAATCAAACGAAACTCTCGCTTTTTGCTGGATTTTGTCCGCCGCTGACGCACATTCCGTCCGTCGAGTGTCTGGTCGTGGAGGGAGATGCACAGCTTGAGGTGACGCAGGCGCTTCCCCATGGATTTTCCATTTCGGTAAAGAAACGGCAGCGCGTTCCGTTCGGAGATTCCGTGCTTCTTCATTTCACGGCTCTGGAGTTTGGAGAAAAGGGACGGGACGTCTGAAAAAAATTTTTTCTCCCCCCCCCCTTTACGATTTGGCGAGAGTCTGCTAAAATGTTTTCAGCTCGCGGAAAGGGAGAGTCCGCGGTCCACAGTCACGCGAAAGAGGACGCAGCCCGTTCGTTTGGGGGAAGAATGGCGAAATTTCAAACTAAGGAAGAGCTTTGCGCAGAGATCATGGAACCGGAACAGCTCGCGGAGAACCGGGCGTACCATCGGATCCAGCTTCGGTGTACGCTGCTGGACATGGCGGCGGATCTCATCCTGTTTGCTTTCCTCACGTTCTTTTTTGGAAAACCGATGACGGAATTTCTGGCTGGTTTTTTGTTCGTCGGCGATTCGTGGATCCGGCAGTTCACGGCTTTGATGGTGAGCGTTTCTCTCATCCACGTCTGTGTTTCGCTGCCGATCTCATTTTTTAGCGGCTGGGTCGTTGAGCAGCGTTTCGGTCTAAGCAACCTCACGGCATTCCATTGGCTGCGCCGATGGCTTCTGCAAATGGCGCTCGTGCTGCCGCTGAACTTTTTCCTGATGCTTGGGCTTTTTTGGATCATCCGCGTCACAGGACCGTGGTGGTGGGCGGCTGCCTCTGGAATCTTCTTTTTCTTTTCGATCGTGCTCGGCACACTTTTCCCGGTGGTCGTCCTGCCGCTATTTTATCGGGTCGAGCGTCTTGAAGATCCTGTTCTCATGGCAAGTTTTCAGAAACTGGCAGAAACTGCGTCTCTGAAACTTTCGGGGATCTGCCGTCTCGATCTTTCCATTGAAACGACCAAAGCGAATGCCATGATCGCCGGCTTCGGACAGACGCGGAGAGTGCTGCTCGGAGACACGCTGCTAAAGAATTTCAAAAAAGACGAGATCGCGGCCGTTTTTGCTCATGAGCTGGGACACCATGTCTGCCGGCACATGCTCAAAGGGATGCTCGGAATGCTTCTGGCAAGTTTCGGGATCTACTGGCTCGTGGATCTTGGGTTTCGTTTTTGGTACGGCGGCTCGCTGACTGCAGAACTGAATTATGCGGAACTTCCCGTCTGGTCGATCCTCTTTTTCATTTTCGCGCTCACTATCATCATGACGGTCCTTGAACCGATCCAAAATGCGGTGAGCCGGCGTCATGAACGGCAGGCGGACGCCCATGCGCTCACGCTTTGCGGTCCGGACGCGCTGCGCCGTGCATTTGTGAAGCTGGCGATCCAAAACAAAGCGGACCCATTCCCATCTGCTTGGGAAGTCTTCTGGCTGCACTCGCACCCCGCCATCGGTGAGCGCATCATGGCCTTGGGAATGCCGGAACAGACGCAAACGCAGACGAAAACGCAGACGAAAAATACCGTCTCGATACGCCGTTGGAAAACGCAGGGAAAGGAGATCGGCCGGGGACTGTGTCAAAGATCAAAATCGCGTTCCGGAACGGGACTGCGGGTTTTACCGCTGAAAAGTACCCTGAAAAGGAATGGGAAAAGAAAGTAAAGGCGTTCCTGCACGAATTTCACCAAAAATGCGAAAACACACAAAATATTTTGTGTATTTTTGTATTTTTCGAGAAATTCGTGCAGGAGGCTCTTCAGTGCCCCCAGTGGTAAAACTTTTTTTACGCTTTCTATTTTTTTCTGCCTTCTTTCTTTTTCTCCAAGTTCATTTCTTCATGAAAAATGCTAACGTAAAAATGATTGATGACCTTACTGAAGACTTCTTTTTCTTCGTCTGAGATGTCTTTGTACATTTCGGAGATGTAGGCGTCCATCTGAACGCGAAATGCGCTGATGAGCGACATTCCGAAATCTGAGAGCCGGATGCGGACGGCACGGCGGTCTTCTTTGCTCTGTTCACGGCAGAAGATTTTATTCTGGACCATCGATTCTACCAGAATGGAAGTCGCGGGGATCGTCATATTCAGACGCTCAGCCAGTTTTTTCAGATTGACTCCTTCCGGTTCATTTTCCGTCAAAAGCAAGAGCGCCATGATCGCCTTCTGCTGACGCACGGTAAGAGATTCCATCAGAGCCACATTTTTTTTAGTCGTGGTCGTGTGCAGCACATTGTCGCGCAGTTTGTCTGCAATTCCAAAAAACTTGATGAAAACATCTTGTTCTAGCCGAAAAACGCTCATAGGAAACTCCCGACTTAATCATGGATCAAGGACTTCTAAAATAATCATTAATATTTTATAATAATACCATTTTCAGGAAAATTTTCAAGTGGTGAATAGAGTTTTTTTGAAAGATTTTCAAAAAAAGTGATATTTTCTGCACCATCCGGCAAGCGGCAGCTGTTCAGCCTGCGATTTTCACCCCGATTTTTACCACTAAAAACACTAAAAAGACGCGAAAATGCACTGAGAAGACACGGAAATACACTGAAAAGAAAGGAGACATGCCCTGACACAAATTTCACGAAAAGATACGAAATCGTTTTAAAAAATTTTAAAAACTCGCGACATCCGCGTTTTTTTGTGCTTTTCGCGTTTAAAATCCAGTGTGTCTCCGTGCGAGATCAGTGTCTTCCGTATGAAACAGGTATTCCAGCTGGCTAGCTGTCAGCTGCCGAATGGACCATCTTTCTGGACGCGGATCAGTTTGGGAGCCGGGTACTGTTTTCCGTAGAGACTTCCGTACCGTTCCTGCAGCTGCGCGAAATTCAGGTGAAGGAACGAGTAGAGCTCTTCCGGAGGATCCGTCGCCAGCCAAAAAGAGGCGAGCTGTTCTGCGTAGGCGTCGTAGTCTTTCTGAGAGGAGGAATGCGCATAGCAGCGTCCTTCAAAACGCCGAATGTCGCCGTCAAATTTCTCGCTGATGTGCAGCAGTTCATGCACCGTCGTGACGAGTTTATGCCGAAAATCAGAATTCAGGAACCGCGGAACATAAAATCTCAGAATGTAGAGGTACTCTCTTCCCTGCGGATCCAAAACGCGCTGAACGGTGTAAAGCCTTCCGTTTCGCTGTGTCGTGAGGGAACCGTTCTCGAAACGCATCGGCGTCAGCGTCGCATAGCATCCATACTGACTTGCCGAGCGGGTCTGCGTGAACCCCACCGCCACCCGATCCATCTGGATGTGCTGGAGAGCCGCGACTTTCGACGTCATGCTTTCGCAGATCTTGCGCATTTTTTCGGTAAAATCAAGCCCTCGAACTGGTTTTGCCATACGGTGTCCTGCAGTTTCGTTCTGTCTTGAGGAAAATTTTTGAAGGTCCATTCGGTACCTGCGTGCCGGTTCTACCACGGAATGCACCGAATGCACCGAATGCACCGAATGCACCGAATGCACCGAATGCACCGAATGCGCCGAATGTACTGAATTTGCAGAATTTACACAGAAACACACTGGATCTTAAACACGAAAAGCACGAAAAAATGCGGATCTCGCGAAATGTTTTTAAAAATTTTTAAAGATCCATTTTGTGCATTTTGCGTTTTTTGAAATTCGCGTCTGAAAATTTTCCCATTCTTTTCAGTGTATTTCAGCGCCTTCTCTGTACACTCTGTGGTAAAATCGGATCTGATCGGTATGCACATTCCGGATGAGCCGAAAAAAGAGCGTTCCGAAACGGATCCGGAACGCTCTGGACTCTTGAAGAGCGACTGCGCGGACTGGAACGAACTCTGTTCATTCCAGTATGGCTTCCAGCTAGGCTTGGAATTTCTTCACGCAGCACGTTCCAGCCAGCTCACGTTCCGGCAGGCTCACGGACCGATCGGACGCGGATTCGGATCATTGAAATCGCGGGGACCGCGCAGCGTGTAGTACGGATACGGCATCGGACCACAGTCGCGGCAGCCGGGGCACTCGCGGCGCGGGTAGGCATGGATACCGTTCGGCTGGACGCCGTAGTAGATCGCTTTGCGACCCGGCCCCGGATTCGGGACCCAGTATCCGCCGTGAGCCATGCCGCCATTGCAGCTGCGGCAATTACCGTTCACCGTGCCGGGAACCATTCCCTGCGGAACCGCTTCGTAACTGCCGGGAACGAAACCGGGATCCTGCGTCGGCATCGGAACCGCATTCTGCGCAGCAGGGACCTGGACCGGCTGTGCGTTCTGAATGATCGAAGCGGGCACCTCCGGTTTCGGATCCGGAAGGACCGTGGCGACTGGAGCTTCTTCGACGGCGATCGCGTTTCCTTCGACAGCGGCCGGCGCAGCTTCTGCAGCTTCCTCAACGGCAATCGGAGCAGCTTCCTCAACGGCAATCGGAGCAGCTTCCTCAACGGCAATCGGAGCAGCTTCCTCAACGGCAGCCGCGGCTTCCGTCAAAGGCTGAGGCTGAGGTTCCGGATCGGTATTCTGCGCAAGCTCAACGACATTTTCCTGAGCTTTCGCTTTGCTTTTTTTTGCCACTTTCTTCTCTTTTTTCGCCGGAGCTTCTTTCGAAACAGCCTCGGTGATCGGTGCCTCGCCGCTTTCGAAATCATCGGGGAGCGGCAGATCAAGAACGTCGTCAAGATCGGTGTCTGCTTCCTGATCCTGTTCGACCGCAATGCCCAAACCGCTGAAATCATCAAGCATCAATTCATCCTGTGCGCTCACATTCGCCGTCATGGCCATGCTGCAGAGCAGAACGGCAGCGCCGGAGAAAATACTGAAATTCTTTCTCATGGGAACTTCCCTCATCTCAAAAATTTTGTCTCCGGATGCCTTGCGTGTCCCTGCATCAATGAGCACTGCATGCAGACTCGGAATGAGCCGCGCACAGAATACTCACTGTATTTGGAATCCCTAACAAATCCATACCGGAATGTATGAAAATTTAATTACCTGGATCATTTTTAGATCCATGGAGATCTGTCTTTCGAGAAAACGATCCCCATGGACTACACAATTCATCGGTTTACATTTGGGCCGTTTTATAGCAAATTGTCCGGTTTTGTGCAATTTTCCAATTCCTCTATTTTAAACTTTAACGGCGATGCCAAATGTTCCGCCGGCACATTAGTTTTAACTATTTTTATCGCTCAAATCGGTTTAAAGTTCAAAAAAGCCCCCTTCACAAAATACACCCCAACCTTCCTATCTTAAACACAAGAAAGAGGGGTATCTGGACGGAGAGAGAGGGGGCGTATTTTGAAGAAAAAAGGAGTGAGCCGGTCGGATCCAAGGCAAATTTTGGTTAAATTTTGGTTAAATTTGGCTTAAATTTGGAAAAACTATCCCAAAACCGTACCGGTCCCCTTTTTTTAAAGCAAAAAAAATGGTATATTGAAGGAGTATTTTGGAAGAAGAGCATGGACGCATGAACGTTTTCAGCGTTCCAAGTGTCTCTTCTGCCGCCAGCTCCAGCCTCCCACCCCAGAAAGGTGATTTTTATGAAACAGACATTACATTTGACCGTTCGTTTTGCGCTCGTGCTCCTTTTTGCGGTACTTTGTGTTTCCGGAGTCCGTGTCCATGCACAGGATACCGATCTTCCGATGACGCTCGTTCCTAAGGACAAGATGGACGTTGCGTGGTGGAAAGCCCGTCATGAAGCGAACTGTGCGCGGATCGCTCAGGGAAACGTCGATCTTCTTCTGATCGGCGACTCGATCACACACGGTTGGGACGGTGCGGGAAAAGAGATCCAGGAATTCTTTTACGGAGACCGTAACGCAGTGAACATGGGGTTCGGCGGCGACCAGCCTCAGCACGTTCTCTGGCGTCTGAATGACGCTCCGATGGACAAGATCCAGCCGAAAGCGGCCGTTTTGCTCATCGGGATCAACAGTCTGTGGAGCGAGTGGCCGAACTGTGAGGAAAATGTCGCGCTCGGCATCAAAGCATGCGTGGACAAACTGCAGTCGCTCTACCCGGACATCAAGATCCTGGTCCTTGAGATCTTCGTGACCCATGGTCCAAACGCGGGAAGCCGGAAACGCGCGATGGCGGTGAATGAACTTCTTCCGGGCATCTTCAAGGACTACAAAAACGTGCAGCTCATGGACATCAACGATCTGTGGCTTGACGCAGACGGCAACATTCCGAAGGAACTGATGCGCGACGGCGTGCATCCGGGCCGTGAGGGATACATTCTCTGGGGTAACCGTGTCGATGCGGTCGTGGCGGAGATGCTGGGTGTGGAAGCGAAGACGTTTGGGAAGTAGTTTTTAGCTTTTAGCTTTTAGCTTTTAGCTTTTAGCTTTTAGCTTCTAGCTTCTAGCTTTTAGCTTCTAGCTTCTAGCTTCTAGCTTCTAGCTTTTAGCTTCTAGCTTCTAGCTTTTAGCTTCTAGCTTTTAGCTTCTAGCTTTTAGCTTCTAGCTTTTAGCTTCTAGCTTTTAGCTTCTAGCTTTTAGCTTCTAGCTTTTAGCTTCTAGCTTTTAGCTTCTAGCTTTTAGCTTCTAGCTTTT
>SUVI01000108.1 GCA_015062085.1 Planctomycetaceae bacterium
AGGAACCGCCGTCATCGAGCACCACGCGCTTCAGATCGCCGGGATTCAGGCCGCAGACGATGAGTTTTCCGCCGTCGGTCGCCATGAATCCGTTACGGTGACGGGCTTCGTGACCCCATTCGTCCGTCGCGTCGCCTTTAACGCCGTGCGGGTACGGGTTGTCGATCAGGAGGATCTCGTTGAAATTGATCAGCGGGTTGCGCATCACGATCTCACGCTTCGCGTAACGGACGGCGAGGTAAAGTTCCTCGGCCAGCTCTTCCGTTTCGGTGGAAGCACTGATCTTTTTTTCCAGTTCGTCAAGAGCGGCGAGCTGCGCTTTGAGATCCGGCGCGCCATCCAGCTTCGCGATCCGTTCAGCAGCCTGGCGGGCGTAGCCGATCTCGGCTTTGGCAAGTTCAAATGTCGGTTCATAATTGCACTGGAAGAGGTAATCCTCTTTCAGCTGGGCTTTCCCCTTTTCGGTGGTGGGCTGATACTGCGCGGAAGCTGCGGACGTCAAAACGCACGCAAGCGCAATGCTCAGCATAAAACTGAATACTTTACGCACTGTTCTCTCCTTTTAAGGTTGGAAAATAAATGGATTTGTGTCTTCAAGCATCGTGTCCGTTTTGCTCCCAAATCAAAGCACGCAGACAGATGCCCATAGTATTTATTTTACTCCAAATTTCGTATTTTACCAGTGGGGAGTAGGCAAATTTTCAAGATTTTTCACAAAAACAAAAACATTATTCTCAAAAAAGCAAACGGCGGAAAGGATCAGGCCTTCCCGCCGTTTTATTTTACGTCATCTGTTTCCGGATAGAAAATTCAATTACGGAAGCAGGATCGGGCTGTTTTCAGGCAGCTCAAATTCCACGACCTTGCCTTCTTCCGTGCGGAGTTTCAGACGCAGAGTCTTCACGACATTATAGATCGGGTCGCCGAAGAGCGTATTGTACTTCGGCATTTCGATGTACGACATGCCGGTCAGCTGCTGCTGCGCGATCACTTTGTCGCGGACGTCGACCCACGTGGTCTTGGCACCGTAGGAGGCTTCAAGGATCTCACCCTTGAACGGTTTCACCATATATTTGTCCCGATTTTTCAACGCTTCCAGCATGATCGCGTCTCTTTCCTTTGCCTTGGCGGCATCTTCCGAGAGTTTCAGTTCGCCGGAGACTTTTTCCGAATCGCCGTCCTGACGAATGTCGAAACGGTTGATCACCGGAGCGGACGCAACGCGCGGACGGACCGGCGGGATGGTCTCGATCGCCTTGGAGTAGGGGTCGTACATCTTGCGGATCTCTTCGTCGCCGAGGTACGGACCATTGCAGTCCACCCACGCGATGAGACGTTCCGCATCTTCCTGGCTCACTTTCACGCCGTGGTGATTGCCGCTGGTCGCGTTCTGAACGAGCGTACTGGTGGGAGAGTAAGCGGAGTATGGAGGCAGGGTGGCCAGGTTGTTCGGGTCTCTTCCGCCGTAGCCTTCCACGACGAACACGCCGGCGAGGTTGACCGGAACGCCCTTTTCGTTCTTGACCTTGCTGCGTCCCCAGCCGCAGTCACCGGAAACGAGCGTCATGTACGGTTCGGTGAACGGACTCGTTTCGCCCGGACGGCTGAAGACGTTGCTGCGCCAGCCTTTTCCGGACGGACGGGAGACCATGTTCAGCTTCTTGTATGCCGGAGATTCCGGGTTCTGATGGCATTTGCCGCAGTTACGGTCAAGGACCGGCTGGACGAAACGCGCGAAGCTGATGCTTTCTTTGCCCCACGGAGCCGGCGTCAGTTCGACCGCCGGTTTACGCAGAGCCGTGCCCATCTGGCCGCTCCCCATCATCTTGTTCGAACGCGTGCTCATGTTCGACTCATGGCAGCCGAAGCAGCCGCGGTTCTCGCCCGGCATCACGTACGTGAAGGAACGCATCACGTGGATCGCCTGACCTTTTTCGTCAAGCATCTGGAAGAAGATCGCTTCTCCCGGCGGGACCTGGAAGTTTACCGAACCGTCCGCTTCGATCGGGACAGTACCGAGGATGCGCTTCACGCCGTCCGCCTGGAAAACGGAGACGGCCGGACCGTCGTGCTGCACCGTTTTGTGCCACGTCGTGTAGGTTTTCGGGTCCATCTGGATGACGCGGATGTACTTGCCCTTTTCCTTCAGGATCGGGTCGGCACCTTCGAACACATTGTTGCTGTAGAGCGCGCCGTTCGCAGGTTTTTCACCGGAACCGATTTTCGGCCACTGCACAAGGTCCGGTTTTTCAAGCGGAACTTCGCGGGTACGGACCGGGGAGGCATAGTAGGCGTTGAAGTCGCCTTCGTAAACGAGTTCCTTATTTCCGTAAACGTCCTGGAAATAGAGGTTGAAGAACCATTCATTGTCCGAGCCGCTGTACAGACGCTTGCCTTCACGCGCGGAGACGAGCATGTATTCCTCGGAGAGCGGATACGGCGTTTTGTACGCATAGTATTTCCCCGCGGCATGATAGTCGTAGTCCGACTTGACCGGGGTGGGACCGTCGCCGACTTCCGGCCACGGAGCTTCCTGGGTGATCTTCTGGAGACCATCCGGGTAGTTCAGACCGCCGTCCGGGTTGATGTAGCCGATGGAACCGTCAAACCACGCATGGTGACCGACGGCGGTGAAGACGACTTTCTTGCTTCCCGGGATCTGGCGGGCTTCCGTCAGAACGTCGGGCCAAACGGACTGGTTGCCCCAGAACGTCTGCGGGTTGGTTCCGTCCGGGTTGATCGTCCAGAGGGACTGAACGCGCCAGAGCGCTTTGTCGGTGTACTCCCAGCGGGTGAAGATCACGCGGCCGTCCTGCATCATGCTCGCCATGTATTCCGGCTCACCGTTTGCGGAAATGACGTAGATGTTCTTTCCATCCGCGTCGCAGCGGGCCATGGCGAACGCGTGCGTCATCGGCATGCAGCGGACGTAGGAGTGCTGACGGCTCGTGCAGAACACGATGTGGCCGTCCGGCGTGTAGATCGGGTCGAGGTCGTCGTAGTCACCGAACGTGAGCTGTTTCAGATCCGTTCCATCGTAGTTCATCTCAAAGAGATGGAAGGATTTTTCGCCCTTCAGGCGGTGGGAAAGGAGGATCTTCTTCGCGTCGAAGGAGAGGTCCGGACGCCAGAAGGAACCGCCGTCATCGAGCACCACGCGCTTCAGATCGCCGGGATTCAGGCCGCAGACGATGAGTTTTCCGCCGTCGGTCGCCATGAATCCGTTACGGTGACGGGCTTCGTGACCCCATTCGTCCGTTGCGTCGCCTTTGGTCCCGCGCGGATAGGGATTGTCGATCAGGAGGATCTCGTTGAAATTGATCAGCGGGTTGCGCATCACGATCTCACGCTTCGCGTAACGGACGGCGAGGTAAAGTTCCTCGGCCAGAGCAGGCGTTTCGGCGGAAGCATCGATCTTCTTTTCCAGTTCGTCAAGAGCGGCGAGCTGCGCTTTGAGATCCGGCGCGCCATCCAGCTTCGCGATCCGTTCAGCAGCCTGGCGGGCGTAGCCGATCTCGGCTTTCGCTTTTTCAAATGTGGGGGCATTGTCGCACTGGAAGAGGTAATCCGCCTTTAGCTGGGCTTTACCTTTTTCAGTGGTGGGCTGATACTGCGCGGAAGCTGCGGACGTCAAAACGCACGCAAGCGCAATGCTCAGCATAAAACTGAATACTTTACGCACTGTTCTCTCCTTTTAAGGTTGGAAAATAAAATAAAATCCTCTTTCAAAAAACATTCAAAGCATTTCGATCAACGCCCAAACTTAAAATGCAGGCGTTTCCGTATGCGGCATACTTTGCACAGAGGCTGTGTCTGTACAAAACACATTTCTATTTTACCCCAAATTTCGCAATTTACCAGAGGGAGGGACGCAATTTTAATGAAATTTCTCAAAATTTTAAAATTTTCTGCTAAAAGTACCTTCTGTGCTTGGGTTTCAGGAGTGAAGGGACGCGGACGCATGGAAGACAGATCGTGCCGTACGGAGAAACACTGAAAAGAATGGGAAAACTCTTGACACGAATTTCACGAAAGACGCGAAAAGACACGAAATAGATTTTTAGAAAATTTTGGCTCTTCCGGAAAGTCCGTACCGATCCAGTTCCGATCTCACCACGGAGTGCACTGAAAAGACGCAGAAACACACTGAAAGGAAAGAGGAAAAAAGGCACAGTGAACGTGCCCTGACACGAATTTCACGGAAAACACGAAAAGACGCGAAATAGATTTTTAGAAAATTTTGGCTCTTCCGGAAAGTGCGTACCGATCCAGTTCCGATCTCACTACTGAGTGCACTGAAAAGACGCAGAAACACACTGAAAGGAAAGAGGAAAAAAGGCACAGTGAACGTGCCCTGACACGAATTTCACGGAAAACGTGCCCTGACACGAATTTCACGGAAAACACGAAAAGACGCGAAAAAAATTTTTAAAATTAAAAAATGTTCGCGCGATCTGTTTTTGCTGATTTTTGCGCTAATATCCGTTTTTCTCTGTGAGTTTTCCGTGTCTTCAGTGGTAAAACGGGTACGCAGTTCCCGGATGGAGCTCTTTTCAGGACTTTTGCGCCGTTTCATTCTGCGAAGGGCCGGCGAGCTGTGAAAGAGACTGCAAAAGACAGTTCAGATGGATCAGCCGCGGTCCAAACTGGTCCACGAATTCGTTGAACATGAACTCGCTCCCTTCCCAGCAGTCGTCGTTTTCGATCGAATGTTCTACCATGCGCGTGAAATAATCGGTCTGCATTTCGACCATTTTTTTGAGCAGATCTCGGCAGCCCTGCGTCAGTTCCGGATGCGCATTCCGCCAGTTTTGCAGGTCGGCAGCCTTTTGCCTCTGTGCGGCAGTCTGGATGCAGATCAACTGAGTAAGAAGATCGTTCTGCCGTTTCTGCAGATTTGCTATGTCGCGAAGAGCTGAAAGCACCTCTTGATGCTGACGCATTTCCCTCAAAGTTTGCGGATCTTCCTCAATGGGCTGCGGCGATATGGCGCTCGTAACGTCGATCTGACTGAACATGGTCTGCGGGAAAGGAACGGACATGGAACCTCCAGGAGGGACACAGGATCGGGAAATCGGTTCAATGGACGGACCGGCTGCGAAGCACGATCGAAAACGATGTCTCAATTATAGTCCGGAGCGGCTAAATTTCAAGGGACAGGCAGGAAAAAAGTAAAATTTTATACCTCAATGACATCATCTCGGTGTTTTATGCCGATTCGGTAAAGAAAATGGGCGGTAGGATCTCCTGCTCAAGAAAAAACGCAGCCGTCCGGATCAGCTCGGCAAACGTCGTGAGGCCAAACTCTTCAAGGAGCTTCGCACGCCGACTTTCTACCGTTCTGAGACTGAGAGAAAGCGTTTCCGCGATCTCGCGATTCGTTTTTCCATCGTAGAGCAGACGAAGAACGTCTTTTAGACCATCGCTCATCCGTTCCCATTTTTCACGCAGCTGCACACGAAATACCTCGCGCATCCCCTCGGTTTCGGACCACCGTCGGGCATTCTGAATGACGAGCTGGAAGGCGAGCGGCTCGATCTGTGTGTGGAAATAGTCAAGCACTGGCAAACGAAGCAGTTCGACCGCACGAAACGCCGTCGGTTCCTTTTCTGCTACGAGGACCGCGTGAGGATGGAAGTGTTGGCGAAGCTTTCGGATCAGATCCCGGATCTCGGAGGCCGAGTGATCTGCACCGCAAACCAAAACACAGCCGCTGCCGCGTGCGCATGACTGAAGCAGCGCATTCACGGAACTGCACGAGACCGCAGTAAGCCGTAACCCCTCTGCGGTCCGCCGAAGAACGTCCAGAGACGCCGTTTTTTTGGAAAGCAGGTACACGATCATGGAATGATTTTACCTTTTTTTTAAAATTATTGGGAAGTAGCCCTTCACAAACGGAGGAAAATATCGTAATCTATTATAGTTGGAAACTGAAAATTTTCCAGTGCGGGCGGAAAAATTTTTTAGATTTCCCCAAAATCAGGGGGAAGAAAGTAAAAAAGGACGTTCATGAACAGCAAATACAGTCACTTTCTGCATAGACAAAGCAGCGTAATGCCGCAGAAAAAACGAAACGGCCTCCTGTGCCTCCTGATTTTCGCCGGCTCCCTGACCATGACCATGATTTTGGGAATGCCGTCGGCAAACATTCGTGCGGAAGCAAATGATCCCACAGAAATCTCTGATGAGGTGGAAGAGCTTGATCTGGAGCTTGAAGACCTTGAGCTTGATGATCTCGAGCTTGAAGAGGAAGAAAGCAAAGAAGATGCAAAAGAAGAAGCCGCCGAGGACGAAGAAGTTTCCGATGACGTTGAGGAGATCGACCTGGGAGACCTGAACGAGGACGAAGAAGTTTCCGATGACGTTGAGGAGATCGACCTGGGAGACCTGAACGAGGACGAAGAAGTTTCCGATGGCGTTGAGGAGATCGACCTGGGAGACCTGAACGAGGACGAAGAAGTTTCCGATGACGTTGAGGAGATCGACCTGGGAGACCTGAACGAGGACGAAGAAGTTTCCGATGATGTTGAGGAGATCGACCTGGGAGACTTGAACGAGGACGAAGAAGTTTCCGATGACGTTGAGGAGATCGACCTGGGAGACCTGAACGAGGACGAAGAAGCTGCCGAGGAAGAAGCTGCCGACGGCAAAGAAACGAAAAAAGCCTCAGGAAGCGGTTTCTCATGGGGCGGCGCACTTTGGGGAAATGGCAAAAATTCGAAAAAAGACGAAACGTCTGAAGAAAAACCGGCAGACGCTGCCGATTTGGCTGATCCGAAAGAGGCTGGGAGTGATGCAGATGCCGGGACTGCCGAAAATAGCGCTAAAAGCAGCACAAAAAAGACTCCGTCTGCGGAGTATCCTCTGGAAAACCTGATCCCGGAAGACGCTGCCGTCATCGTGCGGATCTCGTCAGTTCGTGAATTCAATGCCAAACTTGAAAAACTGACGGAGACGAATTTCCTTCGCATGCTGAAATCGCTCGGCAAAGGAGAGTATGCAAAACAGCTGGAACCGGACAGACCGGTCGGCATCGTGCTTTTCCCGGTGAAAGGTGCGTTTCAGTGGGCCGCATTCATTCCGGTGAAACGTTACCGCAAGTTTGTCGAACTTCTCGGTGCGGATGTTTCGGAACTTCCGGAAACCATCCCGGACGGCACGGTTTCCATGCTCTCGCCGACGCTCTGTGCGGTGCCATATTGCGGGCACGCGGTCCTCGCGCCGAATCCGATGCTCCTGACGTACATTCAGCGCAGTCCGAAATTTTCCGTCACCCGCACCTTCACCCCCTGTGCCGTGAAAGATCCGACGGTGAGCATCGAGCTGACGAACTCCCTGATCCAGTGGCTGACGCGCCGCGGGAGGATCGGTCTGGAAGAATTTGCGCCGGTCTTTGGTCCGGAAATGGCAAAACTCCAGGAAAACAGTGAGCAGATGGCGCTGGCACAGCAGTATTTCGATCGGATCAACGCCTCGATCTCCTGGCTTGACGCAAACATTGAAAGTGCGCGGATCGATCTGACTGTCGGAGAAACGGAGAGCATCCTAAGTACCGCGTTTCTCCCGAAAGCAGAGACTCGCCTTGCCGGACTGCTCCAGGATCCGTTCGTTCCCCAGATCTCAGCGTCTCTTGAAAGTAGAAATTTCCTGAAAGTCGTTCCTGCCTATCCCGCCTCTCTGATCGGGCAGGTCGATCTTCCGCCTGCAACAGCAGAAAGGCTCAAGGCGCCGTTCAACCGGATCCGCCACGTTGAGTATGCTCTCATCACGCCGCCGGAGAACGGCAGTCTTGCCGAGGGGTGGTGCTTCTTCCTCGAAGTCGATGATGCAGAAGCCTTCGTCCGCGAGACCATCCTCCCGCAGGCTGAGGAGATCGGTACGAAACTTGGCGCAAACACGCTCGGTGAGCTTGGAAGCGAAGCCCTCCAGCGGAATGCGGAACGCCGTCTGGACCGTCAGATGAATCGCCGCCGTCCTCCGCGCAGATACGCAGATCCGGAAAAAGCCAGTGAACGCGGTCAGGCGCTCGGAAGTCTCATTGGCGGATTGGTCGGTAAAGCGGTCGCGTCGAAAGAAGCCCTCAAGAAGCAGGACCTCATGGGATTCGATCTCTACGTCTCCGACCTCGTGCAGTTCACGCAGCTGAAAAAACTGATCCGTCAGCAGGAAGAAGGGACTGCTCCGCCGGCTAGTTCGATGTTCCAGAATGCAGATCCCGGCCAAATGGTCGGAAAACTGATCGACGGGATCATCAGCGGAGAAGCCAACCTGGATCTTCAGGAAATGATGGGCGGCGGAATGAACGGCTCTGTTGGAAATTTAGCGGAAACGTCGACGAACGAAACGGCTGATGAATTGCCGCTTGCTGCGACCCGGAATTTTATGGTCGTACTGGATCCGCAGCATTTGCTCGTCGTGCCCGGAAACGATGCCGTTCTGTTCGATGCTGTACGTCTTTGGAATTTTGCACGTGATAAGTATCTTCCTCCCGTTCCGCCCAAAACGCCGGAGGAACTGGCTGCCCGGCGCAATATTCCGCCGTACTTGCCAAACTACCAGTCGCTCCCGCCGGAACCGCCGCGTGAAGAAAATTCCCGTTGGCATGAAAGTTGGCAAAATATCTGTGAAAGCATCGAATTTCCGGGACGGCATCACGTCCGTTTTGCCTCGGTGCTCAGTACTGAAGAAACGATGCGGACTTTGGAATTTGCGAGCCGAGTTTACGGATTTGAGATCCCGCAAAATGTTCGGGAATCGATCCCGGTCGATCTTTCGCCGATTTTGAGTGTCTACACGACGACGGGGAATGCAGGAAATACTTTCACGACACTTCCGCATGAAATGAGCCGAAGCCAGTTCCAGCGGCTCATCACCAACCTGCCGCTCCTGCTTGCCAAGTAGACCAAATCGAAATGAAACGGCACATCGCAAGGTGTGCTCCAAAACAAAGGCCGGCGAACGTGAACTCTTTTGGGATCTACGTCCGTCGGCCTGATCTTTTTATCGTGAAAACTCAAAAAAGTCCATCCCGAAACTGTGTACCAGTTTTACCACTGAAGACACTGAAAACTCACAGAGCCACACAGAAAAGAGAACACGAAAAGCACGAAAAAACACGGATCGCGCGAACATTTTTTAATTTTTAAAAATTTATTTGCGTCTTTTTGTGTTTTCCGTGAAATTCGTGTCAGGGGACCTTCACTGCCTTTTTTCTCATTCTTTTCAGTGTGAGTCTGAGTCGCTTCTGTGTACTCCGTGGTGAGATCGGAACTTGGATCGGTACGCACTTTCCGGAAGAGCCGCAAAAAAACTCCCGAATGCGAAAGCAAACGGGAGTTCGTGTTTTTGGCGCCGCGAAAGGAAGGGAAGGAAGGACTACTTCAGCGGTGCCGCAGGTTTCAGTTCCAGAAGCGAGGCCTCTGTTTCCTGGACATTGCGCAGCGGCGCGGTTTGGTATGCTTCCTTACTTTCAGAGCCGGAAAGCTCGACCTTTTCGCGCGTCACGATCTGCCAGCCGGAGGCTGTCGGACGGGTCGAGACTTTTTCCGCATACTGTTTTTCCGCTTTGACTGACCGGGAAACGACGGGTTCTTCCCACGAGACTTTCGTCACGTTTTCGTCGCGGACCGGCTGGGCAGGGGGAGTGTTTGGAGTTTCCTGAACGGCCGGGATCACATTGTTTCCCGGGACTATTTCCGTTGAGGAGGGGATCACGCCCGCTTCATTCACCGAGCCGGCCGGCTCCAGAATGAAATCTTCCTGCGAGACGAGCACTTCACCCGGCGCAAGCTGGATCTGGGGAGTTTCTGCCGAAACGATCGGATAGCCGTCTGCCGAGACGTTTCCAGCCGGAACGGGAACCGGTTCGAGCGGAATATTCTGCGACGGCGCGATCGACACACGGCTCGCAGTGGACGCAGAGACGGGGACCGCCATCGGAGCAGGGGCGTTCCAAGCAGCTCCTGATGGAACCGCAGCTTGAAGTGCCGGAGCCGATGACGTATTCGCCTGTGCGTATTGTACCGAAGCATTCAGCGAACGATTCTGGAGGTCCATCGAATCATGCTCGATGATGACTTCCGTACCGTCTTCAAGGTAAACTCTTTGTGTCTGTGCCGAGAGCAGGGACGCGGTGGAAGCTCCGACCGGCGCGGAATGCGATGCCGAAACTGGAACTGCCGAAACCGGAACTGCTGAAACCGGAACTGCTGAAACTGGAGTCACTGACTGCGCATGATCCACCGGTGCGTAGTTCACCGATGCGTAATTCACCGATGCGAAATCGGACGGAACGGTTCCATTTGCCACGGCTGTGTCGGAGACCACGACGGCGTTTTGCGGGACCATGGCCCCTGCGTAGAGATTCGGGCCTGCTGAAAACGCAGGATCCTGGACCATTCCGGGAGCCGGAGCGGAGGCGGACGCATTCAGGTAAAAGTCATTCTGCGCGTAGATCGGATCGATCGGAGCCGAAACCGGAGCCGGACCGTAGCCAAATCCGATCGGGGCCGGAAGCGGACGATTCCAAAGCAGGAATCCGACCGTCCTTACACTGCCTCGGGCAACGAGTCCGGTACCCACGACCGCCGCTCGCCCAGTCTGGAACGCGACGCGTCCCGTCAAACGGACGGCATCCGCCGCAAGCGGGATCAATCCCGGCCACACTCCGCCGTAGGGACCGCAGCCAAAACCACAGGGGCCTGCACACGGCAGGCACGGATCGCCGCATGGAATTCCGCAATCTGCGCCGCACGGGATTCCGCAATCTGTGCCGCACGGGATTCCGCAATCTGCGCCGGCCGGATACCCCGCCTGTGGGTAGACTGTCCCGGCGACTTCTGGAGCTGCAGCCAAAACGGAATCGTTCACCGGACGCGGTGCCGGAGTCGGGATCGTCTCCATGGCAGACGCATTCACCGGAATGATCTGCGTCGAGGAAACGGGAACTGCCTGCCACCCGCTGTTTCGTGCCGCCAGTGCATTGGAAACGCCGGAGGATGCCGCATTCTGTTCTGCAGTTCGGCCCGCGTACGCGCTGTTTTGGCGCGTTCGGGGGACCGCGTCATCGAAGCCGATCCCCATTTTCTCCGCGTTCTGCTGTGCCCGAATGTAGCCGGGGACCTCATCTGACGGTGCATAGTTCGCACGGTAGTGCAGCGTCCCGGAAGACCGCGTTTTTCGGACCGGTTCCACATACTGGACCGGCTGGACCGTCGGCTGGACCTGAGTCGGCTGGACCTGAGTCGGCTGGACCTGAACAGGCTGCGCGTAAGTTTGCGGAACGCTCTGCGCGTAAGTCTGCATCTGGACCGGTTCCTGCGCCGAAGTCACGGTAATGCCCTTCTGGCAGGAAGAGCAGCCGCCGGACTGGTACGGACCGCGATTTACCGGGACGGAATAGAAACCGTTTTCCGGCTGGCCGGCATTCATTTTGATCGGGCCGTACGGTGCGCCGGCGTTCACGAGCTGGTAGCTGCGCAGTCCCGTTCCGATCGAATTCGAGGAATGAGCGACCGTTTCGCCCATGATGTCGCATTTCGGACAGGCTGTCCGCCAGCTCTTGCGCAGTTCGTCAATGACGCGCTCACTGCATCCGGGCCCCTGCCAGTAACTTGGGCCGTTCCAGACCCGCGCAAAGATCCCGCCGCCGCAGGGTGTCCCAAGACACGGAAACGGCAGGCACGGGAAACACGGACCCGCAAAAATCGGTCCTGGAAGACACGGACCCGGAAGACACGGACCAGCTGCACACGGTTCGCACGGTACGGCACACGGTGTACTGCACGGTTCGGAAACTGCATACGGAGCCGCAGCGGGGCCCACGCCATAACTGCCGCAGTTCCCATCAGGACACCCGCCATTCAGACCATAGTAACCCGCCTGATTTGCATAGATCGGCGTGCCGCCTCGATCCATCGGCACAACAGGAACGCCAGGCCCAGCCATCTGAGCCTGAACGCTGAGCGCTGCCGTTCCGAAAACGGAAACCGCGAACAGAACGGCAATTTTACTCAATTTCTTTTTCATCATTTCGCTTCCTTCCAAAGCTGGACCGGTTTTTGTGAGCCCGGCCGCAAAAACACACTTCCGGAGCGGATACTTTCCGTATGCTGAAAATTTCTCTCTCAAAAACCGGCTTTCGACGGTCCAGAAACCCGAATTTCAGAGACTCTCCATTTAAAATGAGCCTCAAGTACGGAGACACTCCATTTCTTTTATCGTCAAATCGGCTGTTAGAATTAACAAAAAAGTAAAATTTAGCGCAATTGGAATAAAATTTGTAATTAGAAAAGTTTGTCCATATTCCGCAGTCGCCTTGTAGATCCGCCGCAAAAAACGCCTCTTTCGGCATGGATCTTACCACTGAGAGCACGGAAGAGGCACTGAGAAACACTGAAAAAGGGAATGGGAAAAGAAAGGGAACGTATCCAAACACGAATTTCACGAAAGACACGAAAAGGACACGAAATGAATTTTTAAAAAATTTTTAAAAACATTGCGTGTGATCCGCGTTTTTTCACGCTTTTCGTGTTTAAAAATTTCCGGCGCAAAGCATCCCACGCGCAACGGCACTCTGCGAGAGCCGTCTGGCTGCCCGTCATATCGCCGCGGCCGTAAGAGGGAAACATTTTGAAAATCGTTTCCCTCTCAGACTCTTGTATAATACGAATTCAGATTCAAGACCTTGCAAGTTTCTGTTTTTTAAGTATACTAAAAAAAGGAGAGCGTTCACCGTTGGCTTCGGTGAACGACGCACCGGCGAGTCCGATGCCTCTGGGGCTGAAATAAGACCGTAAGGGAGTTGGGACCGCCGATGTCTCCGGGTAAACTCGGACAAGAAACAGGAACGAGTTACTGCTGATATTATAGCAAACTCTGTTCGAAAATGCAAGGAGGAGTGAAATGGATCCGGAAAAAATTTTCGTTAGATCTGCGATCGGCATCGATGTGGGCAAAGACTTGTGCGTCGCGTGCTCGCTGCCGGAGAAGAAATTCTTCACGTTCAGAAACGAATCGAAAGCCATTCAAAAAGGCTCATCCGACAAGTGCGTACCGTATTTGATGGATATTGAGGATTTTCAGGCGGAAGTACGTTGGGTCGCGGAAGCCGCAGGATCGACGTTTGAGGGTTTTGATCTTGTTGTTCATACCTTCGAGCGGACCAGTCGAAATCGGGTATGCGTACCAGGAAAGGAGGCCGTCCAGGCGGGTTCGGAGCGTTCGGCAAAATGCCGTAAGTGCTGATATTTTCAGGGCTTCCGCATTGCTGAGCCAGTCAAAAAGGTGACCTTCTGCTGCCGCTCGGTCAGGCTGATTCCAGAATTTCTTGATTGCGCTTCCGCGCCAGGACACGAAACCGCGGCTCGTTGGCCGCTCCGAGGATACGATAAGTTCCTGAACGTGTGAGGTCGGAATTTCTTGATCGCGCTTCCGCGCCAGGACACGAAACTGCGGCTCGTTGGCCGCTCCGTGTATCGATGAGTTTTTGAACGTGCGGGTCAAGGCCGGAGCGTCTTTTTAGCAAAATAAATCGGCTTCCCTTAATGGCTCGGCGGGCGGTTTCGTCCGGCAATTTGCGATAGATCGTGCGTCGACAGTCCGTGATCGTCCGATGCAGCATCTGCATGATATGAAATCGGTCGCAGATAAGTACAGAATTCGGAAGATTCTCCCGGACCGCTTTCGTATACGCCGGCGACAGGTCCGCGGCAGCGCATTCGGACGCGCGAGATCGATGTGGATCTGCGCGACTTTCCCGCAATCGAGACAGTGAACTCTCGGAATTTCCGCATGGATCCGTGTCCTCAAATTTCCCATCGGCACCTTCCTACGAACGTTTCCGCTTCTGCATCCTGCGCATTTCAACTCCTCCGGATGCCTCCAAAAACATTCAAAGATAAAAATATCCTTTTTTATGGAAATTTTTCGGAGGGAGTACTTGCGGATTCCTTGAACATGGTATAAAATAGCAGCAGACATGGTTCCTCCGATCATGGTTCCTCCGATAGGGTTTTGATTTTTCTATTCTATCAGATACCATGTCTTTTTTCAACTACCCCCGGTACGCAGTTACCGGATGAACCTTTTTTAGTTGTTTTTTTAGTTGGTCCGGGAAATATTGAGCTTTCATTGGAAAGATCGCACATTCTTCCCCATTCTGCCGGTTTGGCCTGATGTGGTTTGGTGTGCCTTATATTTTCGTGAAAAACGGAAGAGATCCCGGATATAATGTATCGCGGACTTTCTTTTCCTCCCCATTTTTCAGCAAAAATGCTTCCGTTTGCCGATAAAAGATGAGAAACTGGAAAACCGGAAGCGGAAATGAGAAAAGAAGTCCAAAAAATGTGGAAGTCTGAAAGGAAAGGAGAAATACACCATGAATTTTCAGAATATTTTACCGAAAGGGACGGCGACAGGGATCTTGCCCGTTGAGGGACGCACGCCGGTGCGGGTCGTTGGGAATGAGAAAATTCGGAAAACGTTTGAGGAAGAGACGCTTCAGCAGGCGGTCAATGCGCGAATGTGCCCCGGAGTGACGGACGTCGTGCTGAATCCGGACGCTCACGTCGGTTTCGGAGCACCGATCGGCTGCGTCATGGTCTCGCCGGACCATATTTATCCCGGCCCGGTCGGCGTGGATGTGAAGTGCTCCATGAGTCTTCTTCAGCTGGATGTGCCGACGGAAGAACTTGCAGATAAACGGCTTCGGCGTGCGCTGATCAACGGCATCGAGGCACGGATCACGACGGGGCGCGCGTCTTCCAGCCAGCTTTCCAAAGCACCGAAATTTACCGACGAAGAGGCTGAACTCGCGATCCTGGAAGGGGCGACGCCGGAAGTCTGCGAACGATTCGGCATTCCGCAGGAGTGGACGGCGCGGTGTGAAGACTCTTCCCATTCTGCGCACGACGGAACGAATGGGCGTGAGAGTACGCTTGAGCGTCGGCTGGAGTTTCTGAAAAATTCCGGACTTTTCCAAAATTATCCGGCAAGACTCCGTCAGCTCGGCACGTACGGCGGCGGGAATCATTTCGGCGAGTGCGAAGATGTGCGTCTTGCGGATGAGGATGCAGACACGCTCCGGACTGCGGAAGTTTTCGGACTGAAACCCGGCTGCGCG
>SUVI01000109.1 GCA_015062085.1 Planctomycetaceae bacterium
ATAATAGTAGGATCGTTGAATTTTTTCTGATTTTTGCATGTACAATAATGCAAAGCTGTACTGTGAAGGGACAGGATAGTATTCCGGCTCATTTTCGTAATGAAATTCGGGAATCCATTATCCTTCTGGAAAGTGGAGCACTTGCGGACCGGGATTTTTCAGAAACGTTCATCGCTCATCTGGAGTGCCATTGGAGCGCGACGGTGGAAAACTGCCGGTTTCGGGATTCGTACATTAAACTCGCTGGTTTTGAAGGTTACTGCGCCAACTGCGATTTCACGAATTGCCGTATCGGGGGCGGAATACTGAATCTCCCGCAGGAAAATCTAGTCCAGCTGAAAAACTTTCAGGAACGCAGATTTACGGAGATCTCTTTCGGTCAAACGTCGCTTAAAGGGGTGGATCTGACCGGGTTTGAGTTTTCACACGGACAGTTCGACAGCCTGGATCTCTCCGAAAGTCGGCTTCAAAACGTACTTTTCGCGCACTGCTATCTCCCGAACCTGACGCAGGAACAGTTTTGCGCGACCCGCAATTACGCACAGGGTAATTTTTTCGACACGCTATTTCATTCCCAAATGCG
Source organism: Planctomycetaceae bacterium (assembly GCA_015062085.1). The sequence continues at coordinate 584 of SUVI01000109.1, forward strand.
TTTGAAAAAGGTTTCTCTCCGGGGAATGTTTTTCGGGTCGCACCGTCATTCTTCGCCGCTTGTATTGGATGCGGATTCAGATCTAACGGATGCCGTTTTCGTCAATGTGGACCTGTCCGGGTCGGAGCTGACGCTCGAGCAGATAAAAACGACCTGGAATTACCAGGCAGACGCTATGGCTCTGGCCCGCTGGCCGGAATGGGTCGAGAAAGAGCTGAAAATCCAACGTCAAAAGGCTCCTCAATATTACCTGCCCGGACGTTCGGAAGCATATTATTCCGCCCCGAAAAAATGTTTTTTGCCAGCGAGACAAACGTTTCTGCGTCCAGAAGACCAAAATCTCTCAAACCGGGTGATCCTGAAAGGCCAAATGCTCTGTTCGTTTGAAAATATTCCCATGAACGCCTGCGTTTTCATCGACTGTGACCTTACCGAGTCGAAAAATCTCTCTTTTGAGCAGGTCAAGAAAACGTGGAACTACAAAACCGGCCGAATGTCGCTCTGCAAGTGGCCGAAACATATCGAAAAGGCGTTAGAGGAAGAGGAAGAGGAAAAGGCGAAAGAGGAGGAGTAGTCAGGATCTCAGGACCTTTTTGCAAAATAGATCCGTTTCCCGCGGGAGTTTGTGATAAAAAAGGCACGTCGTGTGAGGACGTGCCGGAGGAATTCGTAAAATGCAGACCGGGATCAGATCGTCGGCATGAGTTCGTTTCTTCGCGGAAGGAGCTGACTCTTGAGACGCTTCATCATCTGCGAGTGCATCTGGCTGACGCGGCTTTCGGAAAGATCGAGAGTGGCTCCGATTTCCTTCATCGTCATCTCTTCATAGTAGTAGAGGATGAGAATAAGGCGCTCGTTCTGGCTCAGGCCTTTTGTAATGAGCTTGATCAGGTCCTTGCGCTGAAGGGAATTGATGGGATCTTCCGTGCGACGGTCTTCCAGGATGTCGCCTTCATTCATATCGCTGTCATCATTATCCGACCATTTGTTACTGAGGCTGACGAGTCCGACAGTCTGGGATTCTTTTTTGATTTTTTCAACTTCAGCGACCGAGATCTCCATAGCTTCCGCGATCTCTTCATTCGTCGGGAAACGTCCGAGACGCAGTTCCATTTTGTGCGTCACGTCGTTAAATTTCGAGGCACGTGAACGAATCAGACGCGGGACCCAGTCGAGATTGCGGATCTCATCGAGCATCGCGCCCTGGATACGCTGGATGCAGTAAGTCTCGAACTTGACGCCGCGAGAAAGATCGTAGGCTTCGATCGCGTCCATAAGGCCAAAATATCCGGAGGAGATCAAATCGTCAAGTTCCACTTCGTTCGGGAAACGCGCACGGATCTTTTCTGCATTGAACTTGACCAGCGGCATGTACTCTTCCATGAGCTGATTACGCAATTCGAGAGTCGGATTCTTTTTATACTCCGCCCAGACGGGGTCCAGACGATCTGTTTTTTTCGGATTTACCACTGAATTCCTCCTGGATCGATAAAACTTCGCGAGCCGATCCCAATGGCTCGATCGAAGGGATACCGCACGCGCGGATCCTGTGTTTTGTCAAGAAAGGGCTACGGTCTGCACGATTCATCCCCCAAGATCAGGCGTGCAAGCCGCATCCGTTCCGCAGTCTCGAAATCGTCGGGAACTTTCTGACCGTTCGTGAGGTAACTGACCGGAAGAGTCGTTTCCTGCAGGAGCGGGTAAAGGTTCCCGAGACCGAGTGCTTCGTCCAGTTTCGTGAGGATCAGCGACGTAGTACCGAGGCTTTCGAAAGACTGGACGGCCTTCTTTAAAATTCGGGTACGTGAAGTGCTCGAAAGGACGAGCATCACGCTGTTGACTTGAGCTGCATCGAAGAACATTCGCAGTTCCTGCAGCGGCATTTCATCTGCCCTGCTCTGTCCTGCCGTATCAATGAGCACGAGGTCAAAATCCGCCATTCGGGCCATTGCTTCGCGCATTTGGCGGCGGGTGGAAACGCAGAGCATCGGAATGCTGATGATGTCTGCGAAAGTCTGAAGCTGCTCAACGGCTCCCATACGCGAAAGATCGAGCGTGATGAGACCGACCTGGCAGTTTTTGCGCTGGCGGTAATCGATCGCAAGTTTGGCGATCGTCGTCGTTTTTCCGACTCCGGTAGGACCGACCAGAGCCGCAACATGACGTGTGCCGGGCTGGATCTGGATCGGACCAGACGTCTGAATATCTTGTGCGACCAACTCCTGAAGGCGCTTTTCAAGAAATTCCTGATCCGTACTCAGCGTGCGCTTTCCAGTGGCTGCGTAAAGGACTTCCTCATTACGAAGCCGCTCAATGAGTGAAGCTGCGGAAAGCTCATCCATGTCGGCCGTCTGGAGTTTCGCATATACCTGGAGCAGCGCATCCTGAAATGCTGCGGGACCTGCGGAAAGCTCGGGCTTCAAATTCGCGGAACGATGGAAAAAACGCGTTTGATCCCGAAAAAGGAGTCCCGAATCGGAATCGTCGCCAGACTGCAGGTTTCCGAGTCCAAAGGAGTAAAACGCGTGATCTTCCGCCCCTCTGGAATACGAACGTTCCGGTGAGCCCGAATTTTCGGCAGCACGACGCCGTTCCAAGTCCGCAGCCGAGTTTCGAGGTACGGCACACGCGGTTTGAGACGCTGCACTTACGGTTCGAGACATTTCAGGCGCCGACCCCAAACAGGAAGCCGTCCTCTCGCCAGCCGCTCGAACATTCTGCAGCACATCCAAACTATGGGCAGTTTTGCCATCCTGTTCCAAATCATGAATGGAGTCCCAAATCGAATCTGGCGCCATTTCCGAAGGACTTGCCGCGCAGCCGTCCACGAACTCACCATTCAAACGCCGCGAATGAACGCCCCTCCGTTCTACCCGTTCGTTCTTCTCAGAAACGAATGCAATTACCGGAAGAACCGCCGCTTCCCGCGTTTCATCGTCCGTACTGGATCCGGTTTTCCTGCAGCTCTCAAAACTCTCGGAGCGCTCGAAAATCCCAGGTTTCTCAAGGCTTTCAGGATCTTCCGGCACACCTTCACAGCAGGCATTCTGTACGTCTTCCTGCTTCTCTTCCAGTCCGTCGGAAACCGTAACTTCAACCATCCCGCCCCACGGAAGAAACCCCATGATCCCGCGTTTTCGAACCTCACGGGTCTCGAGGATCTCCGCTCCAAGGCCAAGGTCTTCCCGTATCATCGCAAATGCTTCGCAAAGATCTTTTGCTCGATACGTTTTGATCTTCATGGATCAGGAACCCTCACTTCGTGTGTTTCATGCCTCCGCGGACACGGTGATCCGCCCGGACTAAAAGAATTTTTTCTGAATGCTTGAAGTAAGATTAGCATTTTTTGCCGAATGACGCAAGAGTGATTTTGCGGAAAAGGCCCGATCCCTGAAAAAAATTTCATCTTTTAGCCAACTTTCAGAAAAAGAGAAATATATGTACGCCCTCCCCCTGTTCTTTTTTGGAAAATTTGGTAAAATGACGACGAAATTGTGTTTTTGTTCGCTGGTTTTATCCCATAAATTAAGGTGAAAAAATGCTGAAGGTCCAGGAAGGAAGAGTTTCTTTTCCAAAAATGGAAGAAGAAATGGTCCAGTGGTGGAAAGAGAACAACATTTACGAAAAATCGCTTGCGCGCCGTGAAAACGCGCCCGCATTCGTCTTTTTTGAAGGTCCGCCGACCGCAAACGGAATGCCGCACCCCGGCCACTGCCTGACTCGTGCAATGAAAGACATTTTCCCGCGTTACCGTACCATGCGCGGATACCGATGCGAACGTAAAGCCGGCTGGGACACCCACGGTCTCCCCGTCGAACTGGAAGTGTGCAAGGAACTCGGTCTGAAAAAATCTCGTGAAGAGATCGAAAACTACGGCATCGAACCGTTCATCCAGCTCTGCCAGAAAAGCGTCTGGCGCTACATGCAGGAATGGGAGCACCTTACCGAGCGCATCGGCTTCTGGATCCATCTCGATAAAGCGTATGTGACCTACCATCAGTCGTTCGTCGAATCGGTCTGGTGGGCGCTTTCCGAATTCTTCAAAAAAGACCTCCTCTACCAGGGACACAAGATCGTCTGGTGGTGGGCGCAGGGCGGAACCGCGCTCTCAAGCGGTGAAGTGGGCGAAGGCTACCGCGAAGTCGCCGATCCCGCCGTTTACGTCCGCTACCCAGTTCTTGCGGAAGAAAAAACGCCGGAAGTCCTCAAAAACGCCGATCTCGTCATCTGGACCACCACCCCGTGGACGCTTTCCAGCAACCAGTTCGTCGCCGTCAAGACGGACATGGAATACTGTGTCGTGAAATTCGAGGGTGACGCACGCGCAGTGGTCATCGCCGAGCCGCTCCTCGCTTCCGTCGCACAAAAATACGGCGGAAAAAAGCCGAAAGAATACGAACTTCTCGGCAAATTCACCGGTGAGGAACTCGTCGGCGTCCGTTACCTGCCCCCCTTCGACACGTTCTACCGCACACTCGGAAACGTTCAGGGCACTCTCAAGACCGGCGAAAAAGAGTACCTTGCCTGGCGCGTCGTCCCGGCGGATTTCGTCACCGTTGACACCGGAACCGGCTTGGTCCACCAGGCTCCCGCGTTCGGTGAAGACGACTTCGGCGTCCTCCAGGCCCAAAAAGCCCGTTTCGTGGACGGCGAAGGCCCCGACATGATCTGCGCCGTCGCGTCAAACGGCACATTCACCGAAGTTTTCCCTGAATTCCAGGGACGCTGGGTCAAGGAAGCAGACCGCGACATCATCAAGGTCCTGAAGGAGAAAGAGCTGCTCCTCATCCACGAACAGTATCTCCACGAGTACCCCTTCTACACGCGCTCGGACGACCCGCTCATCCAGTACCCGCGCAAGAGCTGGTTCATCAAAACGAGTCAGTTCCGTGACTCCATGCTCAAAAATAATGCCCAGATCAAATGGCTCCCCGAGCACATTCGTGACGGCCGATTCGGCAATTTCCTCTCCGGAAACGTCGACTGGGCGCTTTCGCGAGAACGTTTCTGGGGCACTCCGCTCCCGATCTGGGTCTGCGAAAAGACCGGGAAAATGGAAGCGATCGCGAATTACGACGAGCTGATGGCAAAACCGGGCGTCTCCGGAATGGAAGTCTGGATGAAGGCGAAAGCCGCGAACCCGGATCTCCCGGAAGATCTCAAAGTACACAAGCCGTACATTGACGAAATCACGTACGATTCCCCGTTCGGCGAGCTGAACGAAGACGGTTCCGTGCCGCGGATGCGTCGTGTCCCGGAAGTGATCGACTGCTGGTTCGACTCCGGAGCGATGCCGTTCGCGCAGTGGGGCTACCCGCACAAACCGGGATCTGAGGAAGAATTCAAGACTCACTTCCCCGCGGACTTCATCAGTGAAGCGATCGACCAGACCCGCGGCTGGTTCTACAGTCAGCTGGCGATCAGCACGCTTCTGTTCGGTGACCACGCGCTCCAGAACGAAACGGCCGACCGTGTCCGCGAGTACCCGCACCCGTTCAAAACGTGCGTCGTACTGGGTCTGATGCTTGCGGAATGGTGGGAAAACAAAGGGTACAAAGACCCGAAAGACCGCCAGATCTTCCTCGAAGAAGACGAAGCAAAAAAGGTCCTCGGTGCAAAAAATTACGAGCACAAGATCGGAAAAATGTCGAAATCGCTCCGCAATTACCGCTCGCCGAACGAAATTTTCGACAAATACGGTGCGGACGCGCTGCGCTGGTACTTCTACAGTAACCAGGCGCCGTGGAACGCCATCATCTACAGTGAGCGTGCGATCGCCGAATCGATGCCGGCTTTCACCGTGAAACTTTGGGACACGCTGAAATTCCTCGTCGGTTACGCGAACAGCGACGGTTTCGAACCGGAAAAATGGCTGGAAGGCGACGCGGGACAAATGACGCCGGACGTTCTGAAAAACGCGAAGAACTACCGCCCGGTCTCCGAACGCGCGGAGCTGGACCGCTGGATCATGAGCAAGCTGAACTCGCTCAACGCATTCGTGATCGAAAAGCTGGATGCGTATGACAATCACCCGGCTGCCGCTGCTTTGCTTGAGTTCGTGGATGCGCTGAGCAACTGGTACATCCGCCGCTCGAAGGAAAGCATCTGGAGTTCCGACAAATCGGACGCCAACTGTGCGAAGTGGGACACCTACTGGACGCTTTACGAATGCCTGGTCACCCTTTCCAAGCTCATTGCGCCGTTCGTGCCGTTCATGGCCGAGCAGATCTGGAACACGCTCGTTCGCGAGCCGTTCGGTGCGCGCGCGATGGAAAGTGTCCACCTCTGCGACTATCCGACGCCCAGCACGGATGTGATCGATGAGACCCTTGCCGTTCGCATGGACCTGATGCGTGAGATCTGCTCTCAGGGGCATTCGGCCCGACAGAATGCGAGTCTGAAAGTGAAGCAGCCGCTCTCCGGCGTGGATATCGTCCTGACGGAAGCCTCGCGTCCGCACCGCGGCTGGCTCACCGAGCATGACGAACTGATCCGCGAAGAACTGAACGTGAAGGAAGTCCGATTCACTGACCGTGCGGATGACTACGTTTCATACACGATCCTTCCGGACCTGAAGAAACTGGGTAAAAAGCTCGGAAAACTCCTTCCGATCCTGAAAAACTGGCTCACTACGGCCGACGGTGCCGCACTGCTGGCGCAGATGGAGCAGGACGGTCAGGTCGAAGTGGAACTGGACGGTCAGAAAGTCGCGTTCACCGCAGAAGAGCTGATCATTCGTCTCCAGGCGAAAGAAGGCTTTGCGGCCTCCCAAGGCAAGAATTCGGTCGTAGTGCTGACGACGGAATTGACGCCGGAACTGATCGCGGAAGGCAATGCCCGCGAGATCGTCCGCGCCATTCAGAGCCGCCGCAAGGACCTGAACTGCGCATACGCCGACCACATTCGCGTCTGTTTCGAAACGGAAGACGCCGTGATGCTCGACGCTGCGAAAGCGTTCGCCCAGTACATTTGCGGTGAAACGCTGGCGGACGAACTCATCTTCGCCCCGACCGACGCCTACTCCGCCGCGGAAACCGTCAAAGTCAAACTCGCCGGCGCAGCCGTCCAGCTGACGGTCTTAAGGTAGAAGGTCAGGATGAAGTTCAAATCTGAGATTTAGCTGATCCTTTTGGGAGAGATGGTGCTTTACCGCGCGGTCTCTCCCTTTTTTGGAAATTTTCCTTTAGAAATTCCCCTTGGAAAAACAGAGGCGCGCAATGTACTTGGAGAGTTTTTTGCTTCCGTCGAAAGAAACCGAAGAGAAGCTGCTCAAGACCCGGATGTGGGAGAATGCAGGGCCGTTCGGGTACGTGGAGAATGCGTATCCGTACGGGATCTTTCCACCAAAGGGACTTTTTCAGCTCGATTTTGAGCGAGTCACCATCCTCTACGGCGGAAACGGTTCCGGAAAAAGCACGCTTCTGAATCTGATCGCGTCCGCGCTGAAGCTGAAACGGATCAGTCCGCCAAACTCCGGAGAAATGTGGGACCTTTTCGCAGCCGCCTGCCAGATCCGAATGACGAAAGATGAAGATGGAGAGGGTGAGGGTGAGGGGAAGTTCTGCCGGCTTCCGTCTCACAGTCGGATACTCACCAGCGACGACGTTTTCGATTTCATGCTCGCGATGCGCTCCCAAAATGATCAAGTCCGCGAAAATGTGGAGTCAGAGCGTCAGGAATGGTTCCATCGCCGAGAGATCCCGGTCCGGATGCAGAGTATGGAAGACTACGAAAATGTGCGAAAGCAGGCACTCATCTGCCGAAAATCCCTCTCGCGCCGTCAGTACCTTCGCGAAACGGCCGGAAAGGAATGGAAGCTGGGAAGTAACGGAGAAACTGCATTGGAATTCTTTGATTCGCATCTCAAAGAAGGTGCCCTCTACTGCCTGGACGAGCCGGAGAACAGTCTCGCGCCAAAGTTTCAGCTGGAATTGCTCCAGATCCTCAGCGGGCTGGTACGCTGGGGAAGGTGCCAATTCATTTTAGCGACGCATTCCCCCTTCCTCCTTTCGCTGCCGGGTGCCAGGATCTACGATTTGGATTCACGGCCCGTGACACTCCGAAAGTGGTGGGAACTGGAAAATGTCCGCACCTGCTTCCGGTTCTTCGATGAAAATCGGCACTTTTTTGAGGACGGGAAATAAGAAAGTTCTCCGCCCTCAAACGAATCACTTCCAACCGTCGACTTCGTGCGGGAGGCAGATTTCTTTTGAGTGAAAGTCGGTTTCTCTGCCGTTTCTGATTTTTTCTTCGTAGTTCGCGAGTGCAGCAAGTGCATATCTTCCGAGGATCACGATCGCCGGAATGTTCACCAGCGCCATAGCCCCCATCGTGATGTCCGCGATGCCCCACAGGAGATCCGCGCTGAGTCCGGCCCCTAGAAAAATGACGAACGACGCAAGGATGCAGACGAACCGCGCGAAGCATTTTCCCGGCTTACGGCCAAGAAGGAAAAAGATGCTCTGATCCACATAGTAAAGGTTTCCCAGCAATGTCGTGAAGGCGAATAAGAGCATCGCGGCCGTAATGAAAACAGGGCCGAAACTTCCGAAAGCCGCCTGCAGCGACTCCTGTACATACTGTGCGCCGGAGCTCTCTTTACTTGGCACGATTCCGGAACACATACACATGAAGGCAGTCGCAGTACAGACGAGCAGCGTATCGATGAAAACGGAAAGCTGCTGCACAAGTCCCTGTTTTACGGGATGCGAGACGTCGGCGGCTGCGGCTGCGTTAGGGGCGGAACCGACGCCGGCCTCATTGCTGTACAAACCGCGGCGGATCCCATACATCATGCACGATCCGCTGAAACCTCCAAAAATGGCCGAAAAATCGAAAGCTTCGCGGAAGATCTGTGCAAAAATTCCGGGAAGCAGGTTCACATTCAGCGCTACGACACCCAGTGCAGCCGCAATGTAGGCCGCTCCCATAAACGGCACAAGAATACTCGTAACGCGGATGATGCGTTTTCCGCCGCCGAACAGGCAATACCCCACCATCAGCGCGAGAACGGCACCGATACACCACGGTGACCAGACAGGATCATAAAATTCGTAGGAAGCAAACGTGGACTGAAGATTATACGATGCCAGCATATTGAACCCGAATCCGTACGTAAGGATCAGACAAACGGAGAAAAGGACGGCCTGCTTTCTGGACCGTAATGCCGTCTCAATATAGTACGCCGGGCCTCCATACCAGCCGTCCGGGCCGCGCCTTTTATAGAGCTGCGCAAGAGTACTTTCGATGAACGCCGTCGCCCCGCCGAGCAGCGCAAGGACCCACATCCAGAAAACCGCACCAAATCCTCCGAGACAGATTGCAGTGGAAACACCGATGATATTCCCGGTCCCCACACGCGAAGCGGTCGAAACCATGAGCGCCTGAAAAGAGGACGTCTCCTCTTTTCCCACTGGCTTTTCCATCACACACCGGAGCTGCTCGAAAAAAAGACGAAACTGCATGAACCTCGTCCGAAACGTGAAATAAACCCCGGCCAGCGCCAGCATCAGGATCAAAACATAGCTGTAGAGGACATCATTGACCTGAACGACGATATTTTCAATACTTTCAATATTTTCAAACATATCCGTACATTACAAAAAAAGGAAAACCGCAACGCGCACCAGTTTACTCCGTTCTATGCCGACAGGAGAGAGACGAGCGCGGCGTTGGTGAGGATGGCGAGGGTACCGGCGAGGAGGGAGCGGAAGGCGAGGAGGGCCATTTCGCTGCGGCGTTCGGGGATCAGGGTGCTGATGCCGCCGATCATGATGGCGAGCGAGCCAAGGTTCGCGAATCCGCACAATGCGTACGTCAAAATGATCCGCGACCGGTCACTCAGGGCCGTCAGGTTCTCCGCCGACGTCATGTCCATGTACGCGATGAACTCGTTCAGGACGATCTTCTCTCCCAAAAGCCGGCCGGCGAAACCGCATTCGGACCACGGGATCCCGAGCAGGAACGCGATGGGAGAGAAGATCCACGCGAAAATGCGCTGAAGCGTCAGTTCCGAGCCGCCGACCTCACCGAAACACCCGAGCAGCACATTCGCAAAAGCGACCAGGGCCGCGAACGCGATAAGCATCCCAAGCACGTGCAGCGCGATCATCGTACCTTCCGACGCACCGCGGCACGCTGCATCCAGGCAGTTCACATCTTGGCGGGGGATCTTCTCAAGCTGGCCGGTGAACTGCGTCTCTTCGGTCTCCGGGACCATGACCTTTGCCAGAATGATCGACGAAAAGACCGACAAGATCGACGCAATGACGAGATGTCCCGGCGGAGTTCCGGCTTTCTGAAGCATGGAAGCGTACGCGACCATGACTCCCCCGGCGATCGTGGCCATTCCGCACGTCATCATGCAGAAAAGCTCCGAGCGGGTGAATTTCGCGAGGTACGGCCGAACGAGAAACGGGGCCTCGACCATTCCGAGGAAAATGTTGGCTGCCGCGATGAGAGCCTCCGCCCCGGTGATCCCGGCGACCCGCGTCACGACCGCCGCGAGGATACGAATGAGGAACTGAAGGACTCCCAAATGAAAGAGGATCGCCGTCAGCCCTCCGATGAAAATGATCGAGGGAAGGACCGAAAATGCGGCACAGGCATACTGTCCGCTGATCAGCTCAGAATGAAAGAGAGAGCGCGTTCCGACGTCGGCACACTCCACGAGCAGCGTGATCCCGACGCCGCTTTTTTCCTGAACTTTCACCCCCCATGGCGTCCGAATAAAAAAGACCGCAAGAAGAACGACTGCGAGAAAGCAGGAACCGACCGCCTTCCAACGAACAGCCTTCCGATTTTCCGACAGACCGAACGCCAGAAGCAGAAAAACTCCGATCGCCAAAACAGGCAAAAACGCACACATCGCGGACCTCACATTCTCCAGCACAGGAAAAATTCCAAACAAAACGAAATATACTGGACTCCATTTTACCAGATTTCCCGATTTCGTAAAGAGCCGGAAGGAAGGCTGCACGAAAAAAAGGGAAGTTTCTTTGGAGGAATCCTTGACTTTAAAGGAAAGATTGATAAAATAAAAAAACGTCCTTTCATTTCACAAATGGAACCATTTTGGGAGTATGAAAAATGAAATCATCTGTAAAATATCTGTCACTTTTCCTCCTGTACGGAATATTTGGAACAATTTTCGCTCAGAGCCCCTCCCCACAAACAAACGATCTTCAAAACAATGCACAAAAAAACGGAATCTTCATTCATTTTGAACGGAAGTCAGAAGATATTATACAGATAAAATTCCAAGCCAAATCATTTTTTCGAAATGCCCAGGCTCTCGTTTTTCAGAATGGAGAGGAGATTTTTTCCCAAACCATCTCTCTCTCACCCGACAAACCGTTCCTACAGGCAATCACGATCCCTACAGAGGCAGAAAATAAAGAGTTTCAGGTCTTCTTGATGGATGCAGAAGGAAAATGCCTCGCAGTCTTTCCTCCGTTGATCTCTCAACAAAAATAGAATCCGTGATTTCAAAAAACAGCCGGCGGGGAAAGGTTCCTCACCGGCTCATTTTTTCAAATCGGGTTCTTTCAAACGAAGACTAGCAGAAGATCTCCGTTTCCTGCGAGGTCACGTCGGCGTACTTCTCGAAGATCGGCGACATGATCTCATCCAGGAATTCATCGACCTGCTGCGGTGCACGGCCAACGTAAAGCGACGGTTCCAGTGCAGATCCAAGATCCACTCCCGCAAACATCGGATCCGCTTCCAGACGTGCCATCAGGTCGTTTTCGCCGCCTTCCTGCTTCACGACTGCCGCAGCCGCCTGCGAGTGCTGACGAATGTGCTCGTGCAGTTCCTGCCGGTCGCCGCCCGCCGCCGTCGCGGCCATCATGATGTTTTCCGTCGCCATGAAAGGGAGTTCCGCACGAAGATTCTTTTCGATGACTTTCGGGTAAACGACCATTCCGTCGATCACATTCCGGTAAAGGATCAGGATCGCATCCAGAGCCAGGAACGCCTGAGGAAGAACAAGACGGCGGTTCGCACTGTCGTCCAGGGTCCGTTCAAACCACTGCGTCGCCAGCGTCATTCCGGGGCTGGACTGGACGCTCATGACGAAACGGGCCAGCGAGCAGATACGCTCACTGCGCATCGGATTCCGCTTATACGCCATGGCACTCGAGCCGATCTGGTTCTTTTCAAACGGTTCTTCGCATTCTTTGCGGTGCGCAAGGATACGCAGGTCCGTCGCCATTTTGTGCGCCGACTGCGCGATGCCCGAAAGCACGTCCGCGACCTGTGCGTCCAGTTTCCTGGGATAGGTCTGACCCGTGACGGCAAAAGAGGACTCAAAACCGATCTTTTTATCGACGAGAGCTTCCAGCTGGCGCACTTTCGCGCCGTCATTTTTAAAGAGCGAGAAGAAACTCGCCTGCGTCCCCGTCGTCCCTTTCAGACCGCGCGTACGCAGAAGAGCCATGCGGTGCTCAAGATCTTCGAGGTCCATCACCAGATCGTAGAGCCACAGGCAGATGCGCTTTCCAAGCGTCGTCGGCTGCGCAGGCTGAAGGTGCGTGAAGGCAAGACACGGAAGGTTCTGGTACTCCTTCGCCGCTTTCGCCAGTGCGCGCATCACGTCGAGAAGTTTCGCGAGGATGAGCCGGAAACTGTCGCGGATCAGGATCACGTCCGTATTGTCGGTCACATAGCAGCTCGTCGCGCCCCAGTGAATGATCCCCTTCGCATTCGGGCAGGCGTCGCCGTACGTGTGCACGTGCGCCATGACGTCGTGACGCAGCTTCCGCTCGTACTGATCCGCCAGCGCGAAATCGATGTCGTCCACATGCGCACGCAGCTCGTTCAGCTGCTCTTCCGTGATGGGAAGCCCCATCTCCGCTTCCGCTTCCGCAAGCGCGACCCACAGCCGGCGCCATGTACTGAACTTTCGCTGTTCACTCCAGATCGCGCTCATTTCTTTCGAAGCGTAGCGCGAGATCAGCGGATTACGATATTCATTGCGATTGATTTCCATCTTGGCGATCCCTTCCGAACGGTTCTCTGATTCCTCGGCAGCCCGAGGAAAGAAGAAAAAAGGAAAAACGAACTAAAAAAGTCAGTATACACCATTTCCAAAACTTTTCAAGGGGTCCCAACGCGGAGAGAAGGAAATATTCAAGATCCAGAAAAACTGATACTTACCATTCTATCTGAAAAAGATGTGAAAATATTTGCAGCCCGCCCTAAAACTCAAGCAAAATGAATTCCCCAAACTGTAAAATCGGCAAAATATTTAAAAAATCCTTAAAAAACTTTCCTCTCGAAGTAAATCCTCTTGACATTGCATTTTCCTGTATTAAAATATAAACTACTTGAAATAGTATTTATCAAATCAAAATTTTAGAAATTATCAGGATGTAAAATGAACTCGAGATTTTTTCATATCCTTCCGGCGGCGCTGATTGCGCTGGGCTGTGCGTTGGGGACCGCTTCGGTAAATGCCGAGATCATTGGTTTTGATGATTTCGACGGCGGAAAGTACGGCTGGAACTACAATCCGTCCACCGGCGCGAGAGCGGAAACCAGTGCCGAATGGATGGGAACCGTTAAGATCGAGAATGGTAAGCTGGTCACGCAGGGAGACACCCCGATGATCTGTTTCCATCCGACGGAACAGAATGACGCGGCGTTCCAGAGTAAAGGAATGGTCATTGCGTCCGTAGAATACACGGTCCTCGGCGATACGTCGAAATGGAGCGGTCTCTCGTGGTATGATTTTGGCTCCGAACGTCACTTTCTCGGTATGCCGGGCGGCAGTAACGGACACTTCGGCATCGCGTCGGGAAAGATCTCGTCCACTCCGGTCGTTCAGGGGCAGACGTACACACTGATCGCGCTTAACGATTACGTCTCAGGCAAAAAAGCGGTCTGGGCTTTTGAGGAAGGAACGACGCCGACGATTTTTGATGTGCGTTCGCCGCTCGCGGAGGTCGCGACCACGACGAACTGGACGACGCGCATCCGTCTCGCTTCCGGCGCGGACACGAAAACGACGTGGGATAACCTCACGGCCGCGACGGCGTTTTCGGATGTTTTCGACTACTCGCCGATCAAGGGATTCACGGAATACTACCCGTTCATTTCCGAATCATTCAGTAACTATACGGAGGGCAAGATCGGCGGCCAGCTGATGAATGGTCAGATCCCGTACGGCTACCGTCCGCTGACTGCATTTTCCAGTAATGCGGAGATCGTTTCCGGCGGTCTGGAATACGACGGCTGGAATCAGAACTCCGGAATGCTCAAAGTCGCGGGCAATACTGCCCAGATAAAATTCGATTACGGCGTTTTCGAGGAACTTGGGCT
>SUVI01000110.1 GCA_015062085.1 Planctomycetaceae bacterium
GAAAACGCCGTCTCCTTCCCGGTCGAATTTCTTTGGAACGTTCGCGTTCGCCCACTGGATCGCGGCATTCGTGCTGTCCTGACCGCTGACTCCAAGATCCGAACCGGCATAGTAGATCGTCGAGGCTGTCCCCAATGCTGTAAAACCAAAACAGGAAAGAAAACAAACGGAAAAACGAAACGCTGCATCTTGCAATGAGGAAAATTTTAGGAATTGGCGATGAAACATTTTTGTTCCCCCTTAAAAAAGGACAGTCAGTATCTTCACGTTGACAACGATTTAAAAACAACAATTTATTATACTCGCACACATATATAAGTCAACGAAATTTTGCAAAAAATTTTAAAATTTTAAAAAAATTCCATCATTTCATACAAAAAAAACTCGAAGCTCAAAAACTGTGCTCAAAAACTGTGTACGAAAGCTGGTACATTTTTGGCTAACAGCCCGAATGTTCTTGCATAGTCACAGGATCCGCGTCGATCTGCACGGCGTCGATCTGCACGGCGTCGATCTGCACGGCGTCGATCTGCACGGCGTCGATCTGCACGGCGTCGATCTGCACGGCGTCGATCTGTCTGGGTCCGTGCTTTTCTACTGCAAAGCTCCCGTTCCCCAAAGTGTACAGCCTCAGAAAAACAAGAGGCGGTCTACTTTCTTTTCGCACAGTGCTCGGCAGAAAAAAGCGGAAGCGAAAGCAAAAGGCGGAGTGCAAAAAAAGCTAGGAACAAAAACGCTAATGTGTTCGGGAACTCCCCAAAGTGATTCAGAAGAGTCTTTCCGAAAATGATCCCCGCGATCCCTCCCAGAGCACTGCAAGGACCGTAGACTGCCGCACGTGAAAGGGGATTTTGGTCCTGCGCCTCCACGAGAAATTTCGGGAGAGCCGTATTTAACCCCACGTAACAGCTCCAGACCGCGGACGCACCATAGAGAAGCCAAATATCCGGAACAAAAACCGCCCAAAAATAAAAAAGAAGCGCAAACGCAGTCATCATCTGCGACACCGCCATGACACGAAGCGTCCCTAATCGGTCCACGATACGCCCGGCGAACGGTGCGGCAAACATCTGGCCGCCGCGCGTCACGAGCGTCAAGCCGGAGGTCAGCCAAAGAAGTACCAGACCGTCGCCATGCAGGATAGAATGCTGAAATTTACTCCGGATCGGTTGTTCCGCCTGCGTAAAAAACGCAAACAGGATCCCGTAAAGCATGACTCGCCGAAAAACAGGATCTTTCAATAGTCCCAGAAAGTTTCGGACCGTAGAAGGACGGCCCCCCTCTTCGTTTAACGTGAGTTCCGCTGATGAGCTCTCTCTATTCGGGATCTTCTGAAGAAAAGAGGCTCCGCACCATGTGAAAAAACCGGCGCACAGCAAAAATCCGGGGTAAATGCTCCGAAGAACCGCATCGGAAAACTTTCCGTCAAACCAGATCTCGCGGATGGTATTCAAAAGAAAACCGCACAGAAAGAGAATGCAGACCTCCCCCATAAGACGCCAAAACTCGCGGAACGCGAAAAAACGGCCAAGCGTCTTTCGGTGGAAGAGCGACCTCGCCCATACCAGCAGCGTTACGTACGCCAGATTTTCCAAAATATTACTCGTATACCACAGGACCAGAAATGGCCAAACGAAAACCGAGGAGTTTTCAGGAGTACACCAGAAAATCAGAACTGACGCGATGAGGGAAATAGCCTGCATTCGGTAAAATGTGATACAAAGTCTACGCGGATCTTGGAATTTTTCATGCAGAAACGGAGAAAAGATCCGGCAAAGATTCCCAACGATCGGAGCAGTAAAAGCCCAAACCGCCGCCGTTCCCCAATCCATTTTCCCAAAATGAAAAAGAATGAGTAAAACGACGATCGCTCCGGCAAAAGCATTTCCGAGACTCCACACTGCACTGGACCAATAGAAAGAGTGCCTGAACCGCTTCTTTTCCAGCACAGTAAAACCGTACAAAACACGCCTCCCTTTCCCATTGAACACACAAAACTCCCCGTTGACCGCACGAGGAGCATTCACACAAGATAACGTGAATACGCATTCCCGTCAATATCCATTTCTATTTTTTGTGTATTTTCTCAAAAAAAGGTCCTCCGGTAATTGCGCACCGTCCACCGCGAAATTTCTACCACTAAAAACCGATGCGAACAAGTACACAATTACCGAAAGGACAGAAAAAACGGAAAAACGAAAGGATCGCTCAGACGTACTCCGGCTCTTCGGTCTCCTGGAAGAAAAGGTACCAAACGAGGAGACAGAGAAGGAACGCTCCGAGCGAGACCCAGAACATCCTCACGCCGCCGTAAAGATGCACACATACTAATGCCATGGTCGTCCAGAATCCGCCGCCCATGATCGGTTCATGGAAAAGCTGTTTGCTCCCGAATGCCGTCAGAGCGCAGCTTTTGTTCTCCGGGTCTGCCGTGCGCAAAAGAAGCAGTCCGGTAGCCGTCACGCCAGACATTTGACCGAATTCTGCAATGGCACGCTCAAACCAATCCTTTTTGAAAAAACGCGGAGCCAAGACCAGCACACAGAAGAAGTTCCAGAACGCACCGCCCGCAATCAAAATGAGGAGCGGCATCCAGTACTGCGCCACGAAGTCGAGCCGGATCGAGGCAATCGCCGAGACGACGAGGAAATCGAGCGACGCACCCGCGATCCTCTGGATCTGCCCATGATCTAGAAAAGCGTTCAGACGCGTTTTTACGAGAAATACCTGCACGACCACACTGCCGATCATACAGAAAACGAAGAGCGGTAAACTCTCCATGATCTTCATTTCCTGCATCTTGGGCGGAAGGAACGGATCGGCAAGTAGGCAGAGTTCCTTGATCCCGAGACCGACAAGGATAGTCATGCCTAAAATCGCGATGTGGTAGGCAAGCGAATCGATCGAATCCGAGTAGACCGTCTGCGTTCCGGCATGGGGTCTATCCGCTTCCGGAGAATAGAATCCAAGCTGCTCCAGACGGTCGGCATCTTCGATCCGGCGAACATTTTTGAGGATCCCGCAACGCAGCGCCCAGTTGATCAGCGCCATCCCGCCAATGACGCCGATGAGCATTCCGCCCGTCGCAACAGTGAGTCCAAGATCCTTTCCTTCTTCCCATTTCACATTCTTAAACGTCTCAGCCAACCCGGCAACCGTTCCGTGCCCACCCTCAAATCCGATCTCCAGAAGGTTTCCAAAAAGAGAATTAACGCCGAAAAACGGAACGAGCAAAAATATGGTCAAACCGATCCCAACGACATACTGTCCCCACGCGCAGACCTGCCCGAAACAGACCTGGCTCGCAGTCATTCGCCACATTCCGCGGAGATTCGGGATCTGCATTCCGAGAAAAAGCGCGCCAAACACGACACAGATCAGAAAACCGGGCAATTTACCCCATCCGGCAGTACACGCAGCTGGAACATGATCGGAAAAAAACGTAAGGATCAAAAGCCCCACGAGACCGCCAACGACAGAGGATGGAAGGTAAAGTTTCCGAAGGAGGGAAATGTGGGATCTCAAAAATTTTCCCACGACCAGCAAAAGGCAAAGGGAACAGAAAGACAGGGCAATTTCCATTTTTCCAGCCAGCTTTCAAATTAAAATAAATCAAACAAACCAAAACAAAAAAGAAATTCGGCACCCATGGCAAGGCAGGAGGCGGGAAAGCTCCAGCCTGAAATTTTTTCAGGACCGGAACTCTACCGAAGATCTTTTCAAACACATTCTAAAAGCCATTCACGGTTCACCGTTCCGCTTCATACAGTTTCCACGCGATCGGACCGCGTTTCGACTCGGGGAAAGCCAACCCAATGACCGCGGCCATATCGACCTGGCCCTGGTCACTCACGACATCCTCCTCCAAGATCCGAATCGCTTCATCCGCCATCGCCGCGGCAAGCCGGTTTCCGATCTCGGCCGTCGAAAGCTCCAGCGGCTCTGGATCTCTCCATTTTTCAACGAGCTTCTGGACTTCCGGATTGAACCCGGACGGCTGAAAGTCATGCGTGTGGACATTTTCACGCCAGTTCTCACCCCAAAGATAAAATCCCTCGCCGCTTTTGCGCCCAAGAAGCTTCTTCTTCCGCATCGAGACCAGGATCGGAGAAAGCGTCGTCCGCTCCGGATACGCAAGGTACAGTACCTTTCCGGCATTCATGACCGTATCCAGCCCGATCTCATCCATGATGCGCAAAGGTCCCCACGTCATCCCGAATTCCAGCGCGCCCCTCTCCACTTTCTCCATTGAAACGCCCTCCAGCAGCAGCTTCAACCCCTCATTCAGGTACGGCTGAAGCAGACGGTTGACGACAAAACCGGGACAGTCACTCACGCAAAGCGGCGTTTTTTCAAGAGAGATCGCGTAATCGCTCAAACGCTGAAGCACCAACTCTGACGTTTTCGAAGACGGAATGACCTCCACCAACTCACGATTCCAGACAGGATGGAGAAAATGCAGCCCCGCGAAATTCTTCGGATAAGGAAAAACATCCGCCAGTTTCTCGATCGGTATCGTGGAAGTATTCGACGTAAAAATGGCATTCGGCCGAAGGTACGGTTTCATCGTCTGGTAGAGTTCCGCCTTCACCTCCATTTTCTCCACGATCGCCTCGATCAGAAGGTCGCATTCGCCAAGATCTTCCAGCGTCCCAGGTTCCGCCAGAGAAAGCATCTCCGCACGAACTTCGTCATCCACCACATCCGCCAGTTCCTTCGCAAGCCGTGCGTGGACCGTCTTGAGCATCGCCGGATCGGAATCGTAAATGCGGGTCGGAAAATAGTTACGAACGTTCAGCGCCGCGATTTCAAGTCCCATGAGTCCGGCACCAATGATCCCAATGCTCTGAACGTGGGAATAGGCAGGGACCGATGCGTTTCTTTTTGCCATAAACTTTCAGCCTTAAATAAAATCTTCAAAAATCGGAACTCTAATTCAGGAAGATCGCCGTTGGCGCCCTTCCCTCTCTCCACATCTGATGCAGGACCTCGACCGCCTCTTTCAGCGGATAGATCTGGACCGCGATGCCGTGGAGACGGAGAAAATCAAGCGATTTCTGGGTCAGCTTCACGTTCAAAACGTCTCGAGCCCCAAGGACCAACTGCTCCCAGTCACCGTTCACTTCGCCAGTCAGGGCTTCATGAAAAAGGACCTTCAGCTCGCTCCGGCGGACTTTCTTTCCTTTTTCTCTGCGCTCCTGAACGATCCCGTGCATATTCACGCAAAAATCTGAGTAAATCGGGCACGCCCCGACACAAACGGTCTGCGCTTCATCATCCCACCGCAGTTCTTCCGGCTCTACCGAGAGTTCCTGCACAACTTCCATCGGATCTTCAATGTGGTTCGTTCTAGCTCTCGCCAGTGCCACGGCCCCAAGTACGACCGCGTCGTCACCCAGCTGGGAAAGCACGATCCGTCTCCTAGAAGGCGCAGCCGGAAGTTTGTCCATCGCGACGATCTGCTCAATGACGGGCAGAATGTACCGATGGCAAGCCTCCATGACGCCGCCGCCAAGAAGAATGACTTCCGGGTCGATCAGGTGCCGTACCGTCAAACACGCATACGCCAGGACCTCTGCCGTGTAGTGCACGATGGCCGTGACGAGCGGGTCCTGCGCCTTCAGAGCTTTTGCAAGCGCCCCGGCCTTGATGATGGAAATGTCTCCGTTCGTGAACTCCGTAATGTTGCTGGGGATCCCGGCCGCGACCGCTTCCTGGATCGCGTGCTCAATGGCAGTCCGGCTCGCAAAGGATTCAAGGCACCCGCGGTTTCCGCAGCCGCAGACAGGGTACTTTTCCGGATCTTCTCCCCCGCCGTCAAGCGTAATTCCCGTCGGAAGCAGTGCGCCGAGCCGGGCTTTCCAGCTCCGTACCGGCGTCGAGACGACGATGTGCCCGATCTCGCCCGCTGCGTGTCCCGCACCGGTCCAAAGGTGGTCGTTCGTCACGATACCGCTCCCGACGCCAGTCCCGACAAAAATGCCGACCGTACTTTTCGCACTCCGCGCCGCGCCGAGCCACGATTCGCCCAGCGTTCCGAGATTTCCGTCATTTGCGAGGAAAACGGGGATCCCAAAATGCTCGCTGAGCATCGTCCCCAGCGGCACACCCGTCAGATTCATGTTCGGCGTCACGACAATGTGACCGCTTTCAGGTTCCACGACTCCGGGAATCGCGATCCCGATCGCCGTGATGCGGGTGAGCGGAAGTTTAAAACGCTCTAGAAGATCATGGATCGAGCTGCGGATCGCCTCCACCGTCACTTTCGACTCGCAGTCGCGCGGAGTCATCCTTTTCATGTGTGCAAAGATCCGTCCGGACTCGCTCACCAGCGACGTGCGGATCTTCGTGCCTCCAACGTCCATACCAACGTAAAGACGCTCTTCAAGCGCAGCGAGTAACGATTCGCTTTCCACTACTTTGATTTCCGCGGACATAAAAAACTCCATTCCTGAGTGAACTTGACTGATTTTTGACTTCCTGATCCCGCGCAGGTTCCCGTTTTCGCGACACCAACACCGTTTCGGCAGATCCTGCTAACCGTTTCGCGATCCTGCTAACCTTTTTCGCGATCCTGCTAACCGTTTCGGCAGATCCATTCGGCAGTTCGGCGGCACTGTTCCGCAAGAGAGTCAGTATTTTGGAATCCGAGCTGCCGTCTCGCCTTTTCTGCAGAACAGCTCCACGATCCGGCATTCACCTCGCGGAATTTGTCCAGATTCAGTGTTGTGATCTTTCCGGTCAGCTTTGCCCGAATATGCATCGCAAGACACATGATCCCCATGACCGGCAGCGAAACCGGAAGGATCATCGTGAATTTCCGTCCCAGTGCTTTCCCAAAGATCCGTCCCATCTCGACGTACGTCGGATGCTCCGTCTGACTCGCAAAGTAGATTCCTCGTCCGCCCTCCAGGACTGGGAGAGGCTCGGCTAGCTTCTTTGGCGAAAAAAGCTGGCGAATGAGTGTCTCTGCCGCCTCATCCGGCAAATACGGAATCCGCTCCCCTTTTTCTGCCGCAAGGATCAGGAGCTGCGACACATCCTCTGAATGGACCATGGAAAAACGGAAGGGACGCAGGAACGGAATGAAGAAGATGCCGGACTTCCGGACCGCATTGATCCACTTCCGCATCTCGTGATCTTCCGGACCAAAAATGATCGGGGGACGAACGATGGAGATCGGGACCCGGTCCGCGTAGCGGGCAAGCGTGAATTCCGCCGCTAATTTAGATTTTCCATACCATGAGACCGGTCGGCACTCATCGTTCTCTTCATGCGGACGCTGGACCGTCGAGGGACCTGCCGCAGCAAGCGAAGAAACGTAAACGAAAACGGGCGGTCTCTCCTGCTCGGCGCAGACTTTCACCAGATTTTCCGTCGCAGAGCAGTTGACCCCAAGCACCTTTTCAAAAGAGACCGCCGCCGTCGCCGCAGCAAGATGAAAAACGGCGTCCACTCCCTGAACGGCCTCACGCAAAACGTCCATTTGCGTGAGATCTCCGAGCACCAGCCGAACGCCTTCCCTCTTCAGATGCTCATGCCGCGAATTCGGCCGGACCAGGCACACAACCTCCCACCCCTTTTCGAGCAGGTAGGCCGTAAAATTCTTACCGAGAAATCCCGTTCCGCCCGTCACGAGCGCGATTTTTCTCTCTCTGCCTTCCATTTCTTCCACCTAAACTCCCTTTCGCGGATCAGTTGATCAGTTTCTGAAAATTTTCCCGAAGACACTCTGTCCCGGCAGCCAAAAAATGGCCGTCATCCACACAAAACGGTCCGCCGTAAACATTTCGGACCGACCCGCCGGCTTCACGAACCAAAAGCGTTCCCGCAGCAGCGTCCCACGGTTTTGTGCGGAAATTCCACGACGCATCCAGCCTTCCGCAGGCTGTAAATGCCAGATTCAGCGCCGTCGACCCCGTTCTCCGGATCGCGTGTGCCCGAGGAAGAACGTTCATGAATGCGCGCACATCCGGACTCTCCGCCGCAGCCCCCGGAGGAAATCCCACAGCAGCAAGGCTCTTTTCCACCTCCGTCACCCCGCTGGTACGGATCGGTTTCCCATTCAGAAACGCCCCGCCGCCGCGAACGGCCGTGAAACACTCTTGCGTCATCGGCGCGTAGATGATCCCGACCTGCATCACGGAATCAAACTCCAAAGCCAGAGAAACGGCGAAATTCGGAAAAGTGTGCACGTAATTCGTCGTTCCGTCAAGCGGATCCACGATCCATCGGTAAACGCCCGGCCCGCCTTTCGCGCTCGTGCCCGGAAGGTCTTCCTCACCTAGGATCCCATGCGCCGGAAACGCCGTCAGGATCCTCTCTTTCACCTTCTCCTGAGAAGCAAAGTCCGCTTCCGTCACCAAGTCGGCACGTCCTTTTTCCCGCACATGGATCTTC
Source organism: Planctomycetaceae bacterium (assembly GCA_015062085.1). Next base: position 8,401 of record SUVI01000110.1, read on the forward strand.
CCAAGATAGTCAAGCAGGATCTTCCCTGCCTCACGCGCAGTCTGTTCTCCGACCGCAAGGTAATCGTAAATATCCAGCTCCATTTTCATTCCGCGGCACCGTCTCCTGACTGTTCAGACCGTTTTTCCTCTTCCGCTCCCGGAGAAAGCGGCACGGCAGGATCGGTACCTTTTCGGAAAAAGCGTCCAGCCGCGTTCGAGATCCACCAGCCCAGACCGCCGTAGAGCAATCCCTGTACATTATCGGCGAAATCGATCAGATCGCAGTACCTGCCCAGCCAGGGATGAAGTGCCCCCTGAAGCAGTTCCGTCAGACCGGCATAAAGAAACAGTCCAAGGTAAAGCCGGCCGGGATGCCGAAACCGTGCACAAAGTCCCAATACTGCAAGAAGCAGAAACGACAGCACGTGCGGACTGAGCGAGAGACCGAAACCTTTCTCGGCAAGTTCTTCATCGATCGGCACATATGCAAACGGATTGTGCACAATGAGCAGAAAAGAAAGAAAAAGGAGGTAAAGCCAAAAAATGAGCTGAAGCCAACGGCTTGGCGGCGCGTTTTTGAAAAAATTCGGCACAAACTTCATCATCTTTTCTTTCCTTTTCTGTCAGCAGGAACGAAGACTCTACGCTCCTTCAACGGTCTTTCTGCTTCTCCTTCCGACTGCCGATTCAGCGAATGAATCCGTCAAGCACACGCGACACGATGTCGATATTTCCGAACGGCGCCGAGACCTGGATCCCTGCCATTCGGTGACGGATCTTCTCGATGCTTTCCCGTGCGATCGCGATCCCCTCCGCCTGCTGGTCCTCTTTCTTTTCGTGACGCTCCATACGCTCCATGATGGAATCCGGAACGGTAACGCCGGGAACTTCCGTTTTCATGAAAAACGCATTCCGGTAACTCGCCAGAGGCCAGATCCCCGCGATGATCGGGATCCCCGCCGATTCGATCCGGTCCATGGTCCGTAAAAGGACGTCCGCGTCAAAGACCGGCTGCGTGATGGCGAATTCCGCCCCGGCCTCCACTTTCCGGAAGAAACGCGCGATCTCCCGCTCCATGTCCAGCGCGTTCGGATCGATCCCGACTCCCGTGACGGCCTGCGTCTGCTGCGGGAGCTGCTTGCCGGCCAGATCCACACCGCGGTTCATTCTCTGCTGGATGCGCGTCATGCCGACCGAATCCGTATCGAAAACGCCGGTCGCGTCCGGATACTCGCCCAACTTCGGCGGATCCCCCGTGATGAACAGAATGTTCCGGATCCCGCAGGCTGCCGTTCCGAGCAGATCCGCCATCATGCCGATCAGATTTTTGTCCCGGCAGCAGAAATGCAGGATCGTCTCCATACCAGTCTCTCTCTGGATCCGCTCCGCCGCCACGATCGGCGAAATTTTACAGCTTGCGCGCGGTCCGTCCGGAATATTGATGCAGTCCACGCCCAGCGCCTTGAGCCGGAGACATTTCTCGACCGTCGGAGCCAGATCGAATCCGCGCGGCGGCACGAGTTCCACGCTCGTCAGCCACGTGCCCTCCGCGAGTTTCCGTCCCAAAGCGGAACGCTCCGCAAGCGGCACAGGATCAAGAAGGACCGACTTCGCATCCAGCGCACCCTCACGAACGTCCGCAAGACGCGCATTGGCCAGCGGTTTCACGGAACGCGCCATTTCCAAAATATGCTCCGGCCCGATCCCGCAGCATCCGCCGACTCCGCGCACGCCAAGATCGATGAAACGTTTTGCGTACTCCGTAAAGAATTCCGGCGACGTCATGGAGATCGAACGCACCTCCACTTTACGCGGCGACCCGGCTTCCGGCTGCACTACGAGCGGGAGATCCAGAAGCGAAACCACTTCCTGCACCGCCTCGAGCATCTCATCCGGCCCCAGTCCGCAGTTCATGCCGTACGCAAACGGTCTCGGAAGCTGACGTTCCCGGCACGCAGACTGGAATTTCTGCACCATTTCGCCGATCGGTTCCGAATTTCCGCACTCCGCATCCGCACAGCAGTGCGCCGGTCCGCCTTTCACGTACGGACGGAACGACAAAATGAACGGGATCTTCACCCCTTCCGTCTCCTCGATCTTCTGAACAGCATACTCCGCAGCCATCATAGCGTCCGCGTTCGTCTGCGTCTCAAACATGATGAAGTCCGCGCCGGCACGGTAAAGCGCCAGCACCTGCTCCATCACGATGTTGAGCGACTGCTCGAAAGTGAGCGACTCCGCCCCCATCAGCGGCCCGACACTTCCAGCGATGAAGAGCGGCTTTTCCGCCTTTTTCGGATTCCGTTCCCGAAACTCCGCGATGGCCTTCTGCGCATTTCGGACCCCCGCGGCATTGATCTCGCCGACACGATCCGCAAAACCGAATTTCTGAAGATAAAACGCGTTAGCGCTCGTCGTGTTCGTCGTGAGGACCTCCGCTCCGGCATCCAAATAGCCGGCGTGGATCTTCACGACCAGATCCGAACGGGAAACATTCAGCTCATCAAAGCAGGCATTCGTGAAAATGTGGTTCCGGTAAAGTTCCGTCCCCATCGCGCCGTCAAAAATGACGACCGATCTCTGAAACGCATCCTGAAGGAGCGTGATTTGACTCGTACTCATGAAAAATCAGGAAAATTCTTGGAAAAATTCTTAGGAAAAATGGGAAATTCTGGAAAATCTCTTGGGAAACCCCGGGGAATGAGAAAATCTCAAGGAATTGAAGGAAATGTTCAGCACAAAAACGGCTTCCAGCGCGCACGGAACTCCCAAAACGCTCCATTTCCGGCCTGCCGCTCTCCCGGATCCAAATATCCCGGTCCCAAACATTTCAAAATTCTCTACGATTTTATCATTTTACCTGATTCAGCATAAAAGTCAAGCAGATTTTCCCCTTTCTTCCTAAAATTTTGCCGTTTCTTTCAAATTCAAAAAGAAAAATCGTAAAATTTCGACAAATTCTTCCCTTCGGCCCTTTTCTACTTCGGCAAAGTATGATAGAATAAAGATACCGTATGAGTGCAGGTTCAGAATCAAACCCAGGATCGGATGAATTTCATCATGAAACACTTCCGTCTGAAAAATTTTTTCAGCCTTTTTTTATTCGCAGTTTTCGGAACAGTCCTTTGGGGGACAGTCGGAATACCAGTCTCCCTTTCTGCACAGTCACATTCCGTACATTTTCCAGCCGCTGCAGACCTTCCCGCGGAAGATCCTTACGCTGCCGCTCCCTCTGCGCTCCCGGCAACCACTGCGCTCCCGGCAACCAGTACCGGCTCCGTACCGTCGGCCAACACGGCAGCCGCACAGGGTACGACGCAGGAAGACGCCCGCACAGTCTCACCGTTTCGGGAAGGGCTCCGCACCGTTTCCGAGGAACCTCAAGGGACCCGAATGACGACCGTGGTTCCCGCGCAGTCACCGCAAAATTCCGATTTCCGAACGATGGATCTTCTGCTTGGCCCTCCGACTTCGATCGCACTCCCCGGCTCACAGGTCATCTTGACAGCCGGAGTTCGTGACCAGACCGGTTACCTGCGCACCAACCAGCGCATCGACTGGCGGATCGCTCCTGAAAGCGTCGGACATTTTTCCCGGATCCAGGAACGCGACCTTTCCAACATTCTGGTTTTCGATTTTGTGAGACCCCAGATCATTTCCGACACGCAGGCCGTCACCACGACGCTGCGCTCCGGCACCATTCTCGATCGCGGCACCCCAAATCCCAACGACGACATTCAAGTCCGAAGCGGCGAATCATGGATCTCCGTAAGCTCTCCGCGGGAAGGAGTCACACACGTTTCCGCTCACGCTCCGTACATTCAGAGCGCGACTGGGCAGAGTCGGCAGGCATGTATTTTCTGGATCGATGCAGCAGTCAAACTTCCGGAATCAAAAGTACTGGATTTCGGAAGCCGATACACACTGACGACGGCTCTGCGCCGAAACTCCGACCAGCAGCCGCTCTCTCGATGGCGCGTACGTTACGAGATCTGCGGCAATTCTTCTGCGGTACTTGGAAACGGAAACCAGATGCTTGAAGTCTACACGGATGAGAACGGCGAGGCGCGGATCGAGATGCATCAAACCGTTTCACAGGAAGAAGTGACTCGCGTTTCCGTCCAGATCATCCATCCCGAAGACAAAAACTTCCCCAAACCGGTACTCGTCCAGGAATCGCAGCTCAATTTCCGCTGGAAACCGAATCTCGTCAGCATCGTAAAGACGCTTCCGGAAAACACGTTCATCGGCTCCGCGGTACCCGGACTCATTTCCGTAACGAATCTGACCGACCAGCCGATCAGAAATCTGCGCATCTCCGATCTTGCGCTGCCGGGTCTGACGCTCAAAAAGGCAGTTCCGCCGGGACACGATTCACCCGAGGGACGCCAATGGCTCATCGACGTTTTGGAGCCGCACTCCTCCTACACGATCGACCTGACCTACCTCGTCGAGCAGCCGGGAACGCACATTTCCTACGCGCAGCTCCAGATCCAGCAGATGGGACGCGAACAGACGATCGAAGCCTCCGCCGCCGTTCGCGCCGGAAGCGACACCTCCCCCTTCACGCCGGCCATGCCGAATGACGGACCTGCGCCAAGTGCTGGAGAAAGCATTCCCCAAACGGAGGCTCTCCCGGCTCCGCATGAAGACGGAACTTCCGCGGAAAACGCGCTCTCGCCCTCCACGCCATCCACCCCTTCCGACTCACAGCTTCCGCAGCCGACACTCCCCAATGACAGTGTCTACGTACCGGAAACCGACTCCAACGCGGGAAGCAACTCCAACGCGGGAAGCAACTCCAACGCGGAAACCAATTCCAACGCAGCTGCTGATCCGGCTCCTAAAATGTCGGAGATCGCCGCACAGTCTCCCAAAACGGCTCCGGTAACTCCGCGTCCCAATCCCTCGGACCAGATACAGCTGACTCTGATCGCTCCGGCTGAAGTACAGACGGGCGAAAGTTTCCCGCTCGAGATCCCGATCACCAACCGAACGGCTCTAGCTCTCAAAAACATCAAGATCTATCTGAACACAAGCAGGGGGATCCACACCCGCTCCTCACAAAACGTTTACTCCATCCAGCGCCGTTTCGATATGGACCCCAATGTCGAACAGTATATCCACACGGAACTTCTGGCAGTCGAACCGGGAACGCAAAGCGTTTACGTAAAACTAAAATTGCCGAATGGAAAAGAGTACCAGTGTGAGGCCCGCATTCAAGTCAAGGAGGCCCCCGCGTCCGCCGAAACACCCTCAAGCTATTCGGAAAATGGCTCTGGAACGCCAACGCAAAACACCACAGACAGTGTGGACGATACGACCGACAGTACGGCCGCTCCGGCTGCTGAAACTCCGAATCTGGGAGAAACTCCGGATCTGGGAGAAACTCCGTCTGCTGAAACTCCGGATCTGGGAGAAACTCCGGCAGAAGATGACTTTGGCGCTCTTCCGTCCGATATTCTGCCAGACGCTGCAGCATCCGATCCCGTTCCTGCAGATGCCGCTTCCCCTTCAGCAGGCCCCACAGACACGCAGCCAGAGACACTTCCCGACTCGCTGGAACTTTCGGACTCCCTCGACATTCCAACGCCGGAGGCCACCGCAGCCCGATCACCTGCCGATCCTCCAGACCCAATGGAAAGTCCGAAAAAAACGACTTCCAGTTCTCCGACACGGCACTCCGCGACACCGATACCGCCAACGTCCCCAACGGTTGGTGAGCTGCAGGATGACGACAGCGGCGGCAATTCCCAGTTTTCGATCACCCTAAAAGCCTCGGCTCCCGAGCTTCGGACCGGTGACCTCTTTACCTACACGCTAAACATCACGAACACGACAAATGACGTCATTCGAAACACAGAGATCATGCTGGCGCTTCCGTCTGAAAACGTCGAGATCCAAAAAGACACGATCCGCGGTCCAACGGAAGTCAGCATCGATTCCGAACTCGGTACGCTCAAGTTCGCTCCGATCCCCGAGATCCCGGCAGGTGAAATGATCTCATGCCAGATCGAGATCAAAGCCCTGAAAAGCGGTTCCTTCCAAGCACACGCCGAACTTTTCCTTGATGGGAAACCGGCCGCGGACAAGACGCTCGAAACAACGATTCGGGAAACCGAGTCCACCAAAAGAAACTAAATTTTATTTCACCAACCTTTTTTCAGGAAAGAAAAATCATGAAAAAATCGACCCACCCTCTGCTTCTTGCAGTCTTTACGCTCCTTTGCGTGATGCTTGCAGGCAGTTCCGCGCTTTTTGCGGAAGTTCCGAATTCCCTGAAGTCCAATCTTCTCCCTGAAAATCTTCGTGTCCTTTCGGGTACGGAAGCGGAAGGCAGTGCCGTCAAGCGCAGCAATATGGTCTTCCAGTGGCTTCTGCCGCAAGTGATCGACGCAGAAAAGACGTGGCGTACCAACTACGAAGCCCTTCAGACGCCGGATCAGGTCCGTGCCTACCAGAAACGC
>SUVI01000111.1 GCA_015062085.1 Planctomycetaceae bacterium
AGGGACGTGAGTTGAGGGACGTGAGTTGAGGGACGTGAGTTGAGGGACGTGAGTTGAGGGACGTGAGTTGAGGGACGTGAGTTGAGGGACGTGAGTTGAAGGACGTGAGTGCCGCAGAAACTCACAGAAAAGGCAGGAGGAAAGGCCGTGAAAGTTTCCTGATGCGAATTTCACGGAACGCACGGAAACACACGCTTTGGGGCGTTTAAGATCAGTGTGTTTCTGCGAGCCGTCTGTTTCTTGGAAAAAATCTGATTTTTTGCCTGAGTTCCTCGTTTTTTTCATTGAATTGCCGTGCCGGGGGGTAGGCAAAACGGCTGAAATCTGGTATACTAGATTCGATTTTGCGTTTTTTCAGTCTGGATTTCTTCCGCATGCCAGAAATTCAGAAACGTTTCCCAAGAAACATTTCCCAAGAAATTTTCCCCAAAGAAAAAAGAGTCCCATGAACTATTCTGAAATCCTTCGTCATACGATTTTTCCGCAGGTCCAGACTCCCGGTCAGTATGTTGGCGGTGAGCTGAACATGACGGTCAAAGATCCCGCATCGGTCCAAGGCCGATTTTGCCTCTGTTTCCCCGACACGTACGCGATCGGCATGAGCTGCCATGGGATCCAGGTCCTTTACTCGGCGATCAATCAGGATCCGGATTGGTACTGCGAGCGCGTTTTTGCGCCGATGCGCGACATGGAGAAACTGCTTGAGGAGCACGATCTGCCGCTTTGCTCTCTCGAGACGACCACGCCGCTTTTCGAGTTTGACGTTCTGGGCTTTTCGCTTCAGCACGAGCTGGCATACTCGAACGTTCTGACGGTTTTGAAGTCTGGCCGGATCCCGCTTTTGCGATCTGAACGCCGAGAAAAGGATCCTCTCGTCATTGCGGGCGGTCCGTGCGTGCAGAATCCGGAACCGATGAGCGATTTCATCGACGCGTTCGTCATGGGGGACGGTGAGGAAGCGGACTTGGCGCTGGCGAAGGAGTGGCTTGCGCTTCAGTCGGAGCCGGGGAATTCGCGGAAAGAGAATCTGCGCAAGATCGCGAAGAAATTCCCGTGGCTCTACGTGCCGGCCTGTTTCACGCACCGGGTCGAGAACGGGCTGGAGATACCGTACCCAGAGTCCGAGGAGATCCCGGCGAAGATCACGCAGGCGGTCGTGCAGAAGCTGGACGATTTCCCGCTCCCGGAGAAGCCGATCGTGCCGAACGTTTCTGCCGTTCAGGACCGCATTGCGCTGGAGATCATGCGCGGCTGCCCTTGGCAGTGCCGATTCTGCCAGAGCAATCCGATCCGCCGTCCAGTACGTTCCCGCAAGCCGGAGAATCTGCTCGCCAGTGCGCGGGCGGCCGTTGCGAACACGGGACACTGCGAGATCTCGCTTCTTTCGCTTTCTACCAGTGACTACCCGTGGTTCGAGCAGCTGGCGACGCAGCTTCGTGAGGAAATGCGTCCGAAAAACGTCTCGGTCTCCGTGCCGAGCCTGCGCGTGAATGAGCATCTTGCGGAAGTCGGCGAAACGCTTTCCACGGAGCGCCACAGTGGACTGACCATCGCCCCGGAAGCGGCTCGCGACGATATGCGGCGGGTCATCGGAAAGCGGGTCACGAACGACGATCTCATGGCGGGGTGCCGGATCGCGTTCGAGAATGGATTTCAGCGCGTGAAGCTCTACTTCATGGTCGGCCTTCCTGGAGAGCGTGCCGAGGACATCGACGGCATGATCGAGCTGGCGCGGAAGATCGGAAATCTTGGAAAAGAGGTCTCCGGGAGATTTCCAACGGTGGTCGTGAGCGTTTCGAATCTCGTTCCGAAACCGCAGACTCCGCTTCAGTGGTTCCCGATGGCGCGCCGTGAGTACATCGTGCAGGCGCAGCGGTACCTCCGTTTCCGAAAACTGCCCGGATGGATCCAGCTCAAATACCATGAAGTAAACGGAAGTCTCCTTGAGGGCGTCTTCTGCCGCGGGGACCGAACGCTTGGACGCGCGATTTTGCGAGCGTGGGAAAAAGGTGCGCGTTTCGATTCATGGAGCGACCAGTTCCAGCCGGACATCTGGTGGGAGTCGCTGGAAGAGTGCGGCATCGATCTGGAGCTTTTCCTCCACACTCCGCGTACGCCGGAAATGCGTTTGCCGTGGAGTCACGTCGAGATCTTCCAGGGGATCGCGTATTTGGAGAAAGAATTCCGGAAAGCGGAAGAGGACATTCAGGCTATGGAGCCGTCGGAGAAAACGATGGAAGTGCAGGAACCGGAAAGAAAGAAAAAGTAGTTCACTTGAGCAGAGTGCGGGGCAGAGCAGGGGAGTGCTTGCGTTTCGTCTTGCCGCGTGTGCAGGAAAACGCATGAGCTCCTAAAGAGACGAAAAGAAAAAGAAGAGAGATTTTCCATGAGAGCGTGCATTCAGAGAGTTTCATCCGCCAGCGTGCGCGTCGCCGGTGAACTGGTCGGAGAGATCGGAACGGGGATCCTGGTCCTTCTCGGCGTCGCGGCAGACGATACGGAAACGGACTTGACGGCACTCGCCGACAAAATGGCGGGGCTGCGCATTTTTGAAGATCCGGAAGAGCGGATGAATCTTTCGCTCGCAGACGTTGGCGGTGAGATCCTCGTCGTGAGCCAGTTCACGCTCTACGCGGATTGCCGCAAAGGCCGCCGTCCCAGCTTCACGGAAGCCGCGCCTCCTGAAAAGGCGGAACGTGACTACCTTGCGTTCGTCGAGTACCTCCGCGAAAAGGGATTTCACGTCGCGACGGGGAAATTTCGTGCGATGATGGAAGTCTCACTCACGAACGACGGGCCCGTGACCATTTGGCTGGATAGCCGGGAGCTGGTGAGAAAATGACGCCGCGAGACTGGTTTGATCTGGCGATCCTCCTTTTTCTGGCCGTCGGGATGGTCTGGGGATTCCTGCGCGGATTCCTTTCGTCGTTTGCGTTCCTGCTCGCGACGGTCTCCGGCATCTGGGGAGCACGCCATTTTCAGGAAAGTGCGTTGAAACTCTGTGGTCTGGAACCATCCTGGATCGCGCGCAGTCTAGCTTTTTTCGTCCTTTTCGCGCTCATTTCCATGCTCGTGCACCAGTTCATGAACATTTTGGAGCGATTCGTCGAAAAACAGCGGCTCATGACCTGGAATCGCATTCTGGGAATGGTTTACGGAACGGGTTTCAGTTTAGCCGTCTGCTGGATCTTCGCCTGGTTTCTGACGGAATTCCCGCAGACTCGCCTCGCCGTCACGCACTCCCGAAGTGCCCGTTACCTGGTCGTTCTCGCGGAATTCAGTCAGGAAGTCCAAGCCCAAAAGGGGACCCACGCCATTTCGGAGAGTCTTGAGAGCGTACGAACTGGAACGGCGTCCAGAGCTGGGAACTCAGCGGGGAACTCGGTAGGGAACTCGGCTGGAAATGCAGGAGCGGATCCAGACTCGGATCTCGACTCGGAAGCGTTGGCCAGCTCGATCCGGGACACTTTCATCGAGCGCGTGCAGGAAGACGCTGCCATCCCGAAGCAGGAACCGCCGCAAACCGAGGGAAAAAGTTCTGCGCTTCCCGGGTTTCTTGACAGCCTGGACGAAAAAATGTCCGGGATCCTTCCAGAAGATCAGCGGTAAGTTTCCTGCGGTAGTTGGTATGCACTTGCCGAAAAGTCAGAAAAGAAATGAGAGGAGGAGATCATGCAGTCTGAAGATTCGTTTTCGATGAACACTCAGGCGACTTTTTCCATGCCGTCGGAGGCTGAAAATCCGTTACGGTCCGGGGTGACGTTTGACGGATTCGAGCTGACGGAGCGTCTTGGGCGAGGCGGGCTTGGGGAAGTTTGGAAAGCGTACCGGCAGGACGAAAAACGGTTCGTCGCGCTGAAATTCGTGCCGCGGGACCTTCTCATCTACGAGGAAGAGCTTCTGCGCGTGGAGGGCACGTTTCGCAAGATCGAGGCGCTCCACCACGAAAACATCTGCCCGCTTTACGGAATGCGCCGTCATCCGGAGCTTGGGCCGTACCTCGTGTTTCGATTTCTTGACGGTCTGACGCTGAATCTTCTCTTCATTCAGAAATTCCTGAACTGCGGGAAAACCATGCCGCTGAAGCTGGCCGTCTCCATCCTGCGTCCGGTCGCGGAGGCGTTGGACTATGCGCACGGAAAGGGCCTCATTCACCGGGACGTGAAGCCGGGAAACATCATGCTCGAAATGGGGCGCTTGAAGGACGGGAGTCTCGATTTTTCCAGGATCCGGAGCGTCCAGCTCATCGATTTTGGTCAGGCTGCGTTTCGGTCGGGACTCTCGCGTATTTCGATGAGTGAGGGAACGCCTCCCCCTCCCGGAACCAGCGGAACGGTGCCGTTCATGAGTCCGGAACAGTTCCAGGGAAAGCCGCAGGACGCACAGTGCGACCAGTACGCGCTCGCCGTGACTGCGTACGAGCTTCTTTCAGGGCATTTGCCGTTCGTTGCAGACGATCCGGCGATCCTCACCAACTGCATCCTGAACGTTCAGCCGGACCCCATCGACGGACTTCCCGACTCCGTAAACTCCGCCCTCCTGCGAGCCTTGGCCAAAGATCCGAAACAGCGTTTCCTCACCTGCCAGGAATTCATCCGCGCGCTGGAAGCTCTGAAAACTCCGGAAGCTCTGAAAACTCCGGAAGCTCTGAAAACTCCGGATGAAAATGAATTCGCAGAAACAGGAACGGAGACCAAGGCACAGAAAAAAACGAAAAGATCCCGCTCGACTCCATGGGTAAAACAGGAGACGACGGTGTGGTCTGGAGATGCTGATTCTGGTCCGAAAATCATCATGAGCGACTCACCGAATGGACCGCAGATTCAGTTTTCTATACCTGGCAGCGAGCCCCACAAACCAAACACAGACTTTTTTTCCAGTTTTTCGAAACCGCGAATGGAAACGATCCTCCTTGCGTACCGGAACAAACTTACGCAATACAAACAAAACTGCATCAATTTTGGACTTCAAAGTTCGCAGGCAGAGCAGGGGGCGCAAGAGGTTCGGGAAGCGGGGGCCGCGGCATTTCGGCAGGTCGGCGAGATCTTGGCCTCCGCAAAAAAACGGCATGAGGAACTCCTCGCCATGGGAATGCTGAAAACAGCTCCCGACGTCCAAAGCGCCGTTGCAGACATTCGGCAGTTGACGCATTTTCAGGAAACGTTTACGGAATCCGAGGTCAAGTATCATCTAAATGGCGGAGTGATCGTGGAAGGCGGACAAAAAGCACGCCGCAAACAAAACTGGGGCTGCGGGTGCGGGTGCGGAATGCCAATTTTTCTCTTCGGCATCTTCGGACTTTATATATCGATTATAGATTACCGAAACGGCTGCACCGACTTACTCTTTGAAGGTTTCTGTTTCACGATCGCGGCTTTGCTCATTGGCGGGAGCATCGTTGCCTTAAGCCTCTGGAAGCTTTACCGGATCTCACGGGAAAGGTGAATTTTGAACGCGCGCCAAAAGGCAGGGCACGAAAAACACGAATTGGATCTGGGGATCCTTAAAATCAGTTCGTGAATTTTGTGTCTTGCCTTTTCGCGTTTTTTCAGTTAAAGGTCCCCGCCGGTCGATCCCATCGCCCACATGGACGCTCACCGTAGGGACGATGTTTAGAAATGAAGCGCATTCTGTACGGAACGCATCGTCATGTACTCAATGAACTGGTGCGTCGGATAGTCGAGACGAATGACGGAAACTTTTTTCTGAAGCTCACTGTTCGTGTCAGCCCACGAAGGCCCAACGTAACCGAGCGCCTCAGGAAGCCGACGGGCCGGACCGTTCATGAGGGGGTAGAATTTCAGAGCCGGATCGGACGTGTTCTGCGTCATTCGAAGCGCGGAAACAGATTCCAGCGCACGTGGAAAAAGCCCATCGGACCCCAGAGCAGTGCATCCGACCGCCGGCGCGACAAGCAGAACGTTGATCTCTAACGGTGTAGAAGAAACCATCTGCGTTTCATCCTGCAGCCTATTTTTCACCTCATCGGAGCCATTCCCGCGTTCAGTACCTTTCCCGCGTTCAGAGGCAGCAGCAGAAGGGGAGTCATCATTCCATGAAAGTTCACTGACGTAGGAATCTCCCGGAAACGCGTCCGACAGGAATTTACCGCCAAACGAACCTCCGGCTCGGAGATGCAGGGCATTGAGGACCGTGCGCGCTCCAAAACTGTGGGCCGAAAGGAGGACGCGAGAATCAGGACGAAGGGAATCGAGCATCTTGGCAAGATAAAAGCCCTGATAGTCGGCAAAATGAGCTTTTGTGGAAAACTCGATCCGTGGACGGTGCGCGACACGTGAAGCATCCCAGCGCCAGATCACGAGCCTCGCCGGATGATCCGTTTCAAAATGTCGAAGTACAGAAAGCCCCTGCATCACCGCAGTGTTTACCTCAGTACGGTTCCCATGGACGTAAAAAACGAGGGGCTGAGCAGGGGTTTGAGACTCAAAAAAAGCCTCGTCGTCCCGACGCTCCCACGCAGACCCGTTCCACTGATAGAAAACGAACTTCCGAAGCTGGGCAAGATCCGGATTTTGACGGGAAGCATAAATGGTATCGATCCTCCAAATATCTGCGACGGACGGATCGTGAGCCGCAGGAGGCGGAGCCAGAACACAGGAAGCGGAAAACTCAGATCTGGCCGAGGCTTGAGCAGGGGGTTGAGACGAAGGATCGGAGGAATTTAGGGGACTCGGATCATTGTGATGAGTGACAACAACACTGGCACCAACGCGAGCCGAGACACCGGGAAGTGTCGAAGCATAAGCAGTGATGCCGGATTGAATATCCGCATCTGAAAAAATATCTGTTTGTGCATAAAGATCCTCGATAGGAGTTTTTTGGGAAAATGAGGAAGTTGGAGCGTTGTGTAAGTCTGGAGAAGACTGCGCGGATGGTGAATGGAGGAAAGAGTTAAAAAGAATACCAATACCATAGATACCGGTCAAAGCAAGGGCCGGAAAGAGGAAACAAAAAACGTGAAAGGCAAAGGAACGGTTTTTCATAGTTTTCTCCATAATAAAAGGAGGATGACTCATATCGTATAAAAGAGATTTCGGCATAGAACTTTCCGCAGATTAGTAAAAATCAACAAAAAAGTAAAATATTACCCACCTTATCAAGCCAAATCAAATCGAGAGCGCCCCTCGTCGTTCGGATCCAACCGCCCCATACATAATTCCACGGGACAAACGTCCGATAATGTTTCTTATGTGTTGTTTAGCATATAAGACGGTAAATGACGGTACAGAATCGATGGTATAGAGTCCGTCGAGTGTGTATTTTGGCCTTTATTGGTACAGGAAGGATAATAAAAATGGCAAAATCGGACGTTGAACAGGATTTAAACGATCTTGACAAATCAATTATGCAATCTGTAATTGATGAAACACAAGAGGAACATATTGTTTATGTTTCAGGGAAAGCCTATTATGCGGACGAAGAGGGTAACATTAAACGTCCCCGCGGTCGTTTGCCTGGATGTGGGAAGTTTGGTTTTCCTACCGTGATTATGAGAATTCCGCTCCCGTTGGTTCCATTCATAGAAGGTATTCTTGCCAAATGTGAGGAACTCGAACAATGCAGAAAAAATGTACAGCAAAATCTACTTAATACCAGCGTTGAATTTTGCTTTACAGACAGTCCGGAGGATTTTACTTTCACAGAGGAGGTATCTTGATGGAAAGCAGGGATGCGAAGTTATCACAGGATGTGATCATTAAGCATGTGAAAGAGTACCTTGTAGCAATTTACCGTACTTCAATTGAATTTAAACGAAAGTTAGCTATCGGCGTGTTTCGTGCGTATGTTCACGGGCTGGGTGACGGTGGGGCGATTCCTCGGACTACTGAATTTACCGTTTGCGCGCAGGATTTTGACGAGTTGACTTTCCGCCGCGCTAATGTTACCATTGTTTTTTTACTGAAGGAAGGTTTCCACATGAAAAATGGCGGTGTGGCTTTTGTTAATGATGATTTGATCGAATGGGCTATGCGAGGTGGTAAATGAGAGAATATTTTATCGGTGGCGCGCTTGCTTTCCTTTTGTATTTTGCTGTTTTCCTTCTTGGTGTTCAGGTCGGGTGTATTTGGGGTGCAAATGAGATGAAATATCAGTTGACCCCACATCCCCGCTTTGATGCTTCAGATGAGCTGCAGTCTTTCCCCTTGGAAACCGCAGGTATGCAGTCTGTTCTGGAACAGTCTGACGCGGAAAAAGAGGAAAAAACGGAAGATGAAAAATAAAATTTTTATTCCGTTCTGATGTTCGGAGCGGTTGCGTTCGCGGTCGTTCTTTGGTTTTTGGTTTTCGCCGTTTTGGCGTCAAATTTTGAAATTTACATTTTATGAGGGTAAAATGGTAGAGCGTTTGTTGTATGGCTGGCGAATATCCGCCGGCATGATTGCGGATCAGTGGGCAAGTTTTACTGTGCAGATCCAGAAGGAAAGTAAAGTTCTTCTCGAACTGGCGAACTCTAAGGAGCTTTCCGTCACTGAACGGCGTCAGTTGCTTGAGGACTTTTCGGCGCGTGTCCAGAGGTCGGCGGACTTTATGGCGTCACTTTGTCAGATGCTGCTTCCGGCTCACGTTGTGCGTCCGTGCGATCCGCAGGAAGGGGGTGAAAAGTGATATTTGCAAGTGGTCCCGATTGTGCGTATCCTTTTGTTCCCGTAGCCTGTCCGCTCTGCGGCATGGTGCCGATTGTGTACGAGTCGGCGGACCGGTCTTTTTTCTGCATTGAATGTCAGGGCGACAAACCAGCTCATACGCTGCGCGTCACTGATGCAGACGAAGAAACCGTAATCGAGCACTGGAACCGGCTTTTCAGTGGTCCCGCGCCATCGAGCGCGCCTTGTGCTCCGGATCCACGGCCGGAAGATGAGTCTTGCGACCATCGGGAGCGATTGGAGGTTTCCGCGGCGCGGCAGCGGTTCTAAAGGCGCGCGCCGTGGAGCGCATAGGGAAAGGCGGTCCGTTGAAACGTTCCGGCCTTCTGACGTGACCAGAGGGCCGGGCGTTGATGCTACCCCCCTCCGAGGAATTTAGATTTTTTGGGCGTGTTGGTGTTCCTCTGCTTTCGTTCTCCGGAGGGCACCGGCACCCGCCCGATCCCGCGCGCGTTTGAGTCCTGCGCTGATCGGACGAGAGAGGTTTTTAGGTATCCTTTTTTACGGGGTTTGAGATGTCGGACACAGTTTGCACGGTTGACGATTTGTTGGATTTTGAGGAACGGTACGAGCAGGAAAATCGCCTTCCGTTTGGGATGCCGTCCGAGTTGTCGCTTGTCCACCTTGAGGATTGCGCGGCGTTTGACCGCGGGCGTGCCGTGTTTGATTTTGCCGAGCGAGCGGAGAGAGAGGCCGACGATCTGCGGTACCGCGGGGACCGCGACCCGCAGACGGAGGCCCGAACGGAGCGGGAAGGCTCCGACGCACCTGCCAGTAACACAGGGCCTGCAAAGTACCATCTGGCCGACTTCCCGCGGGGCTGGGGCGGGTTCGACGGAGGCGTGGAGGCTTCGTTTTACGGCGAGTGGGACGCGCAGGCGTTCGCCGAGCTTGTCCTTGTGCTGGACCGGGCGAAAAAGGCCGCCGATGAGGGGAAAGAGGCGGATTCCTACGTTGAGTTTGGGGCTTTTATTTGGAAAGTACGCGCGGTGGGGGCGGGTGCCGGTTCTTCGTCGGGTGTACGTTTTGCTTTTAAGTGGGTCTTGGAATCACGCGGCGTAAAGCTTTATGTCCACAGTAACCCGACACCGGGAATTCCGGCTTTTCGTGTGCGTTTTGGTGCGGAGTGCCTGATGCAGACGGATCTTTTTGAAGCTGTCGAAGCTCTGAAAAAGTGCTTTGATTTTCACGGTTTCAAGATCAAAACTGAGGTTGTCTCTCGTGTCGACGCGCAGGTACTCTTACCAGTTACGGTGGCGGATTTTGCATTTGCTATGCAGGGAGATCGTATTGTTACACGGTGTAGAGGGACCTATACTTTGCACGCTAACCTTCAGACTGGTGATCTAGAGACTATCTCGATCCGGTCGAAAAGTTGCGAGTTGTGTATATATGATAAAAAAGCAGAGCTAGCAAAGTCTGACTACATTTATTTCGATATATTTTGTAGGTCTGTTTTGGGAGACGAAGACGCAAATATCCCAGATCGTCTGACGCGCGTAGAGTTCCGTTTTAAGCGTGATTATCTGGCACATTATGGGGTCGACACTTTCGACGATCTGCGGGGCAAAATCGCTGCCCTGCTCGACCTCGTTTCTTCCGATTGGTTCCGCATCCTTGAAAGAAAAAAGGTCCGTGGTAGTGAACGAGAGATAAAAAATGCGCCCATTTGGGAGCGCGTCCGGCAGGCTTTCCGGTACTATTTTTCATCGAAGACTTTTGACCGTGCTACAGTTACCGATTTGAAGTCTTACAAACGCCTTTCAGGGACTCCGCAGATCGAGCGGATCGCGAAACAGGCTGTGGGTTGTCTTGCTACTGTCGCTTCTTTTTGTATGGATCAGATTAAAAGCGGATTCGAAGTAGTTGATTTCTGTTCTGCTCTGCTCGCGTCGTATGAGCGTTTTTTTTATACGAAGGTGAAAGAAAAGCAGATAGACCAGGAGATAAGACGAAACTTCCGGCGTTCGTATGAGTACGACTGTGTTTCATCGATTCAAGATGATCTCGGAAATTGTGATTGGCACGGCCCTTTATATGAATTTGCGTAAAATTTTGACTTTTTTTAAGGTACATATAAAATTTTTGCGTTACGTAAAATTTATGTGACGATGTTAAAATTATCCTTAAGGAGATTTTATGTTAGTTTTTGTTCCTTTTATTTGTTTTGGTTTTGGTTTTAGTCTCGTTTTAAATTTGATTAAAACCGCGATCGATGAGATATGGAGGTCTCTTGATGACTAATGCAATTTCTTTGCTCCGTTCGAAGTTTTTTATGCTTTCGTGCGGTATTTTTACGGCATTGTCCAGCGTTTCTGTATTCGCACAGGAAGATACGGGCGGTCTGGATGATACCATTTTGAATAATGTCAATTTTGATTCTATCATTTCTGACATTTCCGCAAAGATTGGACCGTGGGTCGGCGCAGCTCTTGGTGTTGCTGCGTCGATTTGGGTTCTTGGTCTGGCATGGCGTAAAATCCGTTCCGTTATGGGCTAGTCTTTTTTTTCGAGATCTCGAGGGGGAGGTTACACCTCCCTTTTTTTATGAAAAAGTTTTTTTTGTTTTTTTTATTTATGGCTCCTACGGCATTATATGCAGATGTACCTTCGACTTCTGAAGCGGCCGAAGTTTTGGCTACTTTGTCGTCGAGTATTTCCGTACCAGTAGATTTTGATTTGATCATTCAGAGTATCGCACAAACTCTGGGGCGATTGATGGGCAGTGCTTACGGTGTCGTTTTTTCACTTTTTATGATACTTTATGCTTATTTAAGCATACAAGATATGCTACAAGGCGGCGAAAAAGGGCGACGTGAACGGGAGCGTATAAAGCAGAAAGAACGGCGTCAACTTGCAGAATGGAAGGCTTTGACGCCTCAAGAGAGGGAGTACCGACGTATGCAAAAACTGAATCGAGACATGGATACATGGGCGCGGATGCAAGGTTATACTCCCTCTTCAGTCCGTCGTTCGGATCGTTTGAAAAGAGAGTTTTACCATGATTACTTTTCCGAAGATTTTTAAAGTTGTCGTAGTATTTTGTGCGGTGTTTCCTTTCATGGCTTTTGCTGGTGACGAAGAAGTACCTGCTCTTATAGAACGCGCTGATTCCAAACCTTATACTGATACCGGTGCTCAGTTGCCTGTTTTCCGTCAGCAGCTGGCAAAACTTATCGACCTGAACGATGAACTAGAAGAAGTAACTTCTTCTCTAGAAGGGTTGCGTTCTGATTTGGCGGTTCATTTAGGCGAGCTTCAGGCCGTACGTTCTTCTATTGTATCTGATTCAGGGAGTTCTTTCCTCGTTCAGTGCAAAGAAATTTTATACTATGTAGCCTTTATAGTTTGTTTTATATGGGGTAGCGTTCTGCACATTAGTTTTATTCAGAGGAGGTAGAAAATGCGTCGTTTTTTACTTTTATTGTTTTTCGCCTTGATCGCGTCGCCGATCCTTGCTTTTGAGGCTCCGTCAAACGCGCCGACGGATCTTTCAGACTGGCAGTCGTATACCGTCATTGATGGTAAAATTTACGTCTATGGCTGGTCTGGTACGCATATTCTCGGTTTCCGGTGTGCTTCGGAAGAGGACGCGCGGCAGATCGCGTCTTTGTGGCCGGAGTGGTGCGTCGACTACGAGGCGTATTATGGCTGCTCTCCTGTTGTCCCGCAGGAGGATTACATCGCGTATCGCATGGATCCGCCGCTTTTGGCT
The DNA here is from genome assembly GCA_015062085.1 of Planctomycetaceae bacterium. The sequence continues at coordinate 12,382 of SUVI01000111.1, forward strand.
TCGCCTATTGTCTCAGAATGCTCTGATGGGTCATGGGTAGTGATTTTTTATATTTCGCAGTCCGAAGTTCCGGGTACTCATTCTGGCACTCTGTCTGACTTCTGGTGGTCTTCGCTTGTGTTCGGAACTTGGTTCCAAACGCGGGGCTGTTCTTTTATTGACGACCTTTCTCCAGATTATTCATCTTCCCAGTTTTATGGGTATTATGCTGATGCAGAGTATGCCAACGCTCCCGATGAGACGCAAGGTACGCCTCCGGAGGGGCTCGCTGATGGGTGCATCACGTACTATCAGGGCGCGTGGCGGTATACTGACGAGTACACCGGACCGACCGGTGATGTCGCTTTTTGTGGTCCGTCTTTGTATGCTGACACGGAAGAAGACGCGGAGCGGTGCGCGGCGCAGTTCGCCGATTTCCTCGCGTCGTATTCCTGGCCGTGGTACGGAGAGCCGGCAGTTCTTCCGTGGTCCGAGCCCAAAGTGTATCAGTGCTACGTGATCCGTGACGGGGCCGTTTCGCACGTCTTCTGGCGTGTCTTCTTTCAGGACTATACGGGCGATAGGATGGAGACCGTAGGGCAGTATGATTCCGCTTATATGCAGTGTCTGAATGATTACGGACAGTATGGGGCAGGTACTGGAGGTTATGGCGTGATTTCGATTTACGGCCCTTCTGCTACCGTTTCCGCAAGCAACCGCGGATCTGTAGAGCTGAACGGATCCGACATTGCACAGGCGGAATCCGGCGTTTCTACGGTTAAGTTGACGTCGGGTAGTAACGATGTCACCGTGATGCAGTACACGGTCCAGAAAGTCGACGCAGAAGGCGACACGGTGGGGACGTCAGAAGTGACTTCCGAGGCTTCTGTTTCGGAGGGGGCCGATGGATCAATCAACGTGACGAATAACACGACAATTAATACGAACTTGCAGCTCGGCGACGCTCCGGCGGCCGATTCCTTCACTACGGACGAGCGTCAGGTTTCCAGTTCTTCCGACCTGTTGACGGAGACGGAACCGGAGTATACGTATATCGTCAAGGGCGGGTCAGAAGATTACAGTATTGACTTTGAGACTTTTTTTGAGGATGTTAAAAAGAAGATCAGCGAAATTTTCGGTATGGAGGAGCTTTTGACCTTTTTTGAGGATGGTGTGAGTGGGTCGGCTTCTCTCGAAGACTGGCACGTTTACTTTTCTCCTTCCTTGTATTTTACGGTGCCTTGGTCTTCGCTTGCTTCTCATAGCGTAGTTCAGATGGCGCGTTCTGCTTTGTCACTTTTCATGCAGTTGACGACGCTTTTCATGTGCTTTAAACTGATGTCATAGGGGGATTTATGGGGAAGTTTTTTTCATGGCTTGGAAATCTCATCAAAAGTGCCTTTGAAGGAATTATAAATTTCTTCTGGGAAATACTTAAGGGAATTGGGCAGTTCTTTCTTGACTGCTGGAATTACCTTTGGGATTGGATTTCATGGAGTTTTTTCTGTGCCCTTGATTTCCTGATGTCCAGCTTTGTTGCCCTGCTCGATCTCTTGGCGGAGAATTTCTCTGTTGATTTCGATTATTCAGGACTTTATACTATTTTGGAATCCGCCTCGGCGTTTAATGTGATTTTGCCACTTGATACTATTTTACTTTGTGGTGGCATATTTTTTGCGTGGCTGTTGGGCTGGGTCGTTTATAAGTTTGTGAAATCTTGGCTCCCGTGGGTTTCGGGAACATAGGAGGTCTTATGCCTATTTCAATCGTTGTCGGTAAGCCTGGATCGGGTAAAAGTTATTATGCAGTCTCGAAAATTGCTGAAATGGTCGTTGATTGGTGCGAATATGAGAAGAGAAACGGCAAGAAGCATGATCGCGTTTTGTATACGAACTTATATTTAAATTTGGATAATTTCCAGTCGTACATAGATAAAAAAGTGGGTGAAGGTATTGATGTTCAGTATTACCTACATCATGTCGACGATGATTTTTTTTATGAAAAGTCAAGTGATTCCGCACGAGTTCCCCGTCGTTGGTGGGAAGAAATACCGAATGGGGCTTATATAGTCGTCGATGAAGTTCACCAGTATATGCCGACGCAGGGGACCGGTGCAAAGGATTACATGCAATCGTTTACGGAATATATCGCCACCCATCGGCACCGTGAACATGATATTATGATGATCACACAGCATACCGACACGATCCATAAAAACATTTTATGCATGGCAACTGACATATACCACGTTGTCAATGTGAAGAATAAGGTATTTCCGTTTCTGAATATTCCTTTTTCCGATTTCGACGTTATAAAACGTGCTTTCGGTTGTGAACGGCAGATAGCGAATATACTTTATGGAAATTACATAGGGCGTGCGGTAAAGATTCAGTCCCAATTTTCGATAGTTTTAAAGCCCGAAAT
>SUVI01000112.1 GCA_015062085.1 Planctomycetaceae bacterium
GCAGTTTGTATTCGACCTGTTCGCCGTCGACTTCACGGAACGCGCTCTTGATTTCGACTTCCTCGCCGTTGATCATGAGGGTATCGTCGTCAGTGTAGATCGAAACTTCCGAATTGGCGTCGATCTTAAGGTTCACGTTCTGGAAGCTGACTTCCTGAAGGAACGCTTTCGCATTTTCAATACTGATGCTGACCAGCTCTTCGCCTTCCGCAACTTCCGCTCCAACGAACGGAACGCCATTGAGTTCCATTGCTTTGGAACCGGAGATCGTGACGTCGGAATTCAGGCTGATGGCTTCCACACCGCTTCCGACCGTAACTTTTTCGACCGGCTCGGCTTTCGCCAGCGCGTCGCGGAAAGAAATGACTCCCTCACCGCATGCACCCGCGGCAATGTCTTCGCCCGTGTTGACTTTCAGGTCGGCCTGGTAGACTTTGTCCATGTAGGCAAAGGCGTCAAACGGATTATCCCACGGCGTCTCCGTATACGCGCCAGTCGGCTGAAGGTCGGTGACGTATGCAGAATCCGCTTCTTCCACCGGCTGCGCATTTGCGAACGGACTGACTGCCGAAAGCATCTGGCGCGTTTCCAGCGCTTCCATGCGCAGGGAACGTTTGAGGGACTGAAGCGATTTGGTGTTCAGGTTCATTTTGGAGGTGAGTGTCATTTAAAACTCCTTTTTTAAAGTACATCGAACAAAACGACTGTATCGGTATTGCGCATTGTAGCAGTTTTACAAAATGTAGCAATAGCAAACTTTAGTTTTTTTTCAAAAATTTGCATATTTTCTTCAAAAAAAAGAAAAAAACTAAACACTATGGGGGGATTTTAGAAAGTAAAAGTTTAAAAATGAGCAATATATTCAATATAGAAAAACTAGAAAAGACACACAACACACACAAAAAAGGAAATAAAACCAAACCAGAAGAGATTCATTTTTCAAAAATAGACAAATTGCGCAAGATACGCAAGATGCGTCTTTTGGTACAATTTTCATTAAAAGACACCGATCTCACTCAAAAGAAGAGAAAAAGGCATCACGGAAATGTCCGAAATGCCCTTTGGAATGTGTTTTGAACGTTTCTGTAAAAAACGGATCAATACGCTTTCACGACGAATTCCTTCCGTCCTGGTTTGCTCAAAAGCGCGTTGGCAGCGTCGGAGTTCGTGAATTTTTCTGCCGCGGAATCAAATTCGAGCATCGTTCCGAGCGTAAATCTCACGTCTTTCGCGATATTCAGCGCCGGTATGGCGTGCTGAACGTTCGCGAGCATTCCGTCGAGGCACGTCCGAAAGATCGGATGCCCGTCCGTCACCGCGAGACACTCTGCCAGCGACGCATCCCGACCGGTCCGGTAGGAAATGTTTCCAAGGTGGCAGAACGCTGCCGAATAGTGCCCTTCGCGGATCGGCGCGTTGAGTTTTTCCGGCGTTCCAGCCCGTACGCAGTCGATGAAGTTCACGAAATGGTTCCCCTGCTCTACCGCGTCAAATTCGACGTCGAGAGGCTGAGTTTCCCCGGAGTTCGAGATGAACGCCCCGCGGGAAATGACGCCGTCCTCGGTGAAGAACTGGGCCGTTTCGATAGGTTTCCATTCACTGTCCTGACGGCGCACGTTGCAGGAAGAGAAATAGCACGGAATGCCGTTCATTTCGTAAAGGACGGCCTGGATCGTCGGCGTTTCTCCCTGATCGCGGTACTGTGTCTGAACGGAAGAGACGATGCGTGTTCCGAAAGCCGTGATCCTGCGGGCGTGCTCGTACGGATCCCCCAGCGCGAGACGGCAAAGATCGAAGAAATGGACGCCGTTGTTTCCGATCTCTCCGTCGCCGGTGTTCCAGAACCAATGCCATTTGTACGGCACGAGATTCGCGTGGTACTCCATCTGATCGACGGGACCGAGCCAGAGATCCCAGTTCAGCGTCGCCGGCGGTTCCTGGACCGGCTCGAAACCGATGCCGTTGCGCGGACGGTTCGCGTGCGCAAACACCGCGGCAGGTTTTCCGTACTTTCCGCTTCGAAACGCCGCGGCAGCCTGACGCCATCCGTTTGCGCTGCGATTCTGCGTTCCGTGCTGGATACAGACGTTGAATCTCCGCATCGCGTTGACCAGCTGACGCCCTTCAAAGACCGTGTGCGAACAGGGTTTCTCCACGTAGACGTGCTTTCCGGTCTCGGCAGACCAGAGCGCCAGGAGCGTGTGCCAGTGATTCACCGAGGCTACGGAGACCGCATCGATCGATCTGTCCTCAATGATCCGGCGAGGATCCTGAAACGCCTGGATCTCCGTCTCGGTTTTCTCTTCCCAGCGTTTTTTCGTGCTCTCCGCACGGATCTGGTCGGGGTCTGCAACGGCAGCGAGCTGGACGTTCTCCATTTGGGTGAACTCCTTGCAGTGATCGTTTCCGCGGCTTCCGACCCCAAGAACACCCACACGGAGCCGGTCATTTGCTCCCTGTGCCGAGGCGGGAAGGTACAGGATGCCGGTCGAAACAGCGGCTGCCGTCAAAGCAGAAGATTTCATGAAATTTCGGCGGGTAAACATGATTTTTTCTCTTTCTCTTAAATGGAAGGAAGGTATACGGGCAAAAAAAGCCCCTTTTTTCCTCATATTACCAAACTCGTTCCGAAAAGTCAAGTCCCCGCCTGCACAAAAACAAAAAAATCTATTTTGTGTCTTTTGCCTGTGTCTTTTGCCTGTGTCTTTTGCCTGTGTCTTTTGGCTTTCTTTGCATCTTTTCCTGCATAATACCAATTCTTCGAGACGAATTAAATTTTATGGCCAATTTTAATTAGATCTTAATTAAATAAAAAGGAGAACGTGGTCACTATTCTCATCACTGCTGCACAGATGCATGCGAATGGCGAGATGATCACCTAGATGGTGATGTCGTTCCACTTCGGCTCCTCCGTTCCTAGTGTCGGCCCGAAAATGAGTATGCGGCTTCTGACGGAACTTCAGGAACTCGGCGAGCTTCCGATCCGTCAGCTTACGGCCCGCCGGCGTTGCGCCAATGAATCGGGAACCCGTGAAATTCCGCGGAAAACTGGGTAATTCCGCGGAAAACTGGGCAATTCCGCGGGAAGCTGCACATTCACGGCGGGCGAAAGCAGGTTCGTCACGCACTTTACCTAGCAACGACCGCCGGTCTGTCACGCGGAAGCGCTCCATTTCTAACACACGATGGACACCTTACCGCACTCGGCAAACCACCCGAAGTTACGATCGAGGCGTGCATTCGCAAACTCCTTGCGATCCTCTACAGCTTCATCCATACCTAAACTGCCTGGAGCCCAACTCGATTTAAAAATAATTATTTTTTCGAGGCCCTCCCCCCTGCTCCAAATACTGCCGGGGTGTTTTCAGCGGAGTACGGATGATCTGAGGGCAGTTTTCGGACAGACAAAAGCAAAAAGCCGGATCGTAATGACCCGGCTTTCCGTTTTTTATGCTGAAATATGTTGAAATAGATGAACGCAGAGCGAGTTTCTTCCGGCATTTCAGTCCGTTTTTGAAGAAAGTCTACTCTTCAGAAGTCTCCATCGAGATCCCGCGGCCGAGACGTTTACGCATTCCGCCCTGGGGCGCCGCTTCGATCATGTGGGAGGTGTCTGCCGAGGAGTAGGCAAGCAGATGCTCACGGATCTGATCCTGCTCCACCGGAGTTCCAAGATGGTCAACCGCGTCGGCAACGCCTTCGAGGACGGAACGTTTGACGCCCTGACGGATCCAATCAAAAAAGTTCATGTTTTTTCCTTTTCTTCCCTGAGTCGATTTTGTATTTTCCAGCGATCTCCCAAATCGCACACAGTCTGCGTTGAAAATTTCGGTCATTTTTCTTCGCCTGAACCATCTTTGGAACGAGCGGCCGCGCACCGCTGCAGGTCAGAAAAAACGAAAACTCCAAGCAGTATGACCCTATTCTATCAAACTTTCGCGTTTTGTAAAGAGCATCCCCGGGTCAAACTTTAACGAAAATGCAAAAAAAGCCAAAAAAACCAAAAAAACATTCTGGTGGGGTGGATTGAGTCGACGTTTCCAGTTGAGGGGTTCCGAAAGTGAGGGAAAGTTGGAAAATTTGGATAAAATTTAATGAAAATGACAAAAAAGTTAAAGAAAGTTGGTTCATTCCCTTTTCTAAAACGTGAAAATATGGTATAATTTGGATAGCTTTGACGGTGGTGCGGTCAAAGAATTCAGTATGTGATCATGGAAGGATTAGAAAAATGGCGGAGAAAAACCGAACCGGATTTTGGATCATTGGGGCATGGGGCGGAGTTGCGGCGACGGCAGTCGTTGGACTTCTGAATCTTCAGAAGCAGCTGGTGCGTCCGATCGGTCTGACGACGGAACTTCCGGACTTTGCGAACGTGAAGGGGATGCCGGCGTGGACGGATTTTGTCCCGGGCGGGTATGAGATCCGCGAATTTTCTTATGGTCAGGCGACGGATGAGCTGACGGAACAGCGAGCGCTGGAATCCGCGGTTACCGCCCAGGTCCGTGAGGAGCTGAACGCGATCGATGCACGGATCCTTCCGGGATTTCTCGCCAACAGCGGAAAGGTCGTCGAGGCGATGGCGGACCGGAAACGGGAAGAGACGCTGACGCCGCGGGAGATGCTTTCTGCGATGCAGGCGGACATGAAGGCGTTTGCGGAAGAGAATCAGCTTGAACACTTGATTGTCGTGAACCTGATGTCGACCGAGCCGGTCTGCGAATATTTTGATGCGCAGACGATTTCGGGACTTCCGGAAGCCGAGCAGGCGAAACGCCGGGCAGAGTGGGAAAACTGGGACGCATTTTGTGCGCTTCTGGACACGTCGGCGAGATCGCCGGTTCCGGCCAGCACGCTTTACGCGGCGGCTGCGATGGAACTGGGATACGATTTCGTGAACTTTACGCCGTCGCTTGGAGCCACTCCGCCTGCGTTTGAACAGCTTGCCGCGAAGACGTCGTCGCGATTTTACGGGAACGACGGCAAGACTGGCGAGACACTGATGAAAAGCGTCTTGGCGCCGATGTTCGCGCATCGCAATCTGAACGTGATGAGCTGGGTCGGACACAATATTTTCGGCAATCGAGACGGCATCGTACTGGATGATCCGCACAACAAAGCGACGAAAGTTTCGAGCAAAAATCATCTGCTAGAGCAGATCCTCGGCTACCCGCCGCAGACGCTCGTGACGATCGAGTATATCAAAAGCCTAGGCGATTGGAAAACGGCTTGGGATCACATTCATTTCCAAGGTTTTCTCGGGACGCCGATGACGCTTCAGTTTACTTGGCAGGGCTGCGATTCCCTTTTGGCCGCGCCGTTGGTCTTGGATCTTCTCCGACTGACGGAACTCGCCCGCCGACGTAATTTTACCGGAAGAATGGATTTTCTCGCGTGTTTCTTCAAAAGCCCGATCCGGGTGGAAGAACAGAGCTTCGTACGCCAGTTTGAGGAACTGGAAGATTGGCTCCGTGAGGAATAGTAGGATCCGGAACGTGTGTGTTTCGTGAAGGCTGCGGACGGTGCAGAATTCGGGTGATGGATCCCGTGGGTGATGGATCCTGTGGGTGATGGATCCCGTGGGTGATGGATCCCGTGGGTGATGGATCCCGCGGGTGATGGATCCCGCGGGTGATGGATCCCGTGGGTGATGGATCCCGTGGGTGATGGATCCCGTGGGTGATGGATCCCGTGGGTGATGGATCCCGTGGGTGATGGATCCCGAGAGGAGCCTCTGGCTGACTGTGAACGGAAAAGTACCGTCCGAGTGGAACGTCAGACGGAGAACATTAGGAAAGAACGTTTGGCCTAGAGCTGGTCCAGAACCGGCGAGGTCCGCATGCAGCAGAGGCGGAACTGTAGAGGCCGCGTGCCGCAGAAGTTGAACGCAGCAGAGAAGTCGGACGCAGCGCAGCTCCGATGGTGACAGGAACGCACGTTCCCTAAATGAAAATGTGGATTTTATGAACAAAAAACGCTCAAACCGCCCCTATCACGGGCATGGGTCGATCGAAGAAGATTTCGTTTTTGAAGAAGTTTCGATGGACGATACGTCCCAAACAGAGTCTCGTCGGCGTCCGAGCCGGAAAATGACGGAGAAAAAGCCGGAATCTCGTCCCTCTGAAGATCTGTGGGATGGAACGGAGATCGTGTCTGAGAAAGAAATCGATGCGATGGTCGCCGGGTCAGTGAATGCACAGCCGAAGGTGAAAAACGGACGCAGGAACCGTCAGAAGATCGCGCAAGCCCACATCGCCTCCAATCCGTCTGTGAATCCAACGCAGGCGAAAACGGTCCTCGTCGGCGGTGTGAAGGTCGCGAACACGCGGATCCACCTTTCCGTGGAAGAGGAAATGAGGTCTCGCGGCATCAAAAAACTGCCTCAGGGAGTGAGTGCGGCAGACCTTGCGATCCCGTCGTACGACAGTGTGGTGACTTCTGCCGAACGCCGTCCGCTGGACTGTGTGCTTTACCGTGAATTTCAGGACGGCGAACTTTCTCCGCTGGATGAAATGATGCGTAGATCGCAGGAAAAGTCGGCGAAAAACAAGAAATCTTCCCGCAAAGAAAAAGACGGAAGCAAAGCGAGATCCCGACAGGACGAAAAAAAATCATCGAAAGACGAAAAGTGCGAAAAGTCTGCGAAGTGCGAAAAGTCCGAGAAGTGCGAAAAGTCTGCGAAGTGCGAAAAGTCCGAGAAAGATGACCGGTTTGGAAAACAGGAAAAAGTTTGCGGGAAAACTGCGAAACCGGAAAAGGCAGAGAAGTCCGGAAAATCTGCGAAAGGCTCTAAAAAAGAGCAGCAGTTCCGTTCTGCGCAGGAGACGGCATCCGATGCACGTTCTGCAGTACCGGCCGGCGTGATCCCGGGAACTCCGGTTTCTGCAGTGCCGATGCAGGGCGTCATTTATCCGCAGGGAGTTTCGTATGCGTCTGGACAGCAAATGGCCATGCCGGCGTTTACCGGTTACCCGGCAGGAACGATGACTCCGGCAGGACCGGTAGTTTCAGCGATGGATCCGGCTGTTCGTGCGGAACTTCTTAAGCAGCAGGAAATGCTCCTTGGGATGATCCAGCAGTGCCATCAGACGCTCGCGACGATCCAGTCCCAACTTTTGAATCCGGTAACTGCGGTGGGAACTGCAATGCCGGTAAATCCAAATTTCCAGACGATGCCTTCCATGCCGATCACGTCGGGGCAGGAACCTGCCGCGGCTTCGGAACGTTCCGATTCTTCTGTTTCGGAAACGGAAGAGGGCCGTTTGGAAAAAGTCGGAAAGAAAGGATCTCGCAGCGGACGTCAGCGCGGGAAGAAAGCCCGTGATACGGAGAAATCGGAAAATACGGACGTTCAGGGAAATATCGGTGAAGAGAAGGAGCGTTCCACAGAGGAATTTCTGGCGATCTGGACGGCAGACGAGTCGGTGACGAGCGATCCGGAAATGAAAGAGAAGAAAGTTCGGAAATGCTCGGGAAACTGCAGAAAATGCACGGAACCGTTCTGCCTGAAACGGAAGGAAAAGGCTGAAAAGGCTGCTGAAAAGGCTGCTGAAAAAGCTGCTGAAAAGACTGCCGAGAAGGGTGCAGAAAAAGCAGATGAAAAAGAGTCTTCGAAAAACCGGAAAAAAGAGCGGCAAGGACGCCGGGAAGAACGCGTTGAAGAGGCGTGCACGGATCGGAAAAAGCGGATTTCGAGAGAGTGTGAAAACACAGGCAGAAAGGGGCTGATCCCTGATCTCGTTTCTGAATTTCCGGATGAATTCGTGAGTTTTCCGGATGAGATCGATACTGCGGTCTCTGAGGCTTCGGAAACGGCGAAAGGAAGTAAAAAAAAAGTCCCAAAAGCCCTTTTTTCTTCCGAAAAAACTGGGAATGAAGTGATTTTGGACGCTCCGTTCCGGCGGGATCCTTCCGATATTGCTGGACCGCAAGAAATCGAAACGCCCCAAAAGAAAAAGGCCTCCAAACCGGGCAAAGGAAATCGGAACGCGGAAGCGGAAAATACCGGGAAAGAAGAGCGTTCTGACGCGGCAAAAAACGCAGGAGCGGCTCCGGGCCCCAAAGGTGGAAAGTCGGCAAAAAGTCCGAAACGAGAAGAGCGTTTGCGTCAGTTGAAAGACTCTGAATTCGGAAAAATGGGACTTTCGCGTGAGCTGCTTTTTGCGCTGGACGATGCTCAGTACGCGACGCCCTCCCGGATCCAGTCGGTCTTCATCCCGGCTGCGCTGACCGGTGAGGACGTCATGGGGCAGGCACAGACCGGAACGGGAAAGACGGCGGCTTTTGCGATCCCGATCCTCCAGATGATCGAGTTCGACGAGGATTCATTTGATCCCCAGGCGCTGATCCTCGTGCCAACGCGCGAACTGGCGGTCCAAGTGAAGGACGAATTTGAAAAGCTGGCCAAGTACACCGATCTGGAGTGCCTCGCGCTTTACGGCGGGAAACCGCTTCCGCCGCAGGTCCAGCAGCTGAAAGCCGGTGTGGACATCGTCATCGGAACGCCCGGGCGTGTGATGGACCACATCAAGCGCGGTTCGCTAAAACTTCGAAACCTCAAGATCGCCGTCCTGGACGAAGCCGACCGGATGCTGGACATCGGATTCCGCCCGGACATTGAGAAGATCCTGCGCATGGCACCGCAGTCGCGTCAGTCACTTCTTCTTAGTGCGACCATCCCGCCGCAGGTCGAGTCGATCGCGCGGAAATACATGCGGGAACCGGAGATCTTGGACTGTTCGCAGAAGGACATTTCGAGCGAAACGATCGAACAGTTTTACTTTACGGTCGATCCGGAACTGAAATTTGACCTTCTCCTGAAGCTCTTGGAGCGTGAAGATCCCAAGCAGGCCATCATTTTCTGCCGGACAAAACGGGGAGTTGAGCGCGTCTCGAATCGTCTTGGGAAAGTGATCCAAAGCGTCGAGGCGATCCACGGCGATCTCCAGCAGCGAAGAAGAGACCGCGTCATGGCGTCGTTCCGTTCCGGGAAAACACGCTATCTGGTCGCGACGGACGTCGTGGGACGCGGGATCGATGTTTCGGGGATCTCGCACATCATCAACTACGACATTCCGAAGTTCTGCGACGACTACGTTCACCGTGTCGGACGAACGGGCCGAATGGGGCATGAGGGCGTGGCATTTACGTTCGTCGCCCCGGAAGAAGGAAATGAACTGACGCGCATCGAGATGCGGATCAATCAGCTTCTCAAACGTGACGAGATCCAGGGATTTTCCGGACTTCCTGCCATGACGGCGAGTGAACCGGAGAATGTGGAAGAAAAGAAAGAGCCGCCAAGAAGAAGACGGAGACTTTAAAGTCGGAGTTTAAGGCTGAGACTGCCTCGTCCTGGAGAAGACGGAAACGTTTTCTTCAGGACTTTGAGTGTTTTTTTGTGTGTGTTTCGAAAAAAAGGAGATGAAAAATGAAGTGTAGTTTGAAAAACTGGAGAAAAATTTCGCTATCTGCATTTGCGGTACTTCTGCTTGGAGTTTGTGTTTGCAGCGTCTGGAGCATTTCAGCCCTCCGTGCAGAAGAAAATGAGTCCGAAAACGTGACTTTTGCAGTAGATGAGATCACGGCGTCCAGCGAACGGGCGCTGCTGTGCAGTTCGTGTGCTTTCGGAAACGGAAAAGATAATTGCGCGAAATGCGGAAAATGGATGGCTTCAAGCAGAACGCCGGCCTACCTCTGCTCAAGCTGCGCATTCGGCAACGGAAAAACGAATTGCGTGAAGTGCGGCAAGTGGGTCGCTTCCAGCGGTCATCCTGCCTCGATCTGCTCCAGCTGCGCGTTCGGCAATGGAAAGACCAAATGCGTAAAATGCGGAAAGTGGCGCGGTTAAGACTGCGTTTCGCGTCGGAAATTTTGAAAGAGCCGTTCAGGGAAGAGCGGCTCTTTTTTATTTAGATTTTTATTTAGAGATTTGGGATGGCGGTCTCGCGCAGCCAGCGGAAGAAGGCGTCTTTTCCTTCGACGAATTCCAGTCCGATGCGCAATACCGCGATCGGTGTGCCGCATGGGAGGGTGAGGGGAAGTTTTACGGCATCTTTTTCAGTGCAGACGAGGACGTCGATGCGGTTTTCCCGTACCCACTCTGAAAGTTCCGCGATCTCTTTCGTGCCGAACGGATGGTGGTCCGGGTAGATTTTTTCCGCGTGGATGGTGAGTCCGAATTCTGTGAGAGAACGGAAGAAACCGATCGGTTTTCCGATCCCGCAGAACGCGCCGAGGCGTTTTCCCTGAAGATCTTCTTTCGGCAGAACGTTTCCCTGCGTATCCGTCAGCGAGACCGGCCGGTGGACCGTTTCGACCCAGAGGCGCGGTTTGGGACCTGGAAAACGCTGGGAAAGCTCTTCCTGGAGCGTGTGCCGTTCCCGCAGAGTCAGACGGTCGGAGTGCGTCAGGATCACGACGTCCGCGCGTGCCAGACCGCGCATTGGTTCCCGAAGCGTTCCGCATGGGAAAAGCCGGCCGGTCAGACCGAACGGTTCCTCGGCATCGATGAGCACGATGTCGCCGTCGCGGAAGAGCTTTCGGTGCTGGAAACCGTCATCCAGGATCAGGACTTGCGCGCCGAATTCTCCGACCGCTCTGCGTGCCGACTCGCATCGATCCGGTTTTTGGAGAAAAACGGCATTAGGAAGCCGACGCGCCATTTCTTTACCTTCGTCGTTCAAGTCACTGGAGGAGACGGGATCTTGTTCTTTCGCACGGTATCCGCGGCTCAGGACGGCGACTTTCAGTCCCATGGTTTCGAGTTCCTGCGCGATGCGGAGAACTGCCGGACTTTTTCCTGTTCCGCCGAGGGTGAGGTTACCGACGCTGATGACCGGGACGGCTGCGTGCGTGACCTTGCGGGGATCACGGTCGAAACTCCGGTTTCGAAACCAGACGCCGAGGGCATAGAACGGGCGGATCGTCTCCAGAAGCAGACGCCAGCCGAACGCGGAGAGCGAACGGTCTTCACGGGTCAAAATTTTTCGAAAGCGTTCCGGCGTCATGAAAGCTCCTGGAAAATGAAAAAGGAAAGGCCGATTTTTCTTCTAACAAAATTTCTTTTATTTTACTTCAAAACGCGGATTTTTCCAGAGGTTTTGAGAAAAAATTCAAAAAATTTCGGAGTTTTTGGCCTTCTGCCACTTGCAAAATGCTGATTCCGGTTTAAAATAGAGTAAGTTTTAAATTGGATGTTTCGTTTCGCGTTCTCGTTTGAGATCCGCGGAGAGTTTCATCATTTAGTTCATTTTCAGATTTCAAGAGTGCGGAGTTTTTCATGAATTTTTTGCTCTCCCAGACTTCCGGATTCAATTTCGGCGCGATTGACGCAGGCGTTTTCGCCCTGTTCCTGATCGCGGTCATCGTCATCAGCACACTCAAAAGCCGTTCGGCCGGTGCGTCCAGTGAAGACTACTTCCTGGCGGGCCGTGGACTTTCCTGGTGGCTGATCGGATTTTCTCTCATTGCCGCGAACATTTCTGCGGAACAGTTCGTCGGTATGTCCGGCAACGCGGCGCAATGTACGGGTCTTGCGATCGCCAGCTTTGAGTGGATCGCGGCCATTACGCTGGTCGGCGTCGGTTTCATTTTCCTTCCGATGTTCCTCCGCTGCGGCATCTACACCATCCCGGAATTTCTCGAATACAGGTACAATAAATTCGCGCGTTCCCTCATGAGTCTGTTCGTCATGATCATTCTGGTCGGCGTTTCGATTGCAGGGGTGATCTACCTTGGCGCCCTGACGATCGACACGGTATTCCGTGATATGACGATTTTCGGCTTTGAAATAAATGTTGTCACGGCAAGCTGGATACTCGGTATCCTCGCGGCGGTCTACGTCTTTATCGGCGGACTTTCGGCCTGTGCGTGGGCGGACCTTCTCCAAGGAAGCGCGCTGATCATTGGCGGTGCCATCGTCATGTTCTTCGCGTTCAGTGCGTTTGATGACATGAAGATCGCAGAAATGGAAGCGACCCCGCAGTACCAGCGGCCTGCCGCATACCAAAGCGGAGCTGACGCCGACATGTTCTCCGACGTGAACGACGAAACGCCTGTCCTCCAGAAATTCCAGTCCATCAACGCGGACAAACTGCACATGATCCGTCCGCTGAGCGACCCGAATATCGTTTGGACGACGCTCCTGTTCGGCATCTGGATCCCGAACTTCTACTACTGGGGGCTGAACCAGTACATCATGCAGAGAACGCTGGGTTCTCGTTCCCTTGCGGAAGGTCAGAAGGGGATCGTGTTTGCTGCGGCGATGAAGCTGCTCATTCCGTTCATCGTGGTCATTCCGGGTATCCTTGCGTTCAACATGTACCATAAAGACATGGCGGCGAACGCACAAATGGACAAGCTAGCCAATGCGCCGACACTCGAGCTGTTTGAAGATCTTTCCGCCGGCAAGCCGGTAGCCGAAGGCAAGAAAGACGCCCTCTTTAAGTTCGATAAAGATTTCGCGTGCCTGAACTATGAAAAAGCGTGCGCCATCACGAAGTTCAACATGACGCAGCAGAAGACCAATGCGGCCGAATTTGACGCGCGATTGGCTGCGGAAGTTAAAAAGATCGAGGATGAAAATGCGGCAGCAAAGGTCGACATGCCGAAAGAGGTCGTGAACGGTCTGGCGCTTCAGGCTCTCAATACCGAGGTCATCAAGGACAAAACGCAGAAAAATATCTGGCAGCGTTTTACGGCACTGTTCACTGCAAGCCGAGTTGAAAAGGAACTCGTCGGGTACAAATACGACGCAGCTTTCCCGCTTTTGATCCGTAATCTGAATTTCCCGGCCGGCGTCACGGGTTTTGTGCTTGCCGCTCTGTTCGGCGCGATCCTGAGTTCGCTCGCTTCGATGCTCAATGCTGCTTCGACCATCTTCACGATGGACATTTTCAACGAGTACATCAAGAAGGATACCGCTCCGAAAACGCAGGTCTTCGTCGGCCGAGTCTGCGTCGTGGTCTTCATGATCTTTGCTTGTCTGCTCGTTCCGGTCCTTGCTGACCCGAAATTCGGCGGTCTGTTCAAGTACATTCAGGAATTCCAGGGCTACATTTCGCCCGGTATCCTCGTCGTCTTCCTCTTCGGTCTGTGCATGAAGCGCGTTCCGGGATTTGCCGGCGGTCTGACGATCCTCTGCGGTCCGGTGGTTTATCTTTTGCTGAAACTCATGCCGAGTACGGAAGCTATGAACTACCTGAACCACATGGCGATCACGTTCGGAGTTCTGTGGGTCTTGATGACGATCCTCACGCTCATGTTCCCGCGCAAGGATGTCCGTGAACTGCCGCAGAAGACCGACATGGACCTGACGACCTCCAAGGGTGCCGCGATCTGCGGTGCGATCGTCGTTGCGCTCACCGTCGCGCTTTACATTTACTTCTGGTAATCGATATTTCAGACGGTGAAAGGAGAGATTTCCGAAAAATGGGAAAAAACTCCTTTCGTTCAGCCTGAAATTTGAATCTCCGAGCCTCCGTGTCCGCCGCGATCCGGAGGCTCGAATGATCTTTGGATCTCCCACCGCTTCCCGCCCTTAAATTCAAGGAGAATTTCATGAAACGCCATTTTTCCGGACTCTTTTTGGGAGTCTGCGTGACCGTCTTTTTTTTGTGTCTCGCGGTTTCTGTTCCGTTTGTTTCCGCGGAAGATCTCTGCCTGGAACTGGCGGACGCGCCGGAATCGGGGATAGTGCTCCTTCCGCTCCGTTCCGAAACGCTTGCTGCGGTGACGCCGTGCGATGCGGAAAAACTCACCGGCATTCGGGTCACTTTTGACTCGAAACCGCTCCTTTCCCAGTACGTTCACGGCGAATATCTCGTCCTGAAACTCGATCCGGAAATGGTCCGCGCCTCACGGGAAAAGACTCTCGCGCTGGTGCTCAAACCGGTTGAGGGCGGAGAGACTTTTTCATCCGAAGAGTCTTCAAAAGCACTTCCGGAGAAAGAGATCCTGACGGAAACTTCCGCGTATTCGATCCGGCAGTCTGTGGACAAAAATGGAGGTTTTCCGAATCTGATCCGGTTCACGAAGAACGGGAAGACGGTGGAAGCGTTTCATTTTCGGGACCGCGTGCAGGAAAAAGATGAGACGGAGGCTGATCGGCCATTTTTCGGGGGCTGGGTCCTTGCGCAGGATA
>SUVI01000113.1 GCA_015062085.1 Planctomycetaceae bacterium
TTCGGAAATCGTTTCGCAGTGCCGATCAACATGCGTCAAACCTGAAATCATAAAAATTTCACAAAAACACGA
Organism: Planctomycetaceae bacterium; assembly: GCA_015062085.1. Next base: position 73 of record SUVI01000113.1, read on the forward strand.
AATTTGGTGGCGGTTTCCACGAATCTGATGCAACTTAAAAGGTGAGCCAGTTGAAAACGGCATCTGGATCATTCGACCTTCCCCAAATGCCGGATTGGCCAAGCTGGTTCAAGCAGCACCTGACGGTCCGCTTTACGTTTCCTTTCTTCTGCTCCAGGCCGAGAGCACTAGGAGGAAAGATACGAAACGCAAAGTGTACCGTCTCTAAAAAATTTCCATTCACTGAAGGAGTTCAAAAATGAAACTTCACAAAAACGTTATCCTCGCTTCCCTTGGTGCTTTTTTGAGCGTTTCCGCATTCTCGTACGCACAGGACGCACCTGCACCGGAAGCTGCAGCTCTGACTGAAGCACCTGAAGCTGCGGCTCCGGCAGATGCTCCCCAGAGAGGTCCGAAACCGGAATTCCGCCGCGGCGGTCAGCGCGGTCCGGGAATGTTCATGGCATACCGCGGGATCGCGACAGAAGAGCAGACGAAGGAAATGATGGAGATCATGAAATCCTACGGTCCGCAGTTCAAGGCTCTCGTTGAGAAAAAAATGGCCATCGAAAAAGAGATGGAAAAAGAAATGAAGGCTGTTGACGAAGAAATGATGAAACTGCGTAAGGAAATGACCGAAAAATGCGACGCAGTCCTCACCGATGAACAGCGCGAAGAAGTGAAAGCCCGTATGGAAGAAATGCGCAAACGCGGCCCCCGCGGCCCGCAGGGCGATCGTGGTCCCCGCGGTGAGCGAGGTCCCCGTGGAGAACGTGGTCCTCACGGCCCGCACGCAAAAGGGCCCCGCGGCTAAAATGTACCGTAAACGTCTGATGAACTCGCGTCATCAGGGGAACGTACTCTCAAATATCCACGGCGTCTCTCTTTTCAGGGAGACGTTTTTTTATTCCAGTTCTCGCCAGTTCGGCACTCTCAACAAAAAATCGGCCGTCCCGAACTTACAGACAGCCGAATCTCCTTGAGGAAAAGTTTCTCCAAAAGATTTAAGCAAAAGCTCAACCTTCTTTTTCCGTGCAGGCATACTCCACGATGACGTTCGTACTGATACCGCCGCGGGGCGTGAACTTCGCCGTCAATTCCAGCCATTTCGGCTCAATGACCGCCACAAGATCGTCGAGGATCCGGTTCGTGACGTTTTCGTAGAAGATACCTTCATTGCGAAAACGCTGCATGTAAAACTTGAGACTCTTCAGCTCCACGCATTTTTCCTTCGGAATATAACGGATCGTAATGGTCCCATAGTCCGGCTGTCCCGTTTTCGGACAAACAGAAGTAAATTCCGGACAAACGATCTCGATCTGGTAATTACGGCCCGGATAACTGTTCGCAAACGTTTCCAAAATATCACGAAACTGTTCTGCCATTGATCTTCTCCTTTAACTTTCGTCTATTTTGCCGAAATCTGCCTCGGTTCCAGCCGGTCTGCTTTCATTCTCTGAAAGCGTTCCACTCTGCTCACCCGCAGGCACTCCAGCTTCAGTCATTTCATCATTCATTCATCATAGTTCAAAGCAGGAAAAAAACAAGGGGGACAGTCCTCATTTTGGCATAAATCGGCAAAAAATTTCCGTCCCCCTGAAATTCAAGTCAAAAAAATCGCTTCATTTCCGCTTCATTTCCGCTTCATTTCCGCTTCATTTCCGCTTCATTTCCGCTTCATTTCCGCCCCGTCTACAGGATCAGATCTCATGATTCCCGGCCATATCCTAGCCCCCGAAGTTCCTGAAAATCCAGAAACTCACAGTCAGAGCTTTTCATTCAAAAGGCGTACAAATTCCTCATCCAGCACACAGGAGACCAGCGCCATGGAGCCATCCTCTAAAGAAAGCCAAAAAGCAGCCTCCTGCGAGAACGCATTTGCCGGCGCATTTTCCACCGTACTTTCCGGCGTTCCCGAGTAAAGAAGCATCAGCGAAATTCCTGGCGCGATCTCCATCCAGCCGACCGACGGAAGATCCAGAGACGGCGAGGTACGGAAAGTCTGCGTTTTTCTGATCATCTTCAGACCAAAAGCCTCCGCGAGTGAAAGAAGTTCCTGTTTTTTCAGCGTGATATTCTGCTCCTTTTCACCAAAAAAACTCAAGATTGCCGAACTCTGTCCCGCCAAAGCCTGCTTTACGGCAGTTTCCAGTGCAGTTTTCGACGCAATGTCTTTCTGCGAAAGTACACCGCCGGGGAGCGAAACCGACGGTTCCGTCAAACTTTTCGCACTTTCCCGATCCTCAGAAGTCTCCGTTTTCCCAGACTCATCCGAAAGGGCCAGCGGATCTTCAGAAGGCACAGCATCCGGCTCGGCCTGAATGGGTTCAAGGATCGAATTCTCACCGTCCGTCTCCTTCAAGTTCTCATCCAGTATCTGCAAGGTCTCCTCAGAAAACTCCGTCGTCTTTTTCTTCCCGGCTTCCGTGACCGGCACACCTGCCTGCTCGGTCATGACGGTACAGTTCATGAATCGGATACTTTGAAAATGCTCCACCGGGACCTGCACGTGGATCATGTACGAGATCTCCGGAAAACGCTCCTCCCGTCTGAAATTGGATTCCAAATAGAAATTCTTCGCCGTCCGGTTCAGAAACGCCTCGCTGGCAGAGTAGGCCGCGACGACGGTAAACGGTTCCGGAATGACGAAGGACGCAGCCTGCTCGTGGACGAATTCCGCGAATTTTTCTTCCTGATGCGGATAGATCCGGATCGTTTGACTGTCTCCCTGGTAGACGCCCAGCAGATTGATCGGATACGCTTTTACCACATCACGGTAAAGAAGCGGAAAATAGTGTCTGCTCAGAATATTTTTCCCTTCATCGTAAAGCGCCAGCGATGCCGTCGGTACGAGAGCCGCATAACGCGCCAGGATCTCCCGGCACTCCGGCGAAAGCTCAAACGCAATGTACCGTTCACCAGCGATCTGGAGGTTCAGGATCACGTTTTTTCGGAAAGGACGCAAAGAATGCCGGATTTTCGTCAGATCCAACTCCTGCGGCGCCGAGACTGCGATCCCATTCAAAAAAGCCGCCAGCTCGTTCTGAAACTCCGCATAGCGTTCCGAATCAAACGAAATGATGAACGGGATCTCCATCTGCATCACTCCGTCGACCGGCCGGCTCACGATGTTTTCCTTCAAAACGTTGACGCGAATAAACGAATACGGAAACTGGTATTTCGCCAAAAACGCCTCGAGCGCTTTCGCAGGCTCCGTCACAAGCTGCGGTCCCGAAGAAACATTCCCCTCTCCGTTCCGACCGTCGGCTGCCGTGCCGTTCATTCTTTCAACAGGATCCTGCGGACGTATCGGCATCTGACTTCCCGGATCGAACGGGATCAACTCGGAAGTTTCATCTCCTTCGCTCGATCTCCGATCACCGCTCAGTCCGCCGCTAACGAGCACAGAAGTTCTCTTTCCCGGTTTCGCTTCCTCTGGATCTTTCGCTGCCGCTCCAGCCTCCATTCTTTGCGGATCCATCCCTCCCTGCGGATCTTCCGAGTCAGCAGGATCTTCAAGGATCAGCTCGATGGCCTCTTCATCCGTTTTCTTTTCTAATGGCTCTGTTTTTTTTGCGGACGACGGATCCACAGTCTCAGCTTGCATTGGAGCCTCGGGAATCGGAACTTCTTCAAGAACGATCTCCGGCTGAAAATCATCCAATGCGTCCGTAATTTTTGCCTGATCTTGCGCCTTGAGTCCAAAAGGGATCAGGAGCAGAAACAGAAAAAGGAAAATTCGTGCTTTCATTGCAAAACTCCTAAAAATCGGGAAAAGAATCTCCGGCATCTTTTCCTATCGGCCCCGAAAAACCACATCTTTGAGAAAAAGATCCTGTACCCTTCAATCGTTTTATTTGATTTTCGCTGTGGACTTTACCAAATGAGTAAAATCTATCTGAATGGACACGAAAACAGAAACTTCGAGAAAAATTTCAACTTTTGGAATTTTTTTCGAGGGGGTACTTGAAATCATTTCAAATTTAGTATAAAATACCAAATAGAAAAGATCTCAGACCTTGAGATCCAGCAATTCCCCTGAAAACGGAACTTTTTGAAACGAAGCGAGCTGCATTCCAAAATTTTTCGGAAAGGAACGCAGTTCAAAGAGCGTTCCAAATACCGACCTCAGCCAAACAAAAAATTTGAAAGGAAGCTATGGACTCCACACATCCTTCAACTTTCCGAACCTCCGACGAGAGAGAAACGCAAGATCCTCCGTCAGACCTTCAGCCGCACACTTTCCAGAAGGAAGGAAATGCACCGATGCCATTCACACTCGTGATCTTCGGCGCATCCGGTAATCTAACGAAACGCAAGCTCGTCCCGGCTCTCGCACAGCTTTTCGCGAAAGGCCAGCTTCCTCAAAACTTCCGCATTGCCGGCGTTGCACGCAAGCCGATGAGCAATGAGGAGTGGTTTGCGTCGCTGAAAGATCCGGAAGGTCCTGCCGACTGGCCCGCAAACTGGCCCTCAAATTGGGAAACACGATCTGAAACGCAGACGGAAAAGGGAAATATCTGGCGCAACTTCGCACATCACATGACCTATATATCGGCGGACGGAACCAGTACGGAGGAGATGGACCGGCTCGGAAGTCAGCTTGACTCGATGGAGTCCTGCGAGACCCCAACCCGCATTTTTTACTTGGCGACCTCACCGGAACTCTACCAGCCGATCCTTCGCGCATTGACGCCGGAAGTCCATCGTCTGCGGAAAAAGGGAGTCGATTGCCGGATCGTCGTAGAAAAACCATTCGGCGTGGACCTTGAAACGGCAAAGGAACTGAATGCCGCATTGCGAAATGTCTTTCCGGAAAACCGCATTTACCGGATCGACCATTACCTTGGCAAAGAGACTGCCCGTAATCTCTTGGTCCTCCGTTTCGCCAACTCGATCTTTGAACCGCTGTGGAACCGGCAGTTCATCGACCACGTTCAGATCACGGCAAGCGAAGACGCACTCGTGGGACACAGGGCTGCGTATTTCAACCGGGCAGGTATTTTGCGTGATATGTTCCAGAATCACCTGCTCCAGCTTCTTGCGCTCACCGCAATGGAAGCACCGGCAAGTCTGGACGCAGAAAGCATCCGAAACGAAAAAGTGAAGGTCCTTCAGGCGATCCGGCCTTTCCAGACTCCGGAAGAAGTCCGAGCACGCACGATCCGCGGACAGTACATCCCGGATACCGCTTACGGAAACGATGAAACCGGAGACGCACTGGCCCCGGCGACGCCAACTTTCGCGGCAATGGAACTGCACATTGAAAACTGGCGGTGGAGCGGCGTTCCCTTTTACCTCCGATCCGGTAAAGGAATGGGATGCAGAACGACGCAGATCCTCATGCGTTTCCGAAAACCGCCGCATCTGCTTTTTCCGAAAACGGAATCGTGTGCGCCAAACTCGCTCCTGATCCAGCTTCAGCCGGCAGAAGGGATCCAGCTCGGTTTTGTTACGAAAGTACCGGATACGGAAAAAGAGATCGCACACGCGGCAATGAGCTTCACCTTTGCCCGACACTATCGCGACGCATTCCCGGAAGCGTATGAGCGGCTTCTGCTCGACGTCATCCTCGGTGACCTGAGCCTTTTCATTCGCGGCGATGAAACGGAGATCGCTTGGAAGATCATGGATCCGATCCAGAATGCCTGGGACACACACCTCAGCGGTGGAGATCCTCCGGAATTTCCTGAAAAATACGAGATCGGAAGCTGGGGACCTGAAGGATCCGACACGTGGATGGAAAGCCGCGGGCAACAGTGGTTCAACGTCTGCCCGGTACTTCCCAAACCTTTCGGCCAATAGAGACCAAGCCGCAAAAATACGGAAAAGGAAAAGGAAAAAGAAAGAGAAAGAGAAAGAGAACGAAAGGGAAAAGGTAAATGGATGTAAAAACCTTCTGACACGAATTTTACGAAAAGCACGAAAAGAAACGGAATGTTTTTCAAAACTTTAAAAAACATTCACAAGATCGGGTTCCTTTTCGTGCTTTTCGCATTAAAAAATGGTCCATCCGGGAACTGCGTACCAGTTTCACCACTGAATACACTGAAAACTCATAGAAAAACACGGATCTTCATACAAAAAGCAGTAAAAATAAATCGCGCGAACATTTTTTAATTTTAAAAAATGTTCGCGTCTTTTCGTTTTTTCCGTGAAATTCGTGTCAGAGCACGTTCACTGCCTTTTTCCTCTTTCTTTTCAGTGTGAGTCAGAGTCGCTTCCATGCACTCAGTGGTGAGATCGGAACCTAGATCGGTACGTACTTTCCGGAAGAGCCTAAAAAGTACGGGATCTTAAAAAAACGGCCTCACCGCGACAGCGTACACGTTCCCTTCATTCCGGGAGCTTCCTCCACTTCCACACGCAACCGGGTCCATTTTCCGTCAGCGAGCAGCTCACTCTGCGCGATCTGCTCCGCAATGTACTCCGCAAGCTGTTCGGCCGTCGTGTTTCGGATCGGCAGAATGACGCAGTCTTCCAGAGGCAGGACCCAGCGTTTTGCACCGAACTTCACTTCAAGCTCGTGCCGCATGGGCGCCATTCCTTCTCCGTCAGACATTTGGCGCGATTCCGTCTCAAAGTCATGCTCACTGCAGAAAAACGGATCCTGTCCCTCCGTTCCATCCTCCGCTATTTGTGCCATTTGCGCCATTTTCTGAAAATAGTCATCCGGAGAAAGCTCTTTTGGAGGTTCTGCATCGTACTGATTCACGGACGAAAGCCAATCTCCGACCCGCGTCATCCAGTCCATCATTCCCATCGGCTCTTCCGGTTCCTTCTCCTCCATGACAAATTTGATCTGCGGATCCTCCCCCTGAAGAAGCGTTTTATGGTCCAGCTTTTTCAGGATCTCCTGCACCGTTTCCATGAATGGAAGAAAATCGATGACGTACCCCGCAGCAGCCATTTCCTGGTCAAGCTCCACCGCAGCATGAAAATCGTGACCGTGGATCGCCTCACAGCTGCACGCATCAAACGTGATGAAATGAGATGCCGAGAAGGTCAGCGCCTCTGGATCCAGCTGAATGCTGAAAGTTTTTTTCATGATTGGATCTCCCAAAATCAGGATCCTTCAAAACGAAACGGAAATGAAACAAAAAATGCAGTCTTTTCATTTCCGCACACAGACAGACGGCGCGTCTTGGCTCGCGCTCCGAAAGTCCCTCTGCTCAAACCTGCCTGAAACTCAAACCTGCCAGAAACTCAAACCAGCCTGAGTATCTCACGCAATACGCAAAGCGTCCGGAAGGTGGATCGTGCCTTCATAGAGTGCCCGGCCGATAATGGCGGCATCCAGACCGGCATCCTTTAGTTTCCGAACGTCCTCCAGCGTCGTAACACCGCCGGAAGCCACGACCGGAACACGCACGGCATCCTTCATTTCCTTCATCGCCGGCACGTTCGAACCTTTCATCATACCGTCCGTTGCGATGTCCGTGTACACGATCGCCGCCATCGGCAGATCGCGGAACTGGTCCGCCAGCTCGATCGCTTTCGTCTGACTCGTTTCGAGCCAGCCGTCCGTCGCAACGTACCCGTTTCGCGCGTCGATCCCAAGAACGAGACGATTCGGAAACATCAGACACATCTCGCGGAACCACTCCGGCTGACGCAGCGCCAGGGTACCGATGACCAAGCGTTCCAGACCAAGTTCCAAAAGAGAACGGATCGTTTCTTCATTCCGGATCCCGCCGCCAAGTTCGCACGGAACGCCGACCGTCTGGACGATTTTACGTATCGCCTCAAGATTTGTCGGAGCACCATCTTTCGCGCCGTCCAGATCTACCAGATGAAGGAATTCTCCTCCCAGATCGACCCAATGTTTTGCCATGGCGGCCGGGTCATCCCCAAAAACAGTTTCCTGAGCGTAGTCACCCTGACGAAGACGGACACACTTGCCTCCGCGTAAATCGATTGCCGGTAAAATCTGCACGAATTGGATCCTTTATGCTGAATGAGTCAATAAACCACTGGAAAACGGCACTAAAACAGTCCGTTTCTCTACATTATGGAAAATTTTAGAAAAATTTCAAGGCGGGGGGGGCGATTCCTGACTGTTTTTTGCGTCTTCTGAAGAAAAAAATGAAAAAAAAGAAAAAAATGCCGGCCAATTCCGGCCTTGCCGCTGATTTCTGACGCTGAAAACACGGAAGAAAACACGAAAACGCACGAAAAAACGCGGATCTCGCGAAATATTTTAAAATTTTTTAAGATCCATTTGCGTCTTTTCGTGTTTTTCGTGAAATTCGCATCAGGGCACGTTCACTGCCTTTTTTCCTTTTTCTTCTCCGTATGTTTCTGCGTCCATTCTGCGTTCTCAGCGGCGAACAGACAGAAAGTCAGTGAGGGTTTCTATTCTCAAGTGAGGACTTCAGTTCCTCATTTCTTCAAGACCTCAGCAGCCGCACGATTCCAGTTCCTTCTGCATGAAGAATGCCCCTGGATCTGTACAAAATAGAGCCACGCCTGATCCGTCTTCGGATTCGCTTTCGCGTCGGTCTGCAGTGCCCCGCCGTGCCCGATCCAGTCTCCGTCGATCGACATTCCAAGACTGTACGCATTCGGAATGGACTCCGGCGTCTGCTTCGTTCCGAGCGTTTTCATCGCCTCCTCGGAAAGGAGCCGTCTCCCTTCCCAAACGCCGTTTGCCGCAAGCATTCGGTAGAACTTCATGACGTCTTCCGGCGTGGAGAAAAGTCCGCCGCCCGCTTCCGCAAAACGTCTCGGCGAATCAAACGGAGCCTTCACGTACGGAATGTTTCCCGGTACGCACACCTTCCCGTTTTCCACGCGGTAGCATTTCGCCATTCTTGCGATCTGTTCTTTCGTCGGATAGAATGTCGTGTCCGTCATCCCAAGCGGGTCAAAGATACGAGTCTGGAAAAACTCTTCCACGGTCTGGCCCGAAACGACTTCCAGCACTGCAGAAGCGACGTCGATCCCCACATTACTGTAGTGGTACTGGACCTCCGGATCTGCCTGAAGCGGGAGCGAGGCCGCAGTGCTGGCAAACGGACGCATCGGAAAGACATCGATGCCGAACTGTTCCTGCTGCGGCGTCAAAAACGAAAATCCCGCGCAATGGCAGAGCGCATGGCGAACCGTCATTTTCACTTTCGGAGCACGAAGCATCACGGTCCCGTCTTCATTTCGAACGGCAACGCGCAGATTTTTGAACTCCGGAAGGTACTTTTCCACCGGATCATCAAGAGAAAGTTTCCCTTCATCCACCAGCATCATGATCGCCGTACCGGTGAACGCTTTCGTCATGGACGCGATCCAGAAAACGTTTTTCTCCGAGATCGGCACCTTTTTCTCGACGTCCGCCCAGCCGACACAGTCGATCTTCATCTCGCCGCCGTCCCACAGGATCGAGACCACACCGGGCATTTCTCCGGAATCAACGAACGGCTGGAGAGCATCACGAACCGCCGGTTCTCCCGCATGAAGGAAGACACTCCCCCCAATAATTCCTAAAATGAAAACCGAAAAAACCAAAAAACTCTTCATTTTCTTCATGGATCGACTCCTTAAAATCAAAAGCACATACCGAAGATCTCAGCACGGACCCAACTCAAAAAACGTTTCCCAAAACGCCACGCCGCAACTCAGCTCCCTGCCCGGCGCAGCTGGTTCAGAAGATTCCGGATCTCCTCGTGATTCTCATCCGTCTGACGAATGATGAGACTCCCGTTCGGCATCCAGAAATAGATCGTCCCCTGCCCGCCGTTGGATTCCCACGAATCCGGGTGGATCGTCGCCTGAATGACCTCGACCAGATGCTCGCCGCTCTCCTGAACGCGCTGCTCCTGCCCGTTCCCGCCAATGCCGTTCATTCCGCCCATTCCGTTTCCAAACCCGCCGGCACCGCCGCCGATCTGGCCAAGTTCCTCTGAAACACCGTCTTTTCCATCACGTCCCGCCGCATTTTCAGTACCAGAACGCTTCACAGATCTTGGGCGTTTCGCTGACTCCGGACATTTCACTGACGTTTCACGCTCTTTTTCCAAATGTGTGAGGATCTGGCGAGAAAGAGCGTCCAGCCGGATCTGAAGTGTGCGTTTCAGACCATTTCGCGCCTTTTCCGGAAGTTCATGATCCGCTTCGAGCGCACGGTAAAGTGCTAGAAACTCCGACGCAGCCGCCTCTGCCTGAGGATCTGGAACCTTCTTCCACCGTTTCAGTGCCGCACGCACCTCCCGCTGAAGGTCCGCCCCCGAAAGGGCAGGTACTCCCGAAACATCACCCGCAGGCCCCCCGGCATGCAGCAAAGTCTGCGTCTCGGAAACCGCAGTCTCGGAAACCGCAGTCTCGGAAACCGCAGCCTCGGAAACCGCAGCCTCGGAAACCGCAGTCTCGGAAACCGCAGCCTCGGAAGCCGCCGTTTCCGAAACACTTAACGCAGAGCACGGGCCGAAGATCCCCCAAATCAGCCAGCCTAAAATTACGGATCTCTGACAAAATCTCATTTCTGCTCCTTTTAGTTCACCAACGCAAGCCGCAGGACCAGAACGGTTTCCGGTTCCAGTGTGCGCGAGCCGCAGAGGATCTCTTGGTACCCTTGAAAATCCGGCTCAAAATGCGTGAATTCCACCTCGATCTTCTCGTTCGTCGGGTTGAAGACCGTCAAATAGTACGCCCCGTCCGTCGGACTGCCGAAACGCTCCACGAGCAAACGCGGATCGGAGACCTTCACGTTCGTGACTGGTTCCCAGCCTGCTTCTCCAAGAAGACGGCAGATCGGAAGGTACTTTTTGAAAAGCGGCCGGTCACGTTCGTAGAGTTCTGGATTTTTGAAGTAGTGTTTCGTCGAAGCATCCGCACTGAAGTAGCTCGGAAACATTCCGAACGCCAGCGCACGCTGCATGAATTTCTCGCTATGCTCGTACGTAAACTGCGTAAAATCCGAATTCTGAAGGAAACAGAACGGCTTTCCGCCGCAAAGCATTCGGCGATACTGCAGTTCCTCGATCGACATGGGACGCCAAGCTCCCGGATTCCAGTTCGACTCCGTCCCCAGCACATCCAGAAGCGGCGCGAGCCATGAAAGACGGTACGGCGTGGAGTTCGCCATCATGAGCTTTCCGGCTGCATGCACATCGCGCTCGATCGCACGAACGTACTCAAACACCGTCAAGCCGCGGAAGATCACCGGCACTTTCTCTTCAAGCGAAAACGTCAGCGGACACTCGACGTACGGAAGATGGTCTCTGCGAAAATCCAGCTCTGCCGTCACGTACCCCTCGGCCGAGTCGATGTACTCACCGTCGATCCCCGGCCCCGGCATCGGCACGGAATCACCGTTTTCAAGTTTCGGATAGACGTCCCGCACGTACATTTCCGGCCACTTCACCTGAAAATCTGTCACTCCGGCATTCGCAGCTTCCCCCTCACCGACCGGATCTGCCGGCAGGCCCGGAAGTCCCGAAACGCTCCAGACGATCCCGCGGCACCACGGAGTATCGAGCCATTGCCCGCAAGGTTTCTGATTTTTGTCAAACATGACGCTGCGTTCCCACGCCTTCGCATACGAATGCCCCTTTTCAGCCAACTCGCGCACACGCACCGCACCAGCCTCAAGGAGGTCCACCTGCTCATTCCCTCCTGATCCGCCGGCACTTTCACTTCCCGTCAGCGGATCATTTTTCGGAAGTTCCAAACTCATCCACCACGTCATCGGCTCCGTGTAACGGAACGTCAGGAGACCGTTTTCGTCATCCCACGCAGGTTCATCGACGCCTTCCTTGAACGCAAAACCGAAATCCTCCGGATCCTTCACCCGACTGATCGGCGCAAACGCCATCCAGTTCCCCATCTTCGGAACTCGGACTTTAAAGGCGTCCGGGTACGTTTCGCTGTACCGTTTCCACGCGCTGCGCATTCCGCCGCCGTCCTGCATGAATCGGCACGTTCGCAATTCCCACTCGCTTTTTTCCGGAATGAAACCAAGGTCAAACGCGATGCAGAGCTCCTGTGTGAACGCATTGAAGAACGTCCGGTAAACGGCAGGCCAGGCCGGATCGATGCCAAGCCAGGACTCCTTTCCCATAGCATCCGCGACTCCCTGAAGCGGGAATCGATTCAAACGCCCCATCCCGGCTTTCGTAGAGAGTGCTGAGGGTGAGATCTCCATCGGTTCCCGGATCTCGATCACACCGTCCAACCCCTCAAAAGCACGTACGGCTTCACTGGAGACCGGAAATGCCGCGACGAGCGTGATGCACCGATCGGTCTTCTTCAGCGACCGGATCCGGATTGCGTCCAAAATCGTACCGCCATCCTGCTGCATTCCGCTCCACGAAACCGTAAACTCCGCCTCGCCGCTGCCGAGTGAAACGGAAAGATCCTTCTGAAACGCACCGTTCTCAGCACTCATCTTCAAATCTCCGGCCGACGTCATCACGTACCAATCAGAATCCGCTGCCGCGTCGCGAACGTAAAATCTGGGAGCCGTTTCCGGTGACGAAAATGCGCAAGGCGTCTTCACCTGACTGCTCGGCATCTCACCGACCCCCGTTCCCGCAACACACAAACCGTCAAAAGAGATCGTTTTTCCGCGCGTAAGATCGGCCTGCACGAGTTTCGGAAGACGAAAACGCACCGCTCCGTCCCGGTTTCGGAAGAGGCAGTAAAAAGTAAGACGCCGGATCGGTTTCCTCGGATCGAACGTCACGGACCGGGATTCCCACTCCTCCCCATTCAGCTTTTTATTTCCTTCAAAATCCGCACGGATCCCCCATTCCGGCATGCCGTCCGCGTAAACGGCATCTACGTAAAGCGAATAGTCGCCGCTGGTACTCATTCGCGGACCGGAAAACTGACTCTCACCGGAGATCATGATCGGACACGGCACACTCTGATCCAGCGTGACGCTCCAGACCACGGCATTCATCTCCTCTTTTGACGGACTCTCGCAGATCCAACCGTCTCCGTCCTCCATCTTCTTCATCCCGCCGCGTAATGAAGGCTGTACTTTCGCAAGCTCATTCTCTCCCGTGAACCGATCCATACGCAGAAGTTCCATTTTCCCGGCATCCAGCGCCGCGGACGGAACGATTTCATTTTCCGAAGATACCGAAATTTCTCGTACTGGATCCGCAAACAGACCTCCGAAGGTCATGAATATCCAAACACACCAAAACACAAAAAAGGCTCGCTTTTCCATGCAGAACTCCCTTATTCCCGATTTTTAACGAATTTCCGCTCCCGAACGGGGCAACTTCACGGCTCGTTACCTAAAATTTTACTAAAATTCTCGCTTTTTTGCAAGGAGTCCACTCCTGAAATTTCCGAAAAAGGACCAGATTTCAAAAAATTTTAACTTCACCTCCGTCAAAAAGAACGTATTGGGACTTAATGAAAATTTACATTATGAGCCCCCCTTGAAAAACACCGCAGCCTCATAGACGCCAAGAAAAACGGAACGGACGCAAAGAGAGAGACCAAACCCCTCCCTCTCTGCGTCCTCCGCACGAAAAAACAAAAGATCAAACCGTTACTTTACTTCGAATCCTATCCCATTCGCCTTCGCATACTTTTCCGCCTCCGACCCCGCCTTCCCGCGGATCGTGAGACTGGTGCAGTCTTCGAACGCGTAATCTCCAATGCTCGTCACGCTGTTGGGGATCGTCACCGACGTGAGGCTCGTGCAGCCCATGAACGCGCCCTCTCCAATGCTCGTCACGCTGTCGGGGATCGTCACCGACGTGAGGCTCTTGCACCAGCTGAACGCGCCATCTCCAATGCTCGTCACGCTGTTGGGGATCGTCACCGACGTGAGGCTCTTGCAGCCGCGGAACGCGTAATCTCCAATGCTCGTCACGCTGTTGGGGATCGTCACTGACGTGAGGCTGGAGCAGCCCCAGAACGCTTCATTTCCAATGCTCGTCACGCTGTCGGGGATCGTCACCGACGTGAGGCTGGAGCAGCCCCAGAACGCTTCATTTCCAATGCTCGTCACGCTGTCGGGGATCGTCACCGACGTGAGGCTGGAGCAGACGTCGAACGCGGAATTTCCAATGCTCGTCACGCTGTCGGGGATCGTCAC
>SUVI01000114.1 GCA_015062085.1 Planctomycetaceae bacterium
GTTCCTGAACGCAGGGGGCCTGTGCGTGGATCTCTGGAGCGTCGGCGTTGACGGCGGGTTCCTGAACGCAGGGGGCCTGTGCGTGGATCTCTGGAGCGTCGGCGTTGACGGCAGTCTGAATATTCAGTGTGATGGAATTGTCAGCCGCTGGGGTCGGCATTTTGAAGATCTCACCGTAAAGAAGGAGCGTAAAATCCCCCCGTACGGCACACTCGCCAAGGTCTTTCAGCCCGCAGGTTGCGAGATTATGGCGTGAAAATCGAGTCTCATACCATGGGTAGAGCTGCGCAAAACGGAGCATTTGAGGGAAGATATCTGAAGCAAGCGGTGAACCAACGATTCCTAAAATTCCAGCCATGACGAATTCCTTTTCTGCGTTTTCTATTTGATTTTCCCGAAATCTGAACGTAATGTAGTGTGTACAGCCGCCTGTAAGATCAGGTCTCTAAGGCGACAATTCTGTATTTTACCAGAAATCGTATGAAAAGTAAACCCAACTTCATGGAAAAACGGAAAAATCATGCTCTTTTCTCTGCTTTTCTTAAAATTTTATTTTTGCGGGGCTTGTCGAAATTTGAAAAAAGAGTAAAATGAAAACTTAGAAACAGCGAAATATTTCGTTTCTTTCAAAGTGCCTAGTATTTAAAAGAGTACCTGATATTTAAAACTGAAAAGGAGAGAGAAAATGAAAGTCCTCGTGACCGGAGGTGCCGGATATATTGGAAGCGTGACGGTTGAGAAGCTCGTAGAGGCTGGATATGATGTGGTGGTTTTTGATAATTTATATCAGGGGCACCGAGAGGCAGTGCATCCTAAAGCGGAGTTTGTGCTCGGCGATCTGGCGAAGAAAGAGGATATCCTTTCGGCTCTGCAGAGCCACAAACCGGACGCAGTCATGCACTTTGCGGCTTATTCGCTCGTTGGCGAGTCGGTTCAAGATCCGTTTAAGTATCTTGGAGAAAACGTTTCCAATGCCGCGAATCTCCTTTCTGCGATGCTCGAAACGGGGATCGACAAATTCATCCTTTCCAGTACCGCGAATCTCTTTGACGATCCGGAATCGATGCCGATCACCGAGAAGGAACGCATCGTGCCGGGCAGTCCGTACGGTGAATCCAAAGCCATCATCGAGCGTTACCTCTACTGGCTGGACCGTGTGAAGGGATTTCGTTACGTTGCACTGCGCTACTTTAATGCTGCCGGCGCGAGCGAGGAACGCGGAGAGGCGCATGATCCGGAGTGCCATCTCATTCCGCTCGTGCTTCAGGTCGCGCAGGGAAAACGCGAGAAGATCATGGTTTTTGGCGACGATTACGATACGCCGGACGGAACGTGCATCCGCGACTACATCCACATCGCGGACCTCGCGCAGGCGCACATTCTCGCGCTTGAAAAACTGCTCAAAGGCGGCGAGAGCTGCAAATATAATCTCGGGAACGGGCAGGGGTACTCCGTCAAGCAGGTCATCGAGACGGCACGCGAAGTCACCGGCCATCCCATTCCGGCAGAGATCACTCCCCGCCGTGAAGGCGACCCGGCTGTGCTCATTGCCGGAAGCGAAACGATCCGCCGCGAACTCGGCTGGGATCCGCAGTTCCCAGACCTAAGATCGATCATTCAGAGTGCGTGGAATTGGCACGTTAAGCATCCGAATGGATACGAAAACTGAGCGGGACCGTGACGAAATTTTCCATTTCGATCGAGCCGCAGCGTAAAGAGCGCGTTTTCCGGTGCGGCGAACAGGCGGAGATGCGGATCTGCATGACGGATGATGCTGGGAGACCCGCGGATTCCGGGAGGCTTTCTCTGCACTTTCAGAACGATTTCGGCGAAACGGTGAGCCGGCACGAATTTGCTCTCCGGGACGCTGAGCCGATCTGCGTTTCCGAAACGCTCGCGCATCCTGCTTTTCTTACCCTCACGGCCGTCTTTGAGCCGGAGATGGAAAGGCATTCGGAGCTCGAAGGGGAAGGTGCTGCGTTTTTAGAAACTGCCGGTTTTGCGTTTGATCCGGAAAAGATCACGCCTGGTCAGGAAATGCCGGAAGATTTCTTTTCGTTTTGGAAAGAGCGTTTAGCCCTTCAAAATGCGCTGTCTGACGCCGTTCATCTGGAAGAGACCGTCTCGCACAGTACGAGTTCCATGAAGATCTTTCAAGTCACGATCCCCACACTTGACGGAGAATGCCGTTTCGGCTGGCTCGCGCTTCCGAAAAAGAAACCGGGGCCGTTTCCTGCAATGGTCATGGTTCCCGGTGCGGGGCCAGGAAGCGGTCCCGTACGGAGCCGTGTCAGTAAAGGGACGGCTGTTTTGGTGCTGAATGTCTTTCCGTATCCAGTGGATCTTGATCCGGAACGCCGTCGTGTGCAGTTTGAGACTTTTGAGCGGGAACAGTGCGGCAGGAGACGGTACGTCTGGAAAAATGCGATGGACCGAGAGTCCTACTTTCATCGGAATTCCATCCTTGCGGCCTGCCGGGCGGTTGATTTTCTTGCGTCGATGCCGGAGGTGGATGCGTCGCGCATCGGATTCTCCGGTGTGAGCCAAGGGGGATTTTACGGTCTCGCGCTTGCTGCGCTTTCGCCGCATCTTTCTGCCGTCGTTTCGAGTATTCCGGGTTACTGCGACCATGGGGCGGCACTGGCAGGGAGAGCTCCGGGCGGTTCCAAACTCTACGAAAACGTACAGGATCCTGCCGTTCAAAAAGTGGGACCGTACTTTGACGGGGTGAATTTTGCCCGTTTCGTGCACACGCCGATACGTATGACTGCGGGATTTCGGGATCCCGTTTGCAATCCGTCAACGGTCTACGCTGCATTTAATCAGATTCCGTCGCCGGACAAAGCGGTCGCGCATGAGCTTCTCGGCGGGCATGAGACCGGAGAAATGCACGCTTTGGCGCAGGAATGGCTCCGAAAGCGGCTCGGGATCCCGGAATGAGTACTTGCTTTTGGATCGAATTTTGCCCGAATTTTGCCCAAATTTTGCCTAAATTTTGGAAGGTCCTTGATTTTTTACCAGCCTTTAGTTTGAGGGAGTTCTCATGAAAAAAATGCTTTCTTTGATTTTTCTCTTTGCGTTCGTCGCGTCTGTATGGGCGGATGCCGCAAAGGTGGAAGTCGATTTGGACCGAGGATCGCACACGTACACGCTGAACGAGTCGGCGAATTTCATCATTTCGGTCCTCGACGAAAACGGTGCGGCCGTGACGGAAGGGTCCGTCGAGCTGATCTTTCAGAATGATTTCCGCAAGGAACTGCGCCGTGAAACGCGGGATCTTTCCGCAGCGAATCCGCTGACCGTTTCCGGAAAAATGGACGTGCCGGGCTTTTTGAGTCTCCGGGCAGTCAGCGGAAAAGTCTCCGGCCTTGGCGGTGCTGGTTTTGAACCGGAAAAGATCCAGCCTGCGCAGCCGATGCCCGACGATTTCTGGACCTACTGGCGCGGGCTTCAAAAGAAACTCCGTGAAGAAGTTCCTGCGGACTTGCAGCTCGAGAAGATCGACTCCCTTTCCGACTCCGCGCAGACGATCTACCGGATCAGCATGGCGACGTTTGACGGTCAGCGTGCGCACGGATTTCTGGCAGTCCCAGCAGGTGAGGGACCTTTCCCGGTCCTCGTGTCCGTTTCGTGGGCGGGACCTGGATTTGGACCGGAAACTCGACTGGCGAAAGAGGGATTCGTCGTTCTGAGTATGCCGATCTTTCCGTACCCGGTGGGGCTGACGCAGGAAGAACGCCAGAAACAGTACGACGAATTCAACGAAAAACTTGGAATCCGCTACTGCTACCACGGTGCGCCGGACCGGGAACACTACTTCTTCCGGAATGCCTACCTCGGGATCGACCGCGTGATGGACTACGTGCTTGATCGGCCGGACACGGATGACTCGCGCGTTGGATACTACGGAACGAGCCAGGGGGGCGGAAGTGCTCTGATCCTCGGCGGTTTGAACGGAAAGTTCACGCACATCAGCGGAAATGTTCCCGCGATCTGTGACCACGGCGGCGCGAAACTCGGCCGAAGTCCCGGATGGCCGAAACTCTATGATACGGTACAGGCGGAAGGTGTGGAGGAAATGGGTCCCTACTTTGATGCCGTCAATTTTGCGCGCGGGATCCAGTGCCCGGTCCGTTTAACGGTTGGATTCATCGACACGACGTGCAGTCCAAGCTCGGTCTACGCTGCGTTCAACGTCATTCCGGCGAAGGATAAAGCGATCCTCACGGAGCCGCATCGCGGACACGCAACTGGCACGCAGGCGGGAGTCGTCATGCAGTGGGTCAAAGGGTGCGTGAAGTAATGGAATTTCCTTAACTGTTCCACAACTGTTCTACTTTCCCTGAAGCTGCGGCGCTGCAGGCTGCGAAATCTGCCTCATTTTTCCTGCGGCTTCGGAAGCGGAACTCATCGTGCGAAATGTGAAATGGCGAAGCGGACTTCCGTACAGGGGGTGGGAGTTTAAGTTCTTTTGGGAATGTGCCGATAAAAAGGGAAAGTATGTTTATGGGAATTCGGCAGGTCAGTAAAAATGGCGATCGCACTTGAATTAAATCATGTTTGGAAAAAGTTCCATCGGGGGGAGTTTCACGATTCACTGCGCGATGCGATCCCTGCATTGCTGAAAGGCCTCGCGGGATTTGGTCCTCGCCGGGATGAACTTTCAAAGAAGGATTTTTGGGCGCTTTCCGACGTCGATTTCAAAGTGGAAGAAGGGGAACGTCTCGGGATCATCGGCCATAATGGTGCGGGAAAAAGCACGCTTTTGAAGATCCTTTCCCAAATCATCGCCCCCAACCGCGGCTCGATGAAGGTCCACGGACGACTTCGTGCGTTGATCGAAGTCGGTGCGGGATTTCACGGAGACTTGACCGGCCGTGAGAATATCTACCTCAATGGCGCGATCCTCGGCATGACCCGGCAGGAGATCGACCGGAATTTCGACTCGATCGTTGATTTCTCCGGCGTGGAAGCCTTCCTTGACACTCCGGTCAAACGTTACTCCTCCGGCATGGCGGCACGCTTGGGATTCGCCGTCGCAGCACACTTGGAACCGGACATCCTGATCGTGGATGAGGTGCTTTCCGTTGGCGATTCGCAATTCCAGAAAAAATGCCTCGGCAAGATGAAAGACGTGGCGAATGCCGGCCGGACCGTCCTTTTCGTCTCGCACAACATGGCCGCCGTCCGCCAGCTTTGCTCACGCGCGATCCTCCTGAAAAAGGGAGAACTCATTGACGACGGTGCTCCGGAAGACGTGATCGGCCGGTATCTGAAAGGATGGGACGAAGAGGGATCTGCCCGTCAGCGTGATCACTATGAGCTTCGTGCAGGAGACGGACGCGCACGGATCAAAAAAGTACTGCTCGGCAATTCGCCGGATCAGCTTTCGCCGGTCTATATCGCAGATATTGGACGCGAACTTTTCGTGGAAGTTGAGTATGAATCGTTTGCGCCTGTTCAAAATCCGGTCATTCAGGTCGTTTTCGGAAATGTGATGGATTATGTTTTCGAGATCAACACCTACATCACACCGAGAAGACTTTCCAAGCTGAAAAAGAGCGGCAAGATCCTTTTTCATATTCCGGAAGTACAGCTTAGTCCTGGCGAATATCCGCTTTACGTTACGATCAAGGAGCAGGGGGCCTTCCGCGGAAGTTTGGCTCTGGTGGATGAATGGACGCAGGCTGCTCTTTTGAACGTAAGTGCGCAAAATATGTATGGATACGATTTGTCCAAAGGGTACTATGGACGGACTTTCAGTCATTTTTCATGGCTGGAGTCTACGGCAGATCCAATCGATTTTGAGTTGGAGTGAGTATGGATCTTCAGGAACGCAGCAGATCTTATCAGGGGAATATTTACTTTGAGAACCCGAATAATACGTGGGTGATCCAATATCAGTTCATCCCGGAGAATGCAGCAGTGCTTGATGTTGGCTGTGCGAATGGGGAATTGGGGAAAGTGCTTTTTCAGAATAAAAACTGTGCAGTTTACGGTATGGATTATAATGAATTCAGTCTGGAAAATGCACGGAAGTCCGGTGCGTATCGTGAACTGCATCAGGTCGATCTAAACGTTTTTTCCGGCTCGGAATTTCCTCATCTTCATGGACTTTTTGACTATATCATTCTTGGCGACGTTCTGGAACACCTTGCGGAACCGGATCAAGTCTTGGAGAAATTGAAAAAATTCCTAAGACCTGCCGGATTTTTTCTCATTTCGCTTCCGAATCTGGCGCACATCAGCATTAAACTTCAGCTCATCCACGATGAGTTCAATTATACTCAGACTGGGCTTCTGGATCAAACACATATACATTTCTTTACATGGAAAACATTGCCGAAATTTTTTGCGGATCTTTCCATGAAGATCGAGAAAGCGACTGCGACCATTGAGCCGCTGACGGAGGGGGAGGAAACGTGCCGATTCCGAAAGCTCCCATTAGGAATGCGCAAATTGTTTTTTGACGACATTCATTCATGGGTGTTTCAGTATATTATGCTGGTTTCAGTTGCCGGAGGGAAGGAGGAGCTTGAGATGCAGAATCGCGGCTGCCTTGAATTCACGAAAGATTCCGTCGCTGGAGAGATCTGGCTTTTTCACACTCGAAAAAAACGTTTTTTAAGTATTTATTTCCCTAAACTGATGGCGTTCTGGGAAAGATTCATGAATAAAAAGCGATAAAAACGGCTCGCAAGGAAAAATGGAGACGCCGTGACTGGCGCTCTCCTGCTGCTGACCGCCTCTGCGATCGACGGAACTATTAGAGCTTATGTGTTAGGGGCCGGATCTGTCGTCCTGGGCCCCCCCCCTTTTTCTCTTTTGAACTTAGGCGCTTCTCAACAGGCAAAACGACTCGATCACGTTCACTTTGGGCTCATCTGCATCTTTTCTAGCTATTTTACTGACGGTATTTAACTTCATTCTCCGGCACAAATTCTAAGCATTTTGTCTCGTTTTGTTCGTTAAGATCTGCATAATCGGAAAATTTTCAAGAATCGTTAAATTTTACCTAAACTTCCGAACAGGTACTTCCGATACCAATAGTATCCAATAGGATGGAAGTGTGTATCGTGTTTTTCAGTCAGAAGGAATTCAAAATGACTCAGAAACTGTTTGTATCCAGAAAGATTTTAAGCGCGGGGCTGCTTGCGCTCCTGTCGTTCACTGCGAACGTTTCAGGGCAGGGAGCGATCCCTGATTCGATCCAGCTTGCTGAAGAGACGCCGGTCCAGTCGCGATTTTCCGTGCCGGTTTCTGATCGGAATGTCGTTCCGGCCCAGTACGCCGGCGTGACTCCGGTACAGACGCAGGGACCGCTCGCAACACCCTCCGCACCGCTCGCACCCTCTGCTCCGACGGTTTACGAAGCGGCTCCGAATTACCCGGCAGATCCGCAGGCTGGAATTCCGGCATACACTCCGGACGGCAGTTTCCCGGCTGAAAGCACACCGGTCATGGAAGGTACTCCAGTCATGGACGAGTACGCTGGGATGCCGATGCCGTGTGACGGATTGTTTCTGAGTGATTTCTGTGCTCCGTATTGCGCACCGTGCGGAGGCGGGATCTTGGGGCCGGGCTGTCTCTTTGTGGAGGGATACATTGCGCAGGGTTTCAATGTAAGCAGTAATTCCAGCACGAACGGCGAGCCGATGGCGGTGAATGACCGGGAAGGCTACCAGATGAATCAGGCCTACCTTTCCTTCGGCCGTCACGTCATGAAGGGGAGTCAGTGGTCCATCGGAGGACGCATCGACGTCATGTTCGGGACGGATTATTACTACATGACCGCTGCGGGGCTGGAAACCGACACGGACAACCAGCCGCACTGGAACAGCATGGGGGACGACCCGGGATTCCGCGCCTCGCGCAGTCTCTACGGAATGGCGCTTCCGCAGGCGTACGGCGAGATCTACGCTCCGATCCTCCGCGGCGTCGATGTGAAGATCGGCCATTTCCATTCCGTCATGGGGTTTGAGTCGAATCAGGCAAATCAGAACTTCTTCTACTCCCGCTCCTACACGAGCGTTTACGGTATGCCGACCAGCATGACGGGCGTCATGACCGACTGGAAGATCACGGACAGTCTGAGCATCATCGCGGGCGCCGTCAATGAGTGGAACGCCTTCGATACGCCGGAAGATCATTTTTCTTTCGTCGTTGGCGCGGCCTATGAAAATCTGTGCGGAAACTTTGCGCTTTCCGCCCTCGTGATGAGCGGGAAACAGTCCGCCGCTGCTTTCCAGGCAAACGGACACGATGAGGGCGCAAACTCCACCGTCGTGGACGTTTTCGCGAAATTCAAGCTCACCGACCGGCTCGCGTATGTGGCAGAATTCAACTACGGAACGAACGACGCGGAGGTCTACGACATTCTGGACGACTCGACGTTCAAGGGACGGAATTGGTACGGATTCAGCAACTACCTCTTCTACTGCATGAGCGACACACTGACGCTCGGAGCGCGGTTCGAGTGGTTCTGCGACAAGGAAAACACGGCTGTCACCGGCGGTCAGAACACGACGTTTGCCAACGTGGGCGTGAATTACTTCTCCTGGACCTTCGGCGCGAACTGGGATCCGTGTCCCTGGCTGACCGTTCGTCCCGAAATGCGCTGGGACTACTGCGACCTTGAACTGGATGTGGACGGCGAGACCTTCTACGCCTATGACCGCAACTCGGCAAACTACCAGTTCACCGTCTCCTGCGATGCGGTCATAAGATTCTGACACAAACCCCCGAACACACTTCCTAAAACGGCTTGCGGGAGACTGCAAGTCGTTTTTTTTCTTGAAAGAGGGACCAATTTTCACAAAATTTATATCACCCCCTTGACAGGATCACAATTTCCTGTACTGTAAGATTTTTCAACGCGTTCAACTTTCATTCGAAGATCCAGGAGAAGTTTATGAAACGAATTCTATTTATGTTCCTGTTTCTGTTCGCGTGCGTCTTGACGGTCCGTGCAGAGGAACTGGCAACTTACAAAGCCGGCGGCCGCCGTGTCTGGACCGTCGACGGCATCGATTCCGCTTTCCGCTGGTGTCCGCCGGGCACGTTCATGATGGGGAGTCCATCCAATGAAGCAGGGCGTGATAATGACGAAAAGCAGCATGAAGTAACGCTGACGCACGACTTCTGGAGGCTCGAGACGGAAGTGACGCAGGCGATGTGGCAGAGCGTGATGGGCGATAAGATGAATGAGAATGGCGATAAGAAGAATGAGAAGGGATCCCAGGATCCAGTGGATCTTGTGAGTTGGATGGAATGCGATGAGTTTTGTCGTAAACTTGCATCGAAACTTGGCATGACGGTGAGTTTAGCAATGGAGGCGCAGTGGGAGTATGCGTGTCGGGCAGGTACGACGACGGCGTGTGCTGGAGATCTTGATCAGATGGGCTGGTACAGGAACAACTGCGGTGGTAAAACTCATCCGGTTGGCCAAAAGCAGCCGAATGCTTGGGGACTTTACGACATGTACGGTAATGTGTGGGAGTGGTGTCAGAACTGGTACGGTGAAAATTATTACGCCGAGTTCGCCAACGAGCGACCCGACAGGCCCTTCTAGCAGATCGCTCCGGGTCAACCGAGGGTGCTGCGGCTGGTATTACGACGCTCAGTTCTGTCGCTCTGCGGAGCGGGGCTGGCGTAAGCCGGATTCTCGAGGGTTCAACCTTGGCTTCCGCGCAGTTCTGGCAGATCCAGTCCCGGAGAAATAGAGCGCAGCACTTTCGCCGGGAGTTGATGTTTTGCGTCAGCCATTCGGCCGAATTCTAAGTTTTTTCTTACTTCCACGCGGCAAATGCGCATACGCGCTGTATCGCCGCACACTACCCCCTCCGCCTCACTTCGCGATCTGCCTCTCTTAAAACAGGGGAGAATTTTTCCAGTTTCCCCATTGGGACTTCCCATATTCTTAGTGCAGCCCTTCGTTTAGAGCGTCGAGGATGTCTTCGATGTGCTCCAAACCGATCGACAGACGGATCATTTCCGGAGCGATCCCCGCGTGTCGGAGCGCGTCGTCCGGCAGCTGCGAGTGCGTCGTGCTTGCGGGGTGGATGATGAGGCTTTTCGCGTCGCCGACGTTTGCCAGAATGCTGAAAAGCGGTGTGCTGTCCACGACTTTCCGCGCCTCCGCGCTTCCTCCGTGAACTCCGAAGACGACCATGCCGCCGGCGCCGTTTGTGAGGTACTTTTGCGCGAGCGGGAACGATGGGTCTTTTTCAAGGCCAGGGTATCGGACCCACTTTACTTTGGGGTGTGTACTTAAAAATTTCGCAGCAGCCAGCGCATTTTGACTGTGCCGTTCCATCCGGAGCGGGAGCGTTTCGACTCCCTGCAGAAACTGCCATGCCGAGTCAGGAGAAAGTGTAGGTCCCAGATTCCGCAATCCGACGATACGGAGGCGAAGTGCGAATGCAAGCGGGTTCAGATCCCCTAAATCATGTGCGAAACGCAATCCATGGTATCCCCGGTCCGGTTCGTTGTACAGTCCAAATTTCGTGTCCGTCCAGTCAAAATTTCCCGCGTCTGTCACGATACCGCCGATCCCCGTTCCGTGTCCGCCGATCCATTTCGACATGGAGTGGATCACGATATCTGCACCATATTCTATTGGCCGAAAGAGCGTCGGCGGGGTGAATGTCGCGTCTACGATCAATGGCAAATGGTACTTTTGCGCAAGTTTGGCATAGCCTTCAAGATCTGCGGTATCGAGCGACGGATTTCCGATCGTTTCCACGAAAAGCGCGCGTGTCCGTTCCGAGATCAGCGCCTCTGTCTTCTCAAAATCGTTCACCGGCGCAAACCGCGTCGTGATCCTCTGCTGCGGAAGTATCGCGTCGAATTGGGTGAACGTTCCGCCGTACAAACTGCTTGAAGAGACGAGTTCGTCCCCCTGCTGAAGGATATTCGTTACGGTAAAGTAGATTGCTGCTGTCCCGCTTGCAAACGTCACGGCAGCCGCGCCGCCTTCGAGAGCCGCGATGCGTTTTTCGAGTACGTCGTTCGTTGGATTCATCAGCCGGGCGTAAATATTTCCCATCTCCTTCAGCGCGAAAAGATCCGCACCGTGCTGCGAGTCTCTGAAATTAAACGCTGTCGTCCGATAGACCGGGACGGCCCGCGACATCGTGACGGGATCCGGCGTCTGACCTGCATGGATCGCAAGCGTTTCCGGATGAAGTTTTTTAGCGCTCATGCTTTTGTTCTCCTTTTCTACCTAAATGGTAGTTTATATTGTACCAAACCGCGATTTTGTGTCAAGGGGGAGGGGATGGCGACGGTGATCCTGTATTTCTGGAGTCCTCCTTGCATTTTCAGAAAATTTCTGATATAATGGTGCCGTAAGATGTTTTTGGGGTTCCTGTTCAGCGGAGGGAAAGATGCCGAGTCGAAAAATTGAGATCGCTCCGAAAGTCAGCGTTGGCGGAGCGGATGCCGAGACGTTTACGCTCATCGCAGGGCCGTGCGCGCTCGAAGGGGAAACGATGGTCCTGGAAACGGCAGAAAAACTGACGGAGATCTGCGAGGAACTGCGCATTCCGTTCGTTTTTAAGGGGTCGTTCGACAAAGCGAATCGGACGTCGATCTTCTCTCCGCGCGGCGTTGGTCTGGAAGAAGGACTTCGGATCCTTGAGAAAGTCCGAAAAACGTTCGGGGTCCCGGTCGTCACGGACGTTCACGAAACGATCCAGTGCGCAGCGGTGGGGGAAGTCGTTAATATGCTCCAGATCCCGGCGTTTCTCGCACGGCAAACGGATCTTCTCGTTGCGGCCGCACGGACCGGGAAGGCTGTGAATGTCAAGAAAGGACAGTTCATGGCACCCGACGACATGAAGAATGCCGCGGCAAAACTCTGTGAAGCCGGAAACGAAAAGATCCTCCTCTGCGAGCGCGGCACGTCGTTCGGATACCATCGTCTTGTGGTCGATTTCACGGGGATACTCGAAATGCAGGAACTTGGTTTCCCGATCGTGTTTGATGCGACGCATAGTGTACAGAAACCAGGAGGAAACGGTACGAGCAGCGGCGGAAATCGTGAGTTCGTCCCTCCTCTCATGAATGCGGCTCTGACGGTCGGTGTGGATGCGGTCTTTGCCGAGATCCATCCCGATCCGGACTCTGCCATTTCCGACGCAGCGAATCAGCTCCGGCTTTCCGACGCTCGGGAGATCCTTGCCCGCGCACTCGATTTTGACCAGTGTCGCAGACGCGGAGGCTAGGGAAAACTGTAAGTGTACGAAACGGAATGAAATTTCATTCCTCGTCTTTCGTTCATTGCGCCTCGAGGCACGCTTCGGCAAATTCCGCTTCGGGGAGCAGGCCGTTTTCTTCGTAGAATTCCTGAAGTTCCGTCCAGCGTTTGCGGAAATTGAATTTCACCGCGTAATGGAGTTTCGCCAGACATACCGGGCACATTTCCAGCGGCTGTGTGTCGGACTCTTCAAGCGAATTGCTTCCGTTCATGTTGCACCGATGCTGGATGCAGTGCATCATCGAGAACATGTGCCCCGTCTCGTGAGTCGCCAGACGAAGCGTGCGGCGGAGGACTTCCGTGTACTGTTGCTCGTCCTCCGGGTCTCCGTTCCGCGCGATCGACCAGACTCCGACTCTGTGCCGATACGCAGCGTAGCCGAAACAGAAATTCCAGTCATTTCCGGGCCAGAGATCCGTCGAGGTGAACATCAGGCAGGCGGCCGCGTTTTTCGGAACACGCGGATAGAGGACCTTTTCCAGCAGGTACATGACGTTGAACTGCTCCTGGTCGGCCGTTCCCGGCAGGATCCGCCTCGCTTTGCGTGGCACGATGGAGTCCGAAAGCGGTTTCAGACGGCGCACTTCCAGACCGTAGAAGATCTCAAGATATTCGCACGTTTTGTCGAGGATCTCCTCCTGCTTTTCGGTGAACTCGCCAAGCGTCTGCACGTAGAGAAACTTCCTCTGTTTCGTTGCCCGAACGGGCTGACTCTGCACATACTGGGAAAAGGACTGGTCCGGCTCGCGCTGCTCAAACTGCCAGTCGCCCGGCTTCGGTTCCGGAAAATCGTCATAGATCCCCGCTGCCTGCACTTTTTTCGCGAACGCCGGCAGGACCGCCCTCTTCTGCGCGAATGTGTCCGAAACCAGCCCCAAAACCAGACCGACCGCCAAAAGAAACCGCAGTGCAGGAAATACCTCTTTCATTGTTCATCCTCCATTTTCCGGGAATTTTTGCCGTTTCTCAAAAAAACGCGTTTCTTTTTTTCGCGCCAAGGCGCAAAGGTTTCGCGCGGAGAGAGAATTTTGAGATCCTCTCTTGCGCCTTTTCTACTTAAAAAATCGAAAATCGGTACACTTCCGTGTATTCTGAGTGATCCCATCAGCAAAAATCACGATGCCCAACCGCACGCGGCTGCCGAATCAACCTAAATCCCGTGCGTCAGCTTAAACCATTTGACTTTCAGCTGGACCATTAATGGACATCCAGCGAATGCTTCCCTCCCAATGCTCGTCACGCTGTTGGGGATCGTCACGGATTTGAGGTTCTCGCAGCCGTCGAACGCGAAACTTCCAATGCTCGTCACGCTTTTGGGGATCGTCACGGACGTGAGGCTCTCGCAGCCCCAGAACGCGCGATCTCCAATGCTCGTCACGCTGTTGGGGATCGTCACCGACGTGAGGCTCTTGCACCAGCGGAACGCTTCATTTCCAATGCTCGTCACGCTGTTGGGGATCGTCACGGACGTGAGACTCTTGCAGCCGCTGAACGCTTCATCTCCAATGCTCGTCACGCTGTTGGGGATCGTCACGGACGTGAGGCTCTTGCAGGAGCTGAACGCGAAATTTCCAATGCTCGTCACGCTGTTGGGGATCGTCACCGACGTGAGGCTCTCGCAGCCGCTGAACGCACCATCTCCAATGCTCGTCACGCTGTCGGGGATGGTGTATTCGGTGAGGCCCTTGCCGCGCGGGACCTGAATGAGCGTTTTGCCGTCGGCGGTGAACAGGATACCGTCCTCGCTCTTGAAATGCGTAT
>SUVI01000115.1 GCA_015062085.1 Planctomycetaceae bacterium
AGTGCGGATCACGCGATCAGCCGGCTGAAGGATTTCCGAGGCAGAGTCCCGGCGAACATCAAGATCTCGTATGATGAGTGGAACCTCTGGTATGCCTGGTACCGCAAGGAAGGTATCGTCGAGGGGCTTTATGCCGCCAAGATGCTCAACGGGCTGATGCGCAACTGGGAAGAGTGCGGTCTGGAGTATGTCTGCTATTTCCAGGCGGTGAACGAACAGGCGATCAACGTTGGGCCGTTCGAAAGTCATCTCACGTCGATCGGCGAGGCGATGCGTCTCTGGAAAGGCCACGTGGACGGCATGCCGGTGAACGTTCCTGAACTTGCCGACGGATTCGTAACGGACGCGGAAGACGGTTCCCGCTACACGACGCTCTACAATTTCTCGACGACGGAAAGCAGAACATTCCGCATTCCAACGGGAGGGCGCGGCAAGGTCGTCACCGCGGAGGCACTGATCCCCAACGGTCTCGAGACCGGCTGCCGTTACTCACGGGAAAAGTGTGAGGTCAAGTTCGACGGAGATTTCTGCGAGATCACCCTCGGTCCAGCCTCCCAGGCGGGCGTCCGCCTCGCACAGTGACGTGAGACTCATGTCCAGAAAAATGCGTTAGAAAATGTTTGAGGACCTTCCAAGAACTCCGATCTCTCTTGATCTTCTCACAGGAAAACAGTTTTTGGAAGGTCCCCTTTTGGAATGAGTGCGGGAGCAAAAAGTATCAAAGTATCCAAAAGTTTTTGGAGGGAGAGTCTGAGAGGGAGACGATTTTCAAAATGTTTCCCTCTCACGCCCCTCGTCTCTTCACGGGCAGCCAGATCTCTCCCGAAGGGTGAGATCGCGCGTGGGACCTTTAGCCAAAAAACTTACGCTGGGGATCTGGACCGGTACGCACTTGCCGAATGAACCAAATTTCAATTTCGAAACACTCGAAACGTCCGGAGCGCAAGTCTAGATCCCGTCTTTCCTTTCCGCACGCTCCGTTTTCTCTTTCTCTTTCGCTTTTTTCTCGAGGTATTTGTCGAGATAGTAGAGCGTATGGGCCGTCTGTCGGTGTTTCTGTGAGAAATCCTTGCCGCAGGAGCGTCCGGTACTGGAGACGGCCTTCAGCGGCTCAGGAAGCGTGCGAAGAAGAAATTCGAGGTAGCGCGGATCGTCTGTGATCTCACCGGCTTTCGCGATCCCTTCCGTCACGAGGATCGAGTACCATCCGCTGTCTGCGAATTTCGGGCAGCCCGTTTTGTAGCGGAAGCCCATTTTCGCCTCATTCCACGACTCATCCAGAAGCCAGTTTGCGGCCCGGACGATGATTTTTTGCGACGTTTCGCGACTCTCAGTGTCCGGGACGGATTCTGAGAAACGAACGAGTGAGTGGAGCAGTACGCCGACGGCAAACGCTTTCCCGCCGCGGTGCTCTTTTTTGTCCGGGCAGTCGCACTCCGTCTGGTCCTGTGGAAGGTCAAAGCAGCCGGTCTCCGGATTTTGTTTTGACTCAATGCACTCGAGATAGAGCCGAGCCGCGTTCATGAAAAATGGATTCCCGGTGAAACGGTATGAGTAGACCGCATTGTTCATCGACCACCCGGCCGAGCGTTCGATCCTGAAATCATACTTCGGCGTGTAGCGTTCCGCCTGACGCCATGCGCCGGAAAATGCAGCATCCCAAAGGTACCGATCCCCCGTCAGGCACGCGATATACCAGGTGCCGGGGTGGAACGTATGGCCGCCCGAATTGTCGGACTCCCACCCAAGCAGACTGTACTGGTAGACGCCCATGATGTCCTGAATGCGCGGATCTCCTTTCGCGAAAAAGCCGTTCACGTGTCCGAGACAGTGTGTGTAGCGGAGTTCCCGCTCTTCCGGTTTCCACGGGTAGGCCTTTCGGTCTACCGTCGTGTAGTGGCGTGCGGTTTCGATGCCGCGGGTGAGGATCGACGGATCAGCGGTCCGTGCGAAGAAAAGGGAG
Source organism: Planctomycetaceae bacterium (assembly GCA_015062085.1). The sequence goes on from SUVI01000115.1 coordinate 1,964, forward strand.
CAGACGTATGCGAGATCATACTCCTGGTTTCCCCAATTGAATTTCCTCTCGCCAAACCAGTCTCCGAAGTTCATCCAGCCGTACTCACCGCGCTGCTGACGTCCTTTTTCCAGATTCACGAAACTCGTTCGAAATGCCTCCTCGTAGGAGTCCCATTTTCCTTCACGTACCGGATTCACGGGCGGAAAGACTCCTGAGGCGCAATAGTATTCCGCAGGAGCCGCAGCAAAAAGCGGGTTCTGGAGCCACTCGGACTTCACTTCGCGCACCTTCCCCGTTTTCGGATCCGGACGCACGATCCAGAAATCGTGACGCAGTTCCATTCCGCGCTTGAAGAGGTATGCGCCGTCTTTCAGCCAATAGTAGTGCATGAGGAGTCCGTCGAGCGTCTTTGCGCCGTCCGGAGCGTAGTTTTCCGGGAGTTCCGGCAGAATGTGGAAGCCGACTTTTCCGTCTCGGCACGTCATCCCCTTTGGCCAGCACTGCCAGGCGTCGCGCAGGAAAAACGCTCCATCGTCGGCGGAAATCATGCCGTCCCAGTGCTCGACTTCTTTCCGCACATCGGCCGATCCTTCCGTACTTGCCGTCCGCTCGCAGACCGCGTGCTTTTCCGTATCCTGGAGCCAGGAGATCCCGGAGACGCCCTTTCCTCCGGGGACGAAGACAGACGCGCTCTTCACCAGCGTCATCGGCTCCTCAAGTTCACGATTCGCCAGCGTCGAGCGGATGCGAATGAAGTCCTCGCCGAAAAACGTGAGTTCGTGCCCCGTGAGGAAATCTTTTTCACCTTCCTTCGGCTCAAATTCCCCCGAACTCTGCAGGACGGCAGCTTGTGCGCCCTGGGAAACGAGGGTGAATTCTCCGGCTCCAGTCTGCGTCTGCGTTCCGTCGGCAAAACGGACGCATGAGGAGAGCGAAGCGGCGAATTTTCGCATTTCCGCCTCAGTAACGGGGGAAGTTCCCGCAGAAGAACGGAATTCCGGCGAGGTTTCCAAGCGATACGTAACGGCGTTTTCCAATTTTGCGCGGGTCGACGCCCGGAATGTGCAGATGAGCCACTTCACGCTGCCGTCTTCCCATTTCGCAAACGTTTCAAACTGTGCGGGGACGGGAACTCCGGACTCATCCAGAATTCGGACGTTTTCCGCGTTCGCGAGGATTCCCTTCGCAAACGGCACTCCGGAGCTCACCGGCCAGTCGGTTCTCGGATGGTCCGTCGGCTCCGCGACCGTCAGGAGGACCGACATTTTCTGCGTTTCTCCCGGTACGGGGACGGTTCCCGCTTCAAATTCGACCGTTTCAGCGATTCCCCATCCCTTCCGATTCAGCGGAACGGTGACGGACGCGCGGACTTTCTTTCCTTTTTCGAGACCGGAAATGACGACTCGGTGATTCCGCATTCCGGATTCCGTTTCGACCCATTTTTTTCCGTCGATCTCCACGACCGCAGGCATCGTCGGAGTGTTCGAGATCCACGAAAGCTGCGTCGAACCGTCGGGGAGCGTGAAGGTTTCCAGATGCGAGAGTTTCGGAATATCGTCTTTCGACGCCGGAACGAACCGCACGTAGTCATAGTACGCCCAGCCGCGGCTTGCGGGACTCGCGTAGAGGTCATCGACCCAAAGCTCAAAAATCCCGTCATCGATCTGGAAAAATCCCAAGTCATTCTCTCCCCGGCCGGTCTTTTCCCAGTTCTTTCCGTCCAGTGAGATCGCAAGAGGCCGATTGGACGGACTGCTGAACACATGGTAGAATCCGTTCGGGATCCCCGTGATCTTCGTATGCAGCGGCGGAGCGCCTTCTTCCGGACTCTTTCGGTCTGCGTCCTGCGGAAGGACCGGTGTCGTGACCGACGCGCCGTTGGAGCGCTTTCTCATGACATCTTCTTCTTTCGTCCAGATCTGCCATTGATCGCTCGACGCTTTATTCAGATTCCAGGCCTGGGGCGACGACCACTCTTCCACCTCGTAAACGAGCCCTTCAAGCTGATCGCGCAGACCTTCAGAATGCACAGCAGTTCCCGATACGAAAAATGCAAAGGCACAGCCAAGGACTGCAAATAGAAACTTAATCCTTTTCATAGGATCTCTCCTGATTTTGGCGGGTCAAAATAAAAAAACTCAGATTCCTTCAGGATACTCCGTTCCCTACCGAAAGTCAAGACCATGCGTAAGGATTTTCGTAAAATTTCTAGAAATTTCCCTACCTTAAAAAGAGTGGTGCCAAACGAAGTGAGGCGGTGGGTTCGGAGTGCGGCGATACTGGCCGTCAGGCCTTTCGCCGAGAGGGAAGGCGGGGACTTTTTAAGGGGGCCATTCTCTGAAACCAACACCAACTCCCGGCGAATGCGCGGATGCGTACTCTAAAAACGAAGCGGCAAAGGTCACTAAAGTGACTGTATTGCCGCACTCCAGATCAAAACATCCTTTGCAATGAAAGTAAAAATTCGATTTTTGTGTAAAATTTTCCGGGGCGCTGCCCCGGCCCCCGAAGGCATTCTGCTGGACTTGTTTGGCGGCGAAGCCGCCTCGCTGCGCGCTGTACGGCGTCGGCAGCGCGGGCGGCTCCGCCTCGCCCTCGCGCTGCTGACGCCTACCGCGCTACGCTTACTTGCCTGGAGCTGGACTGGCCAAAACTGGGCGGAAGCCAAGGCCGTCGTACCGAGAGTCCGGCGTAACCCCGCTCCGGCGCGCGGAGCGACAGTACTGGGCGTCGTTGCGCCAGCCGCCCCCGCGGTAGACCCGGCACGAGCCGCTAGAAGGGCCTGTCGGGTCGCTCGTTGGCGACTCGGTGTAGTAATCGTAATCATACCAGTCCTGGCACCACTCCTCCACATTACCGTGCATGTCGTAAAGACCCCATGCATTCGGCTTCTTTTGGCCTACTGGATGAGTTCCACCTCCGCTGTTGTCCCAGTACCAGCCCATCTCACCAAGATCCCCAGCATACGCGCCCGTCGTACCTGCACGACACGCATACTCCCACTGCGCCTCCGTTGGAAGACTCACAGTCAACCCAAGTTTCTCCGACAGCTTTTCGCAAAAAGATCGGCACTCCTCCCAGCTCACAAAGTACATCGGATAATCCGAACCTTCGCCTCTCAACGGCCAAGACGTATCCACCTTGTCGCGCTGCTGACGGATACTCGTGCCCATTACACTCTGCCACATCGCCTGCGTCACTTCCGTCTCAAGCATCCAGAAACCACGCGTCAGCGTCACGCTGTGCTGCGTTTCGTCATCGTCCCGGTCCGGCTCGCTGAAAGGACTCCCCATCATGAACGTCCCCGGCGGACACCAGCGGAAGGCGTACTCAATACCTTCGGCGGTCCAGATCTTGCGGGCGCCTGCCTTGAGGACGGGAGCGGGTTCCGGTTCGTCAAACGTTTGAATATCCCTGAATTTATGACCGTTTGCCGCGGCGTAACGTTCCGTCGACGAGCCGGGGATGCCGTAGAGCGTCAGGTCTGGATCACATCTCAAAAACACGTTCGCGTCAAATTCCACATCTGAGGCCGGGATCGTGACCCACTTCAAACCCTTGCAGCCGTTAAATGCCCTCTCTTCCAGATGACGAAGGCTCAATGGAAAACGAAGACAGCGCAAACCAAGACAGTCATTAAACGCGTAACTGCCGATGTGCTCCAGCCCCTCAGAAAACGTCACCCTCTCCAGCCAGTCGCACGCCAAATACCGGATCCAAGTCACCGGCTTCCCATGGATCTCCGCCGGAAACGTCACACACGGATCTTTCCCAACATATCGCTCGATCTCGATACTGTCCTCATGCTCCCTGCAGCGAAAATCACCGTCAAAAAATACTGTCATGATGCCCCTTTCTGAATTAGATAGATCAAAACATTCGTTCAATTACCGGCGGTCCGTTTATTACGGCGCCGCAGTTACGTTTCCATCTTCTCGATTTCCACGATTGCGCCAGACGCTCAAATCCACAGCATAGGACATTCGATGCACGGAACCGTCGCACATTGCCATTCCCAGCGTCCCGGAGTGCGCGCTTCCCCACATCGTCAGTGAGTTGAATCCTTCCCGGTCCTGTGCCGGCCGGTCATAGGAAGAACGCTGATTGTCATTGTCGCAGCCGAAAAAAACGCCTTCATTGTCCGCAGTACACTGACCGGTTTCATAGTATCCCGGCATGAGGTACTTTTCACCGCAAAAAATGGTATTCGTCAGCCCATCGGTGACTTCACTCTCCTTCACGGCACTAAAACGGAAAACGACGCCCGTGGAAGCCGGCGGAGTCATATTGAATGTGACAGCTTCAGGATAGGAGGCCGGAGTCAGAGCATTCGTCTCGCTCGAGCCGCTTGTGTCGCCGAAGCTGGCGGCATAATCACCTCGTGCCACTGCCGAGGCGGAGTCGGAATTGTAAAGTTTACCGATCGTTCCGGAATTGACATAGGCGTAAAGTTTTGGTTTACGTCTTGACGGACAGTGAAACATTGGAATCGAAGTCGTGATGAGGGTCTTTCCGTTTGCCTTTTTTTTCCCCGACGGGGCGGAATCAGGATTTTCCCCGAGAGACGAAAGCTGGTAAAGCGGCATCTGCTCCATGTACGGAAGGATACAGAAATACCAACTCCCCGGCTGACTCGCTCCGGAACCGCGGTCCGCGTCGCCCACCATGTAGTAGTGCCATCCGCCGGTAGGGTAGGCCTCCTGAACACTCACGTGACTCATCGAAGCCGTGACAAGCTGTTTCAAATGATTCGTACACTGTGCGCTTCTCGCCGCTTCTCGAGCCTGCTGGACTGCCGGAAGTAACAGTCCCATCAGCATCCCAATGATCGCGATGACGACCAAAAGCTCAACAAGCGTAAACCCCAAACGCAACTGTCTTTTCCCCATTTTTACTTCCCCCGATCCAGAAGATATTCTTCAACACGGTCTCTTCAGAGCACCGCCGCAAATGTTTGTGCAGCCTGCCGCGATTTGGCACAGGCAGATGCAAGTTTAAGGATACCACAAAATTAAAAAAAGTAAATAGGGGGGGGAGACTTAAAATCAACATTTTTACGCCAAATTTCTTTGAAATTCATCTTCAATAAAAAAAAGCAGCGAGCTCTCATGATTTTCAAAAAATTGCAGAAAAAAAACCGCCCCCCCTAGCAAGATCCATCCCCATATGGTATACTGTGATTCGGACAGATACACGCCAACATTCGCAAAGTGGTACACAATGCTAAAAGAAGAAAAAATGACCCTCCCATTGAACATTACGTCCTTGTTTGGCAGACGCACAGGGCGCCTGTTCGCAGTTCTTGCACTCCTCTGCTTCTCCATTTCGCCGGCAGCAGCGGAAGATAGTTTTCCGCTTCGCACGTGGACTGACCGTGACGGGAATACAATTTTGGCTCAGTACAATGGCTTGAGTTCCGATGAACAGTTCATTCGGCTTCTTGTGGAAGGAAAACCGAGACGCTGGAAGATGGTAAATTTCTGCGACGAAGACCTTCTTTATGTCGCGAATATCAGCATCATCGAGCGGGAGGTCATTCTAAGAAATATTCCGGAATTCAAGGCAGTTCTCTACGAGGCGGAACGTATCATTCCCGGCGATCCGGATCATCCCGAGTCACTGAAAACGTGGGTCTTGAATTCCGGGAAAAATATCCGAGCCACGTGGGACATCGAGAATGATGATCCGACACGAAACACGATCCCGCTGGTCATCGACGGAGAAACCGTACGGTTCCTTTTGACCGAATTTTCCGAAGAAGACCAAGAATTTGTCGCCGATGTGCGAAGTTCCGCACTCGCCCGCCTAGAAGCCTCCCGTAAGAAAAAACCCGAGAAACAGAAACTGTCCAACGCGCTTTTTGAGTACATGCTCTATCCTGATCATGCCGAGATCCTGCGAGTTCTGGATCCGACGGTCACCGAAGCAGTGATCCCTTCCAGGATCGACGGCCTTCCCGTCACAAAGATCAGAGATCACGCCTTCTTCAAACACGGTAAACTGACCAGTGTGATCATTTCCGACGGCGTTCAGACGATCGGCAACTGGGCCTTTGCGTCCTGTTCGAGTCTGGAAAATCTCCAGATCCCGGAAACAGTAACGCGCATCGGTGACTCTGCGTTCTTTCACTGTACTTCCCTGAAAAGCGTTTCTCTCTCTCCCAACCTAAAAAAGATCTCATCCCGTGCTTTCGCAGCCTGCGGCAGCCTCACGCTCCACGGTACGAAAGGTTCAGCGGCCGAAAAATATGCCGCGGCAGAAAAGGTCCCCTTCGCAGAAGAAAGAGGACTCTTCACCGCAAGCGCACAGGAAAGCGGTTTCCAGTTCATCATACACCGGGATCATGCAGAGATCACGCGCTACACAGGCAGTGCGCAGGAACTTGAAGTTCCTGAATCGATCAATGGGCTTCCCGTCACAGTGATCGCCAAACGCGCATTTTCCCAATGCAGCAGCCTGACCTCCGTAAAGATCCCGGACTCCGTCACCATGGTCGGAAGCGGACTGTTCGACGGAACACAGGTCCAGCTCGAAGACGCATTTGGACGCCACCCCAACTTCTGCGTCGAGGACGGCATTCTCTTTGACCGCGAGAAAAAAAAGCTCATCCACTACCCCCGCAACAGTAAACGGACGGAATTCACCATCCCGGAAACCGTTACGGAGATAGCAGACGAAGCGTTTGCCTCATGCCCATACCTCACCTCCGTCACGATCCGCAAAGGAGTCCGCGTCATTGCACAGAATGCCTTCGCAAACTCCGCATATCTCGTTCTGCACGGCACCCCGAATTCCTATGCGGAAAGTTACGTTCGTACTTGGGAAAACGAAGTCTCCGGGCAGAATATCTTCACCTTTCCAGACGATTTCACGATCGAGAAGGTCGAACAGATCCCCAATCCCAAATTTCCAGACACGGGAGGAAGAAACTTCATTTTCCGAAATCCGAATGACGAAATGCTCCTTTTCTCCTCCTACGGCAGAAGTATCCTCAAAATATTCTCGATCTGGCAGGAAATGGTGAAAGACAGCGAAAATCTTCTTTTCAAGGAAGAGTTTCAGTGGCGAGGACATACCGGGATCGCGGCAGGACGGATCCAGAACGGAAACTGCGTCTGCGTCTGCGTGCTCGGTCTGACTTCGAAAAACGGAAAATTCGAGATCACCCCCGAAGTCTGCGCGCTTCTGGGAATGGGAACGGAACCGGAGTTCGCGGAAAAATTCAAGGCACTGATCCGTACCGCGGAATAAATGCGGAATAAATGCGGAATAAATGCGGAATAAATGCGGAATAAAGAAGGAAAAATGAGTAAGTCCGGACACGAAATTCTCGAAAAGCACAAAAAACTCGAAAGGAGCTTCCTTCTTCAAATTGTTTTGTGAAATCGTGTACTTCGTTAAATTCGCGTTAAAGAGCTCCAGCCCACCCCACTTTCGAATCTCATTCTCGCATTTCAGCGGTAAAAATCGCGATGCAAAATCCCATGCAGCTACTGGCGAAACCGTAAAAAAACGCCTTTTTTCTGTCATTGGGGCCGAAAACCATAAAGAAAACCCCAAAAAATCGGCATAAATCTCAAAAATTTCCAAAAAAATCTTGAAAAAGAGGGGGGTCCCCCGTCGAAAATAGTTAGTATTGTGGTACAATAGGGAATCTGTGTGGGACTAAGTACTTTCTTAGTGCCATACATGACGGGACACTGTCCTTGGGCAGCGTTTCCGAATTCCTATCCATAGAAAAATTGAGTCGTTTTATTTAATCCCAAGAAGATTTAGCTATGCAGAAATTTACGATTAGAAAAGGCCTTGATCTTCCGATCGCCGGTCCGCCGGAACAGAAGATCCACGGGGCAAAAGCGGTCAGTAAAGTTGCGCTGGCGGGGCCGGACTATGTGGGTCTGCGTCCTGCATTGGCTGTTCAGGTGGGAGATAAGGTCAAACTTGGCCAAGTACTGTTCACGGACATGAAAAATCCTGGTGTACAGTTCACGTCTCCAGCCAGCGGTACAGTGGAATCCATCAATCGCGGCGAACGCCGTTCCTTCCAGTCGATCGTCATTACGGTCGATCACAAAATGGAATCCGCAGGCGAAACGCTGACTTTCGGCAAATATGAAGATACGAAACTCGCCTCCATCCCGCGTGAAGAAGTCGTAAAAGAACTGACCGAAAGCGGTCTCTGGACCTCCTTCCGCACGCGTCCGTACGGTAAAGTCCCGGCAGTCGATTCCGCACCGGCCGCGATTTTCATCAACGCGATGGACACCAACCCGCTCGCAGCGGATCCTCAGATCGTCATCGCAGCAGACAAAAAAGCGTTTTGTGACGGTCTTCAGGTCATTTCTGCATTGAAAGCTCCCCAGATGTTCGTCTGCCGTGCAGCCGGCGCTAACATTCCGGGTGAAGAACTGAACATTCCGGGTCTCGTGGAAGCCTCCTTCAAGGGTCCGCATCCGGCAGGACTTTCCGGCACGCACATTCATTTCCTCCGCCCTGCGAGCACGAAAAACGTCGTCTGGTACATCGGATACCAGGACGTCATCGCGATCGGAAAACTCTTCACGACGGGTAAACTGGACGTCACGCGCGTCATCTCGCTCGCCGGTCCGCGGGTGGATCGTCCGCGTCTGCTCAAGACCCGCATGGGCGCGAGCATCTCGCAAATCACGAAGGGCGAACTCCTCCAGAACGACAACCGAATCGTGAGCGGCTCGGTCCTCAACGGCCGGACCGCCGCCGACGCGCTGGCGTATCTGGGACGCTACCATACGCAGGTCACAGTATTGGAAGAAGGCGACAAACGCTATCTCTTCGGCTGGGTCATGCCTGGCTTCACCAAGTACTCCTTCAAGTGGGTCAATTTCTCCAGCCTCTATCCGTGGAAGAAATTCCGCATGACGACCGGTCTCCACGGCGGACACCGCGCGATCGTTCCGATCGGAAGTTTCGAGGAAGTCATGCCGCTGGACATCGTGCCGACCTACCTTCTCCGCTCACTTTCGTACAAAGATCTGGAAGAAGCAGAAGCTCTCGGCGCGCTGGAGCTTGAGGAAGAAGATCTCGCTCTGTGCACGTTCGTCGACCCGGGCAAAAACGACTTTGGCGCGATGCTCCGCGACGTCTTGACTACGATTGAGAAGGAGGGCTGATCTCATGCTGCGTAAAATTATGGACAAAGTCGGCACGATGTTTGAAACCAACAAACTCCTCAAGCCGCTCTACCCGGCGTACGATGCGATCGATACGTTCCTCTACACGCCGAAACACGTCGCTTCCGGCACCGTGCACGTGCGCGACACTCTCTGCCTGAAACGCACGATGACGACCGTCATGATCGCCGTCCTTCCCTGCGTCCTCTGGGCAATGTTCAACACCGGATACCAGGCCTTCGCCGCGATGCAGGCCGCCGGAATGGCAGAGATCCCGGTTTCCGGTTCCTGGCTTTCCTTCCAGTGGCAGGCATGGCTCATGACGCAGCTCATCGACTGGACGAAAGACTGCGGAATGTTCGCGCTGACCGCCGATCCCTCAAACTGGCTCGCGTGCTGCGTTTACGGCGCGCTCTACTTCGTCCCGGTCTATGCCGTGACGTTCATCGTCGGTATCCTCTGGGAGCTGCTCTTCGCCTCGGTAAAGAAAGAAGAGATCAATGAAGGTTTCTTCGTCACCTCGCTCCTTCTCCCGCTGACGCTTCCCGCCACGATCCCGCTTTGGCAGGTCGCCATCGCCATCACGTTCGGCGTCGTCGTCGCGAAGGAGATCTTCGGCGGTACCGGCCGCAACTTCCTCAACCCCGCGCTTGCCGCGCGTGCGTTCCTCTTCTTCACCTTCGCCACGAACATCTCCGGCGATGCGTGCTGGGTCGCGGTGGACGGCATCTCCTCCGCCACGCCTTTGGGAATGACTCTGACCAGCGGCATGGACGGCATCCGTCAGCTCGCTTCCGCGCAGGGACTTACCGAGATGCAGTACTGGTTCTACGCGTTCATCGGTCTGATCCCCGGTTCGATGGGTGAAACTTCGACGCTCGCGTGCCTCATCGGTGCAGCACTGCTCATCTACACGGGCATCGGTTCCTGGCGCATCATGGCGAGTATGCTCGCCGGTTCCATGGCTACCGCCGGTTTCTTCTACTTCCTGTACGCGATCGGCTCCGTAAACGACCCGGTTTACGGCGTCTTCCCCCACTGGCACTTCGTCCTTGGCGGTCTCGCGTTCGGTATGATCTTTATGGCCACCGACCCGGTCACGGCCTCCATGACTTCCATCGGACAGTACGTTTACGGTTTCCTCATCGGTTTCCTCGTCCTGCTCGTCCGTGCGGTCAACCCGGCTTACCCGGAAGGCGTGATGCTGGCGATCCTCTTCGGAAACGTCTGCGCCCCGCTGATCGACTACTTCATCGTTCAGGCCAATATCAAGAGAAGGGAGCTGCGCAATGTCTAAAATGAAAGATTCCGTTTTCGGCACGTTCCTCGTCGCGTTCGTGGTCTGTGCCGTCTGTTCCGTTTTCGTCGCGTCGGCCGCGGTCATCCTCCGCCCGATCCAGGCAAAAAACGCGGAACTGTTCAAGAACAAAAACATCCTCATCGCCTGCGGTCTGATCGACAAAAACGACAAGATCTCCGCCGAAAAATGCGAGGAACTTCTCAATTCCGTCCGTATTTTGAAAGTGGACCTTTCCACCCAGAAGATCGTTGCGGAAGGTGCGGAAGCCCTTCAGTACGACGAACGCACTGCGGCCAAAACGCCGGGTGAATCCGTCGCGATCACCGGCTCGAAGTTCAACGTGGGACTCGCTTCTCGCGGACGCTATGGTCTGCTTTTCGTCGCGGAGAATCCCGAAACCAAAGAAAAGCGCGTGGTGCTTCCGCTCGTCGGACGCGGTCTCTGGTCCGTCATGTCCGCCTTCATCGCTCTGGACGGAAGCGACATGAACACCGTCAAGAGTCTCCTTTTCTATGATCAGGGAGAAACGGCCGGTCTCGGCGGCGAAGTGGAAAACCCGAACTGGGCTGCCCGATGGGTCGGAAAGAAAGCCTTTGACGGCAATCAGCCTGCCATCCGCGTCATCAAGGGGGCGGCTCCGATGGATTCCGAATTTGAAGTGGACGGCATCTCCGGCGCGACACTCACGTGCAATGGTGTGAACGGTACGGTCGGTTACTGGCTCGCCCTCTACAAACCGGTACTCGACAAAATCGCCGAAGAAGAAAAAATGGGAGGAAATGAATAATGTCCGAATACAAAGAAATCATTTTGAAGCCCATTTTCCGCAACAATCCGATTGCTCTGCAGGTTCTGGGCATCTGCTCGGCACTCGCCGTCACGACGAAACTTGAAACCGCCATCACTATGTCACTCGCCGTCACGATCGTGACCGCTTGCTCAAGCATGGTCATCAGTTTCATCCGAAATTTCATCCCGGATTCCATCCGAATGATCGTGCAGATGGTCGTCATCGCCTCGTTCGTTATCGTGACGGATCAGGTTCTGAAGGCGTACGCCTTTGAGATCAGCCGTCAGCTTTCCGTTTTCGTCGGTCTCATCATCACGAACTGTATCCTGATGGGCCGTGCGGAAGCGTTTGCCATGAAAAACCCGCCGATCCCCAGTTTCCTAGACGGCATCGGCAACGGTCTCGGATACAGCATGGTGCTGGTCATTCTTGCGGCACTGCGTGAACTTCTCGGCTCCGGAAAACTCCTCGGCATGACCGTCTTCCAGACCGTCAACGACGGCGGATGGTTCCAGCCCTGGGGACTCATGCTTCTGGCTCCGAGCGCGTTCTTCCTGATCGGAT
>SUVI01000116.1 GCA_015062085.1 Planctomycetaceae bacterium
TGGATTCGAGCCGTCCGTTATTCTTCAGCTCCATCGTAATGGCGCCGTGGTGCCCAAAGTTGGCCAGATTGCCGTTCGGAAAGCGCATCGTCCCGCCATTAATGATGACGGTCGAAACGGCCGATTTGTTGTCTGAAATGTAGGAGGATTCACCCGTCACGTTCAGCGTTCCGCCGGGATCGATCGTAAGCGACGGCGTGTAGTTCCCGTTCGCAAGCCAAAGTCCTCCCTGAATGTTGACCGTTCCGCCCGCATTGATGGTGATCGAGGAATTATCGCGCACCTTACCGTCAAAAGTGACCGCGGCATTTTCGACCGTAAGCGACTCCTGCACACTGTTCAGAATGCTTTCCCCCGAAAATAGTGCGTTCGCACCGTTCGTGACCCACTTGCCGGTCTTCGAAGTGTCAGAACTCCACGGCGGATCGGCAGTTCCTGCGTAGGTGTACTCGGTACCGTCAACTCCGTTCCAGACGTACTGTCCGAAAACCGTATCCGTTCCTCCGGCACACCACGCCGCCGCCAAACTGACAGCGAGCAGAGAGGAGCCGATCTTCTTCCGAAAACGGGCAGGGGAGCTGGAGCTGCCGTTGGAAAAACAAATGGAGGTCATTTTTTTCATTTTTCAGTCTCCTGAAACACACAGATCCAAAATCTCATAGATCCAGTATACTCTGAAGATGAAAAAAAACAAGAATCTTTTGTCGAAATTTCGAAAAAAAAAGTGAAATTTCAAAAGAAATTGGAGGAATTTTTGGAAAATATGCCGATGAGATGGATTTTAAGGAGGCGAAAAATTTAGGGCTTCCCCCTTTTCGGAAATCGAAAGTGTGGTATGATATTCAGAGTGGCGGCCGAAGTCGCGGCGGCAGGACGTTTGAGAAATGAAGAAGATCGATAGAAATAGAAAGATCGATAGAAATAGAAAATGAAAAAGAAACTTCCAGTGACGGTCATTCTCTTTACCGACGGAGCGTGCAGCGGGAATCCGGGACCGGGGGGGTGGGGGTGCATTTTGAGGCACCTTCCGACTGGAAAAGAGAAGGAAATGTCCGGTTCCGAAAGTATGACGACGAACAATCGAATGGAACTGATGGCCGTCATTCAGGGATTGCGCGTTCTGAATCGGCCGGTCGGCGTTCAGGTCGTCTCGGACAGTCAGTATGTGCTCAATGGTCTGGAAAAATGGATGGCGGGCTGGAAACGGAAAGGGTGGAAGCTCGCCGACGGAAAACCGGTCAAAAATCAGGACCTCTGGATGGAGCTGGATGAACTGAAAGACCGGCACGATATGTCGTTTCAGTATGTGCGCGGACACGCAGGGCATCCGGAAAATGAACGGTGTGATGAAATGGCAGTCGAGGCTTACCGGAAGCTGAAAAAATGACCTACTGGAAAACATGAGAGAAAAGGCTTTTCCGGAAAGTGTGTACCGGTCCGGACCGCGATTTTACCACTGAGAACACAGAAAAACCGCAGAAACACACTGAAAAAAAGAAAAAAGGGAGTGAATGTACCCTGACACGAATTTCACGGAAGGCTCGAAAAGATACGAAATGAATTTTTAAAAAATTTTTAAAAATGTTTCGCGTGATCCGCGTTTTTTCGCGTTTTTCGTGTTTAAAATTCAGTGATTCTCCGTGAGTTTTCAGTGGTTTCGGTGGTTTCGGTGTTTTCGGTGGTGGAAACGGGTACGTAGTCCCGGATGGACCAAAGAAAAAGAGGTGCTAAATGAAGATCCTAGTGAGCGCGTGTTTGATGGGGAGACCGTGCAAGTACAGCGGGGGACACAATTTCCGGCAGGCCGTCGCAGATCTTGCACGGGAGCATGAACTTGTGGAGGTCTGTCCGGAAGTGATGGGAGGACGGTCGATCCCGCGAAAGTGCATTGAGATCCGAAACGGACGTTTTGTGGAAGCCGACGGAACGGACGTGGATGCCGAAGTGCGCGGCGGTGTTTGCCTGGCGCTCGAGATCGCAAAAAACGAGAACGTGGAACTTGCCGTCCTGAAATCCAGAAGCCCGACCTGCGGCGTGCACCAGATCTACGACGGAACGTTTTCCGGAACGCTCATCGATGGCCGAGGCGCACTGACCGAGGGACTTGAAGCGATCGGCGTGCGCGTGATCGATGATGAAGACCTCCTTGCGAGTCCGGAGATCCTGTGAGTCTGGAACGCGGGATCGGATCCCGTTTTAGTTCGGCCACTCGGTGAGCCAGCGTGCTTCCAGCGCGTTTTGCGGCCGAGTGTGCGATTTTCGGTCCTGCGGCGTCACGATCTGAAAGACTCGCGTTTTTTCTGGTTTCAGAAACGCCCGCCGAACGACGTCGCCGGTACCTCCCGGTTTCAGACCGTCCGTCACGCCGTCCCAAAGCGCAAGGATGACCGTTGCACTGTCCGCAAGCTCCGCGCCGAGCAGATCGTACTGAATGACGCGGTCGATCGGTTCCTGCGCAAGAGAACGTTCGCGATTCCCAGCTACCAGCGGGAGTTCCACCGATCGGTCTGCAAGCGCGAGCAAACGGTAAAATGCACGCCTTGGCGAGTCTGCTGAAACTGCGTTTTGCGTTTCTTCCGCGTTTGAGTCTTGTGCTGTTTCCGCAAAATCTTCCTCGTAAAAACCCAGCGGCATCGGCAAAACTCCGATCAGAGTCAGATTTGGACGTCCCGTACGCTTCAGCTCCAAAACCGTCTCGGCCGCCAGCTGGTCTGCGCCTTCCGCAAGTCCGCAGAGTACCAGAACGCGCTCTTCCGGCTGGAAATTCTCAAGGAAAAACGTGCGGATCTTCTCTTTCAGTGTTTCGTGGTCTTCTTTGAAAAGATGCCGATGCCCCGTTACTCCGACGACCGCAGAAATGGACGGCGGGATCGTTGGCGAAAAAGACTGTGGAAAAGGTTGTGAGGTTTTTGGATCCATGTGTGCCTCCGAAATGCGGATGAAACGGTCAGTGCGGAGTGAAGGTGGAAATCAACGAAAACGCACGGCACTCTTTCCGCGCCGAGTACCGTGCACCCTGTTTGGAGAAGCTCTCTGAAAGCGGTCTCGTCTGAAAGCGGTCTCTTTCAGCCAAGATCAAGACGCCAGACGGCCCCCTGTTTCTCGGTCATGATCTTCTCGCGTTTGGGATTTGGCTCGAATCCTGGGTATTTATTGCCGGGGAAATAGTCACGCATCGTGAGGGTGAATGCCGCTTTATTTTCCGTCGTCCGGCAGTTCACCAGTCCGATGTCTCCCCAATGTCCGTTGGATGGAAGAATGAGCGCTTTCACACCCTGCTGGTCATTCGTGTTCCAGACGTGATGGTGACCGTTTACGTAACCCGCGACACAGGAATGAGCTTTCAGAATGTCCGCGACTTTCGTTTCTTGCAGGGAATGATGCGCTCCGACGACGACCGGCTTCGTCTGCTTTTTGAGCGTCTCGTTCAGCCAGTCTTTCTGATCGTCGAGGATCTGGCCGGGCGTGATCCATTTGTTCGGATCTTCCGACTGGATGAGAGAGTCCAGAAGGATGAAATCAAGGTTCGGCGTCTCAACTTTGAAAACGAGCCGGTCGGAAAGCAGAGAGCTCGCGGCGTGTTCCGGGAAAATCTCGGTAAAAGTGTCGCGCCGGTCATGATTTCCCATACACGCAGTCCACGGGATCCCCGCGTCTGCCAGCGGTTTCATCAGGTCCGTTAGAAGGACGTAATCCGCCCGTTTTCCCCAGAGGAACGCATAGTCGCCGTAGATCAGAACGTGAGCGGGACGCGGGTCCATTGACACGATCTCGGAAACCGTCTTGCGCATGAAATCGAGCTGGTGGCGCAGATTTGGACCGCAGTGCGTGTCGGCAAGCAGTACGACGTGATTCGGATCGACCGGGACACTGGAGGCCGTTTCTGCTGCGAGGGGATTCCAGCTGCCTGCAGTCCCCAGAAGCGTCAACCCCGCAGCCGAAAGACCGAGAGACGCAAGAAACTGACGGCGGTTCCACGCTGAAACACGGGGTACGGCAGTTTGAGGCCGTTTTTCTTCATTTGCTTTCATGGAATGATCCTTTCATGAGGAAGGTGGAAAGTGAAGGTAAAAGTGGAAGTGAAAGTGGAAGTGGAAGTGAAAGGAAATGTGGTGAAATTGGGGATAAAAACGCGGTCTGCTGAAATCAGCGTACGGGAAAAACGTGCGTTCCCGAGCCGACTTCACGCAGCTCTGAGTTTCCATCGGAATGCGGAACTGTGACTTCCGCGGTGACGTTGGCCGGAATCGTGACTTTCAGGCTTTCGCGAGTCCACTCGACGCAGATTTGTCCGCGGATCGTGGGGACTTTGGCCGTGAAAGACTCCAAACTGCCCGGCTGCGGCTTGATCTGAATGCGCGAGCAGCCCGGTTCCAGCGGCTCGACGCCAACGAGTTTGCGCGGAATGATGTTCGCCGGCGCGGCACCCCACGCGTGATTCCAGTCCTGATTCGGCTTATATCGGTCGTCCCACGCTTCGAGGGAGATCGTGGAACCGACGCGGATCATGTTCTGCCAGCTTCGCAGATCATCCGCCGTCATGCGCTCCAGGCCGTACGCGCCGTCACCGCCGTTGAAGACCGCGTCGAGAAGGAATTGGGCTGCGTAGACACTGCACCGCATCCCGCGGCTTTTGATGAAATCAGTGACGCTTTTCCGATGCTCTTCCGGCACGAGACCGAATGCGAGCGGGAAAACGTTTGCGTGCAGCGACGCATGATCCGTCGTTTTGCCGTCACGGTAAATTCCGCGTTCCGGGTCAAAGAAGGTCTCTTGGTAGGCACGGTAGACCTGCTCGATGCGCTTGCGGAAAAAGGCTTCATCTTCCGTTTTTCCGAGAATCGCCGCGAATCGGCACATGGAATTCAGCGCGAAGTAGTGGTACGCATTCACGACGGAATTGAGATCCTGAAATACGAACCCGTCCGTCTCGCCGCTCTCTGCGTTTTCGTTCCCTGCCAGCCCTTTGTGCGGCCAGTCTACGATGTCGCGGAACTTTGGGCCGGAGTGAATGTGGATACTCTCAAGAAACTCATTCGTCACCTTGCCTGTTCGCGTGCTGATCAGACCGTTCGGCTCGGAAAGTGCGATGAGGGACTTCTTTTTCAGTTCCTCGTAAAGCAGTTCCACTCCGCGAATGTCTCCGGTGTACAGAAAATCGTACCATGCCATCTGGCAGCATTGGAGATTCCATTCTGTCGGCCACGTTGGGTGAAAAATGAGGTACTCCCACGAAAAACGCGCCATGGAGTACTCGCGGTCCACGCCGTAATGCGAGAGCTGGTTCAAAAGAGCGTCCCCCTCGTACGGTATCCGTTCGCGGTCGCCGTCCACGTAGACCCCGAGAAAGCTCGTCGCCTTGATCGAGTATCGGCAGAGATCCCAGACCGCGTTTAGTCTTTCGTCGGAGCAGTGAAACTCGCTTGCCGTTTCGTCAAAATGGTAGTACGCAGACCGGCGCTCGATCTTTTCGAGACGGACCGGAACGTCCAGTTCCTCAACTTCCGCGTACCGGAAGGGCATGACCTCACCGATGTACGCCGGCATGAGGAACGCGGTGCCGGAAGTGTTTCGCTGGTCGCGGCGGGTCTCGATGACGTACTCGTGCGTTCCGGCTTTCAGTGCGACACGGTACTCCCAGAACCGCGTGGATCCTGCCGGTTTCCTGTCTACCGCACCGTCGCGGACGCGTTCGCCGACACGTACGAGGAGCTCACCGTCCCTTTCGGCACTCACCGTCAGCGCGATCTGACCGAAGGCGGCCTTTCCAAAGTCGAAAAACGTTTCTTTCGCCCTTTCCGGCACTTTCACCGTTCGGACCGGGTACTCACGCGCGAGGCGGATCGGGTACCGGCTCACTTCACCAGTCTGAAGTTCTTTTCCGATCCGGAATCCCTTCGGCTGAGACCACGGCGACACCATGCCGTCATTCCACGTGCGGACCCGCCAGTAGAAAACGCCGTCTTCACGGAAAACGGTTTCCTTTCCAACCAGCGGAAAGACCGAGGAGGAAGCCGCGCTCTCCACTTTTCCGGAGTCGAAAAGGACCGGATCCATGCTTCGGCTGGAAGAGATCTGGATCTCCCAGGCGGTTTGTCGGACGTTCTGCCGGGAATCGCGAACGATCCAGCTGAACGACGGGGCGAGCGTCCGGATCTCCGCCCACTGATGCACTCCGGGCGTAAGCGACTCCAAAGTCACTCCGTCTGCCGGAAAACCATTTCGAAAAACGGTTTCTGTGTCCTCCAGAAGATCCGTCAGAAGACCTTCCGGAGCCTGCGGACCATCTGAACTCGCCTCCTCTGCGCACACTGCGGAAACGGCCCAAGCAGCAGGAATGGGCCACGCTGCAAGAACGGACCAGATTGCGAAACTGACTGTGAAACTGACTGTGAGAGTCGAAAAAATGGATCTCATGCCGAATTTTTCCTGATTTGAAAGTTTCTGACGAAATGAAAGGGAAATTTTCTAAGGCCTTCCGGACCTTCCGGGAAAGCGAAGATCAAGCGTTTTCTCCTGGGGTCACGGACGCACATTCCGGAGTGTGCGTTTCGTCTTCATCGTGCATCCAAGTGTTCACGACCTGCGCGATCGCACCGTCACCGCAGACATTGCATGCCGTTCCGAAACAGTCCGTCGTGAAGTAAAGCGCGAACATCAGTCCCACGGCTTCCTTGCTGAAACCAAGGACGGACCCCAAAAGCGCAGCAGCCGCCATGATTGCCCCGCCGGGTACTCCGGGAGCCGCGATCATCGAGATTCCCAGAAACATGATGAATGGAGCGTAGTGCGCCAAATCAGGATGCCTGCCAGTCAAGAGCATGATCGCGATCGAAAATGCCGTGATCTTCATCGTGCTTCCGGCAAGATGGATCGTGGCGCAAAGCGGGACGCAGAATTCTGCAACTTGGGGCCGAACGCCATTTTTCTGGACTTGCGCAAGCGTCACGGGGATCGTCGCGACAGAGGAAGAGGTCCCCAATGCCGTGAAGTACGCCGGCAGCATGGTCCAGAACATTTTGAAGGGGTTTTTACGAGCGATGGCTCCGGAAGCAAGAAATTGGATGGCGAGCAGGATGAAGTGAAGCGCAAAAACGATGCCGATGATCTTTCCGAAAATGTTCAGGATCTCCCACACTCTGTCGTTCGCGCTCATCGCAAGAAAGATGCAGAAAATGAAAAGCGGCAGAAACGGAATGATCGCCTTCAGGATCAGCAGTTCCACGATCGTTCGGAAATCATCCGCGGCTTTCTGAAGCGTTTCGGACTGGATCGCCGAGATTCCGATCCCAAGAACGAACGCGAGAGCCAGTGCCGTCATGACGTCCATGACCGGCGGGAGCTCGATGCTGAAAAATGCGCCCAAAAGTGCTTCCTGTTCTTTCGGCGCCGGGGTGAAGGCAGTCCCATGAAGGAGCGGGGGAAAGAGTTCCGAACACGCGAACCAGGTCCCGAATCCCGAAAATATCGTGGATCCGTACGCCAAAAAGATTGTGAGGAGAAGGAACTTTCCGAAATTGCGTCCCAGCGCAGAGATCCCGGAAATGACCAGTCCGAGGATGATGAGCGGGATCGCAAAGTCGAGCCAGGCGGTGAAAATACTCCGGAATGTCGCGAAACTGCGGATCATCCAGACCGGCAGAAGATCACCCAAAAAGATGCCGAGCGTCACTGCGATCAGAATCTGGACCAGGAGGGGAACTTTGGGGAACATGGTACGTCCTTTCTGAAATTTGGGGAGTTTCTTGAATGAAAATTCTGGTTTGGGGAGGGAGGAGGGGAGGTGGGCGATTCGTGCAGGCAGAAAGACGTTGTTTGGTCGGATCTGCCTGCGTATTGGAGCGTACACAGATCGGTCAATATTTCATTATTCCATGACCCATGCGTGAAGGACCGGTGAGACGGCTCTTGCCCAGATCTCGTATCCTGCCGGCGTCAGATGCAGGAAATCCGGGGTGATGGGGGTCTGCAGGAAACCATCGTCATCCAGAAGATTGGGCGTGAGATCCATGAAAAAGACGGTTTCTTTATCCGCAAGTTTAGCTAGTTCTGCATTTGCTTTTGCGATTTTTTCGCGGTAGGGATCCGTCGGTTGGTGTCCGCGGGGGAAAACACCGAGGAGCAGGATCTTCGCATTCGGCCAGAGTTCCCGGATCTTCTTCACGATGGCGGCATTGCCAGCGACGATCTCATCTGGAGTTCCTCCGACGACGTCTCCCGGACGCCGGCCTTTTCCGAGATTATTCGTACCGATCATGACCATGACGGCTTTGGGTGAGATCTTTTCTGCTTCGATCGTTTCCAGTTCCCAGAGAACGTGCTGCGTGCGGTTCCAGCCCATTCCGAGATTCACCAGACGAATGTCGCCAAAGTACTTTTTTTGGACATTTTTTCCCGCATTGTCCCAGTGGTGCGTGATGGAATCGCCGAGGAAGACCAGTTCGATCTTTCCTTCAGAAACGATCTTGGCTTTTTCCTCGAATCTGTCCAGATGGTTAATGTCCGGATCCGGAACGACGGCAGCTTCCAGTTTCGCGGCGCGGATCTCTGCCGTCTGTGCTTCGGTGAGCGGTTCTGCGGCAGACGGCAGCGGGGACAGCGTCAGGGCCAACGTAAATAAAGAGAGAAAAATGCACGCAAAGGGCAGGGTGCACCAACATCTGAAATCTTTTTTCATGAAAAAACTCCCATCCGCTTGGTGGATTTAAGCGGAAAATGCGGTAAATACAGTTTAAAACGAAACTTTATCCGGATTATACGCGAAGTGCGTTTTTTTGTAAAGGGGGGGCAAAAAATCATCCAACGTCGCCGAGTTCCAGTACGGCACCATATTTCTTGAGCATTTGCCGGCGTAAAATACGAAGTGACGGCGCAGAAAGTCCTGGATCTTTTCCGATGATTTCCCGTGCAGCGATGCGGGTCTCTTCAAGGATCGCAGCGTCACGCAGAAGATCTGCGATCAGAAGCGGCGGCAGACCATGTTGGCGGGTCCCGAAGAGGTCGCCGGGACCGCGCAGGCGAAAGTCGGTCTCGGAGAGCTCAAATCCGTCGGAGGTCTCGGTGAAGAGCTTGAGGCGTGCGGTCGTTTCTTCCTTTTCGTTGGAGGCAAAAACGCAGCAGTACCCCGCACGCGGACCGCGCGCAATACGTCCTCGAAGCTGGTGGAGCTGCGCAAGTCCAAAACGCTCCGCACTGTCGATCGTCATGAGTGTCGCATTCGGAATGTCCACGCCGACTTCGATGACTTGCGTTGAGATCAGGACCCGGAGTTCGCCCGTCCGAAAGCGGAACATGACGCTCTCTTTTTCTTCCTGCGTCATGCGTCCGTGAAGGATCCCGATCGGAAATTCCGCTAGTGGTCCGGTAGAAAGCTCCCGGTAAAGTTTCTGGAGATTCGCGACGTCAGATTCCTGCTCAGCGTCCTGCTCGTTTTCTGCGTCCTCTTTTTCCTGCCAGACCGAAGAAACGTCTTTTTCCGAGACGTTGGGATGCCGATCCATCCCGAAACCGATCTCGGTCTGAAAGTTTCCTGCGGTCTCCGTGAGCCCTTCCGTCTCTCCGATGCGCGGCACGACGACGTAGCCCTGCGCACCGGCATGGAGTTTTTCTTTGAAAAAGGTCCACCAGCCCTCACGATTTTCCTTTTGTGCGAGGTAGGTTTTGACTTTTTGTCTTCCGGGCGGGAGTTCTCGGATCGTGGTGAGATCCAAGTCGCCGAAGAGCGTCATGGAGACCGAACGCGGGATCGGCGTCGCGGTCATGACGAGGTAGTGCGGAGATTCGCCGGAACGCCGAAGCGCCGCACGCTGATTCACGCCGAATTTATGCTGCTCGTCGATGACCACCATCGCGAGTTTCGCGAAATTCACGTCTTTTTGAAGCAGCGCCTGCGTTCCGACTACGAGTTGTGCTTTTCCGGACGCGATCATTTCCAGCCGTTCTCGCCGTTCTGCCGGTTTCAGGCCGCCGACCAGTTCTACGATCTCGACCGGACTGTGAGCGAGGAGTTTCCGGAGGGTCCGTGCATGCTGTCGGGCCAAGACTTCCGTCGGCGCCATGACGGCAGCCTGAAATCCATGTGCGACGGCCAAAAGAAGCGCGTAGACCGCCACGGTCGTCTTTCCGCATCCGACGTCACCCTGGATCAGACGATTCATCGGCCGGCCGGAAACCGTGTCGCGCGTCACGTCGCCGATCGCTTTGAGCTGTCCCTGAGTCAGATCGTACGGAAAAAGCTGGCGAATGCGTCGATCGATCTCCGGTGTCGCTTCTAGGATCGGGGCGCGAAAATCGCACTGCTGCTGCCGACGGCGGATCTCCAGAGCGAGCTGAAGAAGAAAAAGCTCTTGAAAGACGAAACGGCGCCGCGCACGATCCAGCATTTCCTGCGTTTTGGGAAAATGGATCCCCTGAATGGCCTCCTGGATGGAAAGGAGGAAGTACTTGGTGCGCAGAGACTCCGGAAACGCATCTTCGACGAGACTGGAGTACTTTTGGATGACGTTTCGCGCAAGACGCCGAAGTTCCCACTGATGGACGCCTTCCGTCAGACGGTAGACGGGCTGAAACCCAAGAAATGCGGACGCGGTGGGAAGTGTTTCAGGCCCTGCGGCGGGAGTGACCATGGTTCCATGACCGCGGCGAAGTGCTTCAGGATCGCACGTTCCGATCCGATTCCCCGGGACTGTGTGGGCGTTGATCTGTGCAATCTCCTCGTCCGGAAGCAGACGCAGGATCGGATGCGTGAACTGCCAGCGGCGTTTCGTTGATTTTGGTTTTCCGCTGATGAGGTAGATCTGCCCGGCTTGAAGCTGACGAATACGGAACTGCTGGTTGAAGAAAAGGAGTTCCGCAAGTCCGTACGTGCCGTCTTCGATCTCCACGGTCGTCATGGTCCCGCGGCGGGTCGGACGGTGCCGTATCGTCACGATCCGCGCACAGATCGTCTGGAGCACGTCCTCCTCCAGATGCCGAATGTCCGTAAAATTCGAGAAATCTTCGTAGTCTCTCGGAAAAAAGAAAAGCATCTCCCCTGGAGTCCGGATCGGCAGTCTCGCCAACTGCTCGGCACGTCTCTCGCCAACGTAGGGTTCAAATGCGATGGAATTGAAAAGGGGATTCATGCTTTTTACAAATTCTAAAATTCAGGACAGTAAAAGTCAGGGAACGATACCCAGTTTCTTCTCGACCCACAGGATGAGGCTCAGGAGGAGGACCATCAGGAGCCAGAGTCCAAGGCCTAAAGTCACCAAAAGCGACCCGAGCTTAAAAATCGGCATGGTGAGAGCCCAAAGCATCGGCCAGTAGAGCATCGTGAGGAGCGCGGCTGCGCAAAGGAACGGGCCAAAGGGGATCTCCGGATCTTTAAAGAGCAAAATGAGAAGAAGCCCCAGCAGTATCCCTGCGAACGGCGCAATGAAAAACAGCACGACGCATGGCTGCCAGCCGAGAAAGGCGCCGAACATCGCCATGAGCGTCACGTCGCCGAAGCCCATCGCTTCGCGGTCCAGCGCAAGTTTTCCGCCGATTCGAACCATCCAGATGAACGCTCCCGAGATCCCCATTCCTAAAAGCGCAGACCAGAGAGAGACCCACTGCGGACCCGCCTGCATCCAGAAAAAGATGATGGCGAATGTGCCGAATTCTCCAAGGTAAAAAAGCCGGCGCGTCGATCTCGTTCGCAAAAGGCGAAGCCAAAAGATCCTCCAGGCCCAAACGGTCCCGCGTCCCGTACGCCAGCGTCGGTCCATTAAGGCAAAACACCAGCCCCACCAGCAGACGAGAGCAGAAATGAGCCCGAATGAACCGCCAAACGGTGAACGAAGCACATCGAGCGGCGGATTGGGGGCCGAGGCGGTCAGCGGGACCAGAAAATCGTCGCCGGTCTCCATCTGCGTCAGAGGAAAGTCCAGAAGACCGTTTACCGGAGCGATCGTGAGCGGAAGGTCTGAATTTCCCAGTCGGTACGTGCCAAGATCCAGCGGAAAAATGCAGGCACAGATCAGCGCGAAAAGCGTTCCGCCGATCGTGATCCGGTCCGGGATCGTTTTTTCGTCAAAGTCGATGAGGGAAGCGGCGAGCATCAGCGCGACGAAGAGCATCTGGAAAATGAATCGGGCGACCAGGCTCCAGACTGCGGTCGGCGTGACGGGGATCTCATTGACGAAAAGCAGTACTGCGGGGCCTGCTACGGACTTTTGAAAAAACCAGACCGCAAACGCCGCCATCGCCAATTCAACGAGAAGCGGACGTAGCCAGACTCGCCGTCCAAAACGTGCCGTCTCTTTCCGCATCCCAAGCCATCCGATGACCGGGATCCGGTACCACCAAGGGGGTGTCCAGCCGGAGGCACACCATGGATTTTCCCGTCGGGGTGTCCATGCCCACGCAGACGCAGCGTAATTCGCGAATGCGCCAAGCAAAATTCCCAACAGTGCGGAAAGCAGCAAAAACGGAAACTCCATAAAAAACCTTTCAGGCTGAATGTTTGAATTTTTGGGGAAGATACCACGCAACTATTTCCTATTTTACCCGCGAACGCCATCCATTGCAAGGGGAGGGGGGAAATTTTTAAAAAGATCTTCGCGAAAAACGCTGTGACAAAAACTCGGTTTGGATCGGTACGCACTTACGAAAGAGTCTTTAAAATACTCCGAAAATACCGATCCTTCCATTATGTTAAAATGCGGTGGAGGGGTGATTCCTGAGGATTTAGATAAAAATTTTTAAAAAACGTTCATATTTTTACGATAAAATTCCGCAGTACCGATATGTTCCGTTTTTTCGTTTCTTGCGAAAGAACAGAAAAATGTCGAATATCGGTTGAAATACTTGAAACTATTATACGAGGTAATATTATGAAAACCAACACGACCAAACTTCGCCGTGCGCTTAACACATTCGCCAAAACCGGCAAGATCACCCTCACAGCCTCCGCGCTGATGGCCCTCGCCCTCTCCGCTCCGGTGAACGCGAAAAGCATCACCGAGACGCTTGTTGACGGCGATACTGTCACCATCGAACAGAACACGACAGTCACCTCCCCCGTTACTATCCCGGCGAACCTCACCATCACCGGTAACGCTCCGAGCACGACTCTTTCTGGAACTTCTAGTGGAGTTATTCTGCAAAATTTTGAAAATAACATCAATCTGACATTGAAAAACTTGACTATCTCAAATGGCTCCGGTTACGAAGACGATCAGCAGATTACTTGGGGTGGTGCGATTATTGGTGATACTAATAAGTTGGCTATCAATGGCGCGAATGTTGTTTTTGAAAACAATATTGCCAGTGACAATGGCGGTGCAATTATGGCGGGAAATGTATCTTTGAATGGTGACCATACATTCCGTAATAATGAAGCAGGCCAATACGGCGGTGCGATTCTGGCAGGATATCGTGTTTATATCGATGGTAACAATCTGTTTGAAAATAACAAAGCTGGATATCATGGTGGTGCGATTTCAAGCCTGTTCCTTGATGAAGTAATACTTTCAGGAACAAATACCTTTAAAAACAACAAGGTCTTGAAAGTTTCCAGCGGTAGTGTTGGCGGCGGTGCGATCAGTGCAGGATCGATCATTCTTAAGGGAGATGATTCTGTCGCGATTTTCGAGGGAAATACTTTAGCCGGTGCCCCTAATGATATTGCGACTGGATACTATGGAACAGAAGG
>SUVI01000117.1 GCA_015062085.1 Planctomycetaceae bacterium
AACTGGAGCCTGAACTGGAGCCTGAACTGGAGCCTGAACTGGAGCCTGAACTGGAGCCTGAACTGGAGCCTGAACTGGAGCCTGAACTGGAGCCTGAACTGGAGCCTGAACTGGAGCCTGAACTGGAACCGGAACTGGAACCTGAACTGGAGCCTGAACTGGAACCTGAACTGGAACCTGAACTGGAACCTGAACTGGAGCCTGAACTGGAGCCTGAACTGGAACCTGAACCGGAATTGGAACCGGTGTGCGGCGAGGCTGAAGAGTCTGCTGCGGAATGCACAGAAAATGCGCAGACGTGCACAGAAAGCGCACAAGACCAAACAGAATGTGCGCAGGGACGAGCAAAAAATGCGTGCGTGTGCTCAAAAAGCAAGCAAGATCACGCCCCAAAGTTGAGTTTCCAATGTGAAAATTTCCAAAACGCGCAGACGACGCAAAAAGATCCGGAAATTTTAGAGGAACCGGAACTGAAAACTGTGTGCGAGCCGGTCAAAGAGTTCCCCACGGAGTTCAGCGCAGAACGCCCAGAAAGCGCGGTCTTTCCGCGTGCTGACTGCAAAATGATGCAGAAAATGCAGAAAATGCACGACGCGGTTTTGGAGGCACCTCCCGAACGGCTTTTCTGCGGCCGGAATCGCGGGTCGTCAAGTCCCGGCTTTTCAAGTTTTCGCGCAGAGTACGCAAAGAGAAGATCTTTTCATTCTTCCCCCCTAGGGTCCGTGAAATGTGCCGTGCATTCATGGCCCCTCGGCGTACTCTTTCGTTCCGGAGTCGATCTTCTTGCGGAAACGCAGAGCATAGTACCTCCGCGTTTCCGCCGGCAGTTCCGGTCTCCCGAGACGTTTCGCAGCCTCCGACATGAATTCCAGCGGCGTTTCGCCTGGGGCTCTTTTTCCAACCAGCTGCTCGATCTCCGTTTCAAGACGGTGAAAGAACGCGACGGAATGCGCCCTCCGTTTCCGAAGCCGTTCCATGGCCTCCCATGCACGTTCCGCCTCGGTTTTTTCCTGCGCAGTGCCGTTTTTTCCAGAGAGCGGTCCCTCGGAACGTTCTCCGTACATTTCGGCATTTCGCATCCGTTTCGGCGTTTTTTTCTGCTGGAACCGCCGCCTTTTTTTCATTCGGAGGATACCAACCGCCGTCAGGGTGCCGAACAGCAGGAGACCGAGCAGCGCCGCACAGATCTTCCAGTCGGCCCAGACCGTAGACGATCGAGCGAAAAGGTTTTCCGGAAGCGTGCGGAGGGTCTGGCCCAATTCACGGAGTTTTTGCAGGATCGGCGCGTAGATCCTCTCCTGCTGCGTCTGAAAATTCAGAGCCAGGACGGAGTTTTTCCAGAACGTCCCGCAGGCGTCCAGAAACGTGAAAATGGGAGTCTGCGTCTCCTTTTTGACGGGGAGAAGATGGCGCGAGACGGGATCCAAACGCAGCCACGCCCCGTAGCGCCAGTAGGACTCCGGAACAGAAGTGTGCGCCAAAAGTTCCGGCGGAAGCTCGTGTTTGGGGATCCATGCTTCGACCCACGCGTGTGCGTCCTGATGCCTCACGACCCATGCCCGAGCCGTCGGCGAGTACTCCTGTGCCGCAAATCCGACGACGTACCGAGCCGGGATACCCTGAGATCGGAGCATCAAAACCAGTGCCGCCGCGTAAAATTCGCAGTGTCCCTGACGATGCGACCGGATGAAATCTTCCAGAGGATCCACCCCGCGTTCACGGCGTACCGGTGCGGTCGAGTAGCTGAATTCCGGCGAGAAAGCGAGCCGATCGGCAAAATGCTGTACCAGTTTCCGACTGGAAATTTCGGCAGACGGTATGCTGGGACTGGGAGTGGAATTAGAACTGGAAGTGGAATTCGAACTGGGAGTGGAATTCGAACTGGGACGGACCAAAGTCTCCGTTCCCTCCAATTCCGCCGCCCACTTCTGTGCCAGAGCGCAAAGCGATGGAAAGGTCTCCGGCAACGGCATTTCCGAAAAAGCGGGATCCAGCTCGGAAAGCATCACAGGGGTCCACGGAGACTGCGCGAGGCACGCGGATCGAGTGCGTTGAGCGAGCGGATCCGGGACAGCATCCAGAGCTGCATTTTCCGGCAGAATGGAAACCTTCGGCTGAAGGAAACCGTGCGTCAGAAGCGAGTATGGCTTCCCTGGGATCGGTTCGTCCTTGGAAAAAAGGACCTTTTCCCGAAACGGATCGAAACCGCCGGGCGCCTCGTGATCTCCAGGCGGAAGAAGAAATGGCCAAATCGTAAAAAACGCAGACTCGGTCGTCGGTTCGAAAGTCTCTTCCACGCGGATGAGCTCCGGACTTTTCCACGCATTTCGGTGCAGATGCAGCTGATTTTGCGAGAAACGGAGCGTACGCGGACAGGTCGGATTGGCTCCGGGACTCTCCGTTGGTTCCCACCCTGCGTTTTGGTATCGTCCAAACACTGCCCCGCGAAGATAGAGCGGCTCGGAAAGATACGCGGTCGAAACCGGATCCTGCGCCAATTCTTGAGGCTCGATCGGCTGCGTCCAGGTCAGTGTGCCGTCATCGCGGAAAAGACGAAGCCAAAGAAACGGCTTGGGATCTCCGAGCTGAGGACCCAATTCGCCGAGTCGAGACGTTTCGGAGTATCCGATCGCCGAAGGAACCGACCAGCCCCAATGCCCTGCCGTGAAATGAGCGGGTCGGTAGACTCCCGCGAAAAAAAGGAAGCCGAAAAGAAGAAAGGAAAGCGTCCAAGCTCCTACAGAGGCCCGGCGCGGCAAAATGCCGTCCTCCCAGAAGGGGATGCGCTCCAGATCTTCCGTCTCCTGCACGAAACGAAGAGTCTGCTGACGCCGTTCCACGCGGACCGGGTAGCGTTTCAGACGCGCACGGAGCTCCGATTCGCCCGACGTTCCGAGCACAACAGGGATCCGCCGAGACGGAAGGGAAGGTGCGACCGAAAAACGCCGAGTCAGTTCTGCGCACACAGACTCCGTTTCGTGAAGGAGGCTCCGTTTCATCTGCGAGAAGTCCGCAAGCTGGTGCATCGCGTAAAGCAAAAGCCCAAAACCGGGAATAAAAAAAAGGAACGAGACCAGCTCTGGACGGAAAAGCAGGCCGGAGATCAGCTGCGCTAACGCGATCAGAAGCAGAAATGTACGAGTCACGGCCAAACGGCGGGAAAGGAAAAGGAAAAACTCCAAAACGAGAAGCGTGAAATTGAGGAGCCAAAAAACGTCCTCATGCGAAAGTTTCGGAAGCCCAGTGTAGTGGGGAAGATTTCCGTAAAATGGAAGAATGGCAAGCAAAACCGAGCCAAAAATCGTCAGGAACGCACGCACGATCCATTTCGGAAGACCGCGATACTGCGGAAAAAGCCGTGTGCTGAACGTCAGAAGACCGATCCCCAATGCAAAAAAGACCCCTGACCCTAAGCCGAAACAGAGGGTCCCTGAAAACCAGAGCAAAACGCCGACGGTTCGGTAAAAGCGGCTCATACTGTCCATGCGGTCTGCAAAAACAAAAAACAGGGAATCTTGACGGAATGCTCCGCAGTTTCCAATTTCACCACTGAAAACACAGAAAACACTGAAAACACTGAAAACACTGAAGAGCAGACTGAAAGGAAACACGAAAAACTCGAAAAAATGCGAAATTCACAAAAGGCTCTTAAAAATATTTTGACCCTTTCGTGTCTTTTCGCGTTTTTCGTGAAATTCGTGTCTGGAAAATTTCCCTTTCTTTCACCTCTTCCGTGCTCTCTGCGGTAAAAATGGGACTTCCGAGCCCGAAGACGCAGTTTCGGAACGTCAGACTTCCTCCACGATCCGTATCGGCTTGAACTTGAATTTCGGATTCTGTCCGAGATACCGCGCCGGATTGTTGAAGAAGATCTCCGTCGCTTCCTGGAGCGAGTGTCCGCGCCGACGGAATTCCAGAACGGCTTCCTGAAGCGTGAACGGATCGCTCGGCCCCCAGTCTGCCGAAGAGTTGATGAGCATGCGCTCCCAGCCGTACATTTCCAGCATGTCGCAGGCGCGGGCCGCGGTGCATTTCGTGATCGGGTAAAGCGTAAAACCGGTCCAGTACCCTTTTTCACGCACGGGGCGGATCGTGTGCTCCTCGATGTGGTCGATCCAGACTTTTTCCGGTTTCAGATCCGAAAAACCGTCCAGGATCTCCAAGATCTTCCGCGTGCCGTACAGTTTGTCGTGCAGGTGCGGCGTGTGGATGAGCAGGAGCTGATCGTAGTCCACCGCGAGCTGGACCTGCGCCTCGAAAATGTCGCACTCGTTCTTCGACGAAAGGTGAAGCCCCGTCTCGCCGACTCCCAAAACGTTCGGTTTCTCAAAAAACTCGGGCATTTTCTCCAAAACCATGCGGCTTAGTTCCGGATCTTCCGCTTCTTTCGGATTCACCGCGACCCAAGCATAGTGCGTGATCCCGTACTGCGCGGCACGCGTCGGCTCGAACTCCGTGATCTGGCGGAAGTAGTCGATGAACGTTTCCGGGTACTTGCGGTCAAATCCTGCCCAAAACGCAGGTTCCGCGACACACAGTACGCCCGACTGAGCCATTCTCTCGTAATCCTGTGCCGTCCGCGCGATCGCGTGATAGTGCGGCTGAATGATGAACATGGATCCCTCTCTTTCCTTTTTTTTGTTTCCTTAAATCTGCTAGGATCTGCCTACTCCGCGTGAAACTGCATGAGTCCGCGTGAGTCTGCGTGAAACTGCATGAGTCCGCGTAAGTCTGCGTGAAACTGCATGAGTCCGCGTAAGTCTGCGTGAAACTGCATGAGTCCGCGTGAGTCTGCGTGAAACTGCATGAGTCCGCGTGAGTCTGCGTGAAACTGCATGAGTCCGCGTAAGTCTGCGTGAATCAGAGCGAGTCCGCGTGGGCTCGATCCAGTTTCGTAAAGAGCGTCAAAAGACGTTCCGCACGATCTGGTTCCGCAGAACTGGAGGCGAGGATCTGGAGTGCTTCGCGCAGGAGTTCCGCACGCAGGTCGGTCTGTGAGGCGCGATCGTCTGGGTGAGCGGTCTCTCCGCGCTGAAGACGGTCAAGCATGGCGCCGATCTCAAGAATGTGCCAGCGCGTGTCCAAATAGTACAGATCCAGGACCTTTTGAGGAGAAAGAACGGAAATGGAGGCGTTCCCCTCTTTGCGATCAGTCATTTGATTTTCCTTTCTATTGGAAAACGGCCCGAAAACGAACCGTTTTCCATTTCGGTCTTCAGAAAAAACGCCCCTGCCCTACTCGGCAGACGCAGCAGCTTCCGTTTCTTCGGCTTTCACTTCTTCTGCAGGCGCAGCAGCTTCCGTTTCTTCGGCTTTCACTTCTTCCGCAGGCGCGGCAGCTTCCGTTTCTTCGGCTTTCACTGCTTCCGCAGGCGCGGCAGCTTCCGTTTCTTCGGCTTTCACTTCTTCCGCAGGCGCGGCAGCTTCCGTTTCTTCGGCTTTCACTTCTTCCGCAGGCGCGGCAGCTTCCGTTTCTTCGGCTTTCACTTCTTCCGCAGGCGCGGCAGCTTCCGTTTCTTCGGCTTTCACTGCTTCCGCAGGCGCAGCAGCTTCCGTTTCTTCGGCTTTCACTTCTTCCGCAGGCGCGGCAGCTTCCGCCTGAGCCTTTCCCTCGGCTTCCAGTTCCGCATCGGATCTCGTACCGATCTGGATCGCGGAGATGGAGTACGGTTTATCCGTGCTGGTCGTGTTTTTCAGCCCCGGGAAAGACCAGTCGAAATTCACGACGTAAAGGACCCCGTCCACCGCAACGCATTCTGCCGGCTGATCTAGGAGTCCATTTTCACCGTTCGTGTCGTCATTGACCCAAAGCCACCCCGGCACATGCTCGCCGTTTTCCGAACGGGCCAGCGTACGGATCGCATTTGCCTGACTGTCGTTGATGTAGATCTTGTCCGTTTTCTCATCGTAGAAGATACCATCGCAGCAGTGGAGCTGATCGTCATTCAGGATGACCGCACAGTTGGCGGACCCGTCTTCGTTCGTTTCGATGCGGTACATGACGCCGTCGCCGAAGTTCCCGGTATACAGCGCGCCCCAAGCCCAGGTGAGACCGTC
The DNA here is from genome assembly GCA_015062085.1 of Planctomycetaceae bacterium. Next base: position 6,058 of record SUVI01000117.1, read on the forward strand.
AAAGGAAGAATTGTCGCCGCGTCCGATCTGCTTCGTATCGCCGACCACCCAAGCGTACGGATCCGCCGCCTTGCCGTCCTTGACCGTCGGATCGACCGTGAGCGGTTCCGCACCTGCGTTCACGAGCAGATCGAGCGGGAAGCGCCAGATGATCCCGAGACCGAATTTGCCGGGGCTGTCTTTCGTGTCGATGTTCGTATCGCTGACGTAGACCCACCCGTCGCGAATGAGAACGGCATTCGCAAGACGCAGACCCGTCACGACCGTGTCCACTTTGCCGGTCGGTTTGCCGTCTTTCATTTCCACGCGAAGGATGCGGGACGCATATTTCCCGGCCGGATCGCTGGAGAAAAACTGGTTATCCGCAACATACAGATTTCCGTCAGGACCAAAATCGAGCCCCATCGGTCCCATTTTTCCAGATTCGGGATGCGGTTCGTACTGCATGAGGACCTCGAAACTGTCCGTTCCCGTTTTGTCGAAAACGCACAGGAGCGCGGGATACTGACGCGTGCCGTCCGGATCCGACGGAGCGAAGTTCGGAACGTTCAGGAAGATACGGCCAGTCGACTCTTCGACCGTCATACCGTCCGGGACCGGGCAGGAATCCGGAAGCGTGACGTGAAGCGTCGGCGTGTAGGCCGGATTCGGCGTGATGTCCACTTTATGCACGGGAGGAAGTGCGGGAGCTTCTTCTTTCGGTTTGCAGCCGGGAAGTGTGACGGAAAGGCCAAGAACGAAAATGCCAAGGTACTTTTTCATGAATGGATCCCTTTAACTGAAGGAACGTAAACGTTCTGCGGATGGAAAAAATGTTTCGGAAAGGCAATGAGGCCGAGGTGCGTCAAAAATTTTGCCGCGGATCCCGTCAAGCCGCCGACCGTCAAGCCGCCGACCGTCAAGCCGCCGACCGTCAAGCCGCCGCGGATCACCGACGAAGCTCCGGTCCCATCGTTCACCTTTCTCATGGTACATTACAGTATAACTGAATGGATTTTCGCTGTCAAGCAGGACTTACGCTCTATTGCGAAAAAAAATGAAAAATTTCGCCTCCTCCCAAAAATCGCTCCATCCGGGAACTGCGTACAGTTTCACCACTGAAACTTACCACGGAAACTTACCACGGAAACTTACCACTGAAACTTACCACTGAAACTTACCACTGAAACTTACCACGGAAACTTACCACGGAAACTTACCACTGAAACTTACCACTGAAACTTACCACTGAAACTTACCACTGAAACTTACCACTGAAGAGACACTGAAAAGTTCACAGAAAGACACTGAAAGGAAACTCGAAAAAATGCGAGATCCGCCAAAAGGCGATCAAAAATATTTTAAATCTTTTGCGTCATTTCGTGTTTTCCGTGAAATTCGTGTCAGGGCGCGTTCACTCCCTTTTTTCTTCTTTTTCTTTTCAGTGTGTTTCTGCGTCTTTTCAGTGCTCTCAGTGGTGAGATCGAAACCTGGATCGGTACTCACTTTCCGGAAGAGCCCAAAAAATTCACGTCTTTCGCAAAAAAATTCACGTCTTTCCCCAAAAAATTCACGTCTTTCGCAAAAAAATTCACGCCTTTCGCAAAAAAATTCACCTCTTTCGCAAAAAAATTCACGTCTTTCGCAAAAAATTTCACTTTTTTTGAAAAAATTTCCAAAATTGAGGAGGGAAGGAGTTGCATTTTTGAACGATTTGTGTTAAACTATGGTTTACGGGGTAGGGGAAGTTAGCGAAAATTCCTCCGCCTGCATCCTGTACAAAAAAGATATTCCGTTTTTTCGGCGGCAGTCAGGAAGGTTGGTCACAGAAGCGACGGGCGGTTCAAAGAATCGGGTACAGGAACAGTCACCGTTTCATTCACTTCGGATATAATTTACAGCTTATCCATCAGGAGTCAAATCATGAAAAAGGCATTCCAGCTTATGGGTCTCTGCCTGCCGCTGGCAGTCTCCGCAGCATTGGCGGCGGATTGGGACGTCGCAGCTGTCTCGAAACAGTCCAGCGCAGTTCCGAATGCGGCAAGCGCCTCGGAAGAGACCGGCAAATTCCTCCACGTCAAGGTGGACGTGACGGGCAATGCACCGTCCTGGAACAAATTCAAAGTCGTCAACGAACAGGGAGAAGAAGTCGCGGCGCCGGCTGGATACAATCCGAAACAGGGCTTGGTCGTTTTTGAAGGCGACTGGACGAACATGATCGGCCGTTACCTTGAAAACGGCGACCAGCGCATCCCGCTCTTCCAGAAAGAAGCCCCCGTCGACGCAGCTCCTGAAGCAGTCGTCGTTCAGGAAACCCCTGTCCAGCCGGTCGAAGTCGCGGAACGTGCTCCGGTGGTCGTTGACCGCCCGGTCGAAGTCGTGGAACGCGATCCCGTCGTCGTGCGTGACCGCGTCGTTCGCGATGACGTCGTCCACGTCTACGATGACCATGACCGCGTCGTCGTTCATGACGATCATGACGATGTCGTCGTTCATCACCACGGCGGACACGGCGTCGTTCACCATGACGGACACGATGTCGTTCATCATCACGGCGGACACGGACACGGTGTCGTTCATCACGGTGACGGCGATGTGCACCACGTGCATGACGGCGTTGCGCACGGAGCAGACTGCGGCTGTGATGACTGCGCAGTTGGCGCCGGCGGTCACGGCGGAGGAGCAGGCGGCGGTGACGGCGCGGCAGTCGCAGAAGCCAGCCCGTGGGACATTGACCCGCTCGGACGCACCCTCGGCATGGCCGGAACGGTCGCAATGGGCGATAAAGCAGGCGTCGGCGGCTTTGGTTCCGGTTACGGCGTCGGCTACGGCTACGGCGCAGGCCCCGGAAACGGCCCCGGTACCGGTGACGGCACGGGCACAGGCCCCGGTGACGGCGCAGGCCCCGGCGATGGTCCCGGAAACGGTGACGGAACGGGTGAAGGGTCCGGCGAAGGCAACGGAGAAGACTGCGGCTGCGAAGGCCCGGAAGAAGGTCCCGAAGAACGTGCCCCCAAAGACAACATGAACCCCGGCCAGGGCCCCGGAGCCGGCGGAAACGGCAGCATGAGCAACTACGTGAATCTCGCTCCGCAGTACCGTCAGCGCGTCCGCAATCTCGCCCCGAAAATGGAACTCCCCGAAGTCCCCGTTTTCTACGGTCCGGACATCCTCGTGTACAATCCGCAGATCCCGCATTGGAATCCCCAGCTCCCGTACTATAATCCGGGCTACGGCTACGGCGGCGGCGGAGGCGGCGGTTACGGAAACGGCGGCGGCTACGGCGACCTGCCCACCGATCTTGCCGGTACGGAACTCGCTCCGACCGAAATGCCTCCGGGAATGGTCCTCTACATCTCCTGCGGCGATCTGAACTCCACGGGCAAAGTTTACCAGGTCGACGAACAGGGCCGCGTCCTCGGTGTCGTGAATCTCCCGCACACTGCGACGGGCCTTGCGATGCACCGCGATCACGGTCTCGTCTGTGTCTGCCCGCGTGACGGCGGTAAGATCTACCGCATCTCCGACGGCGGTATCGTCGAACCGATCATGGAAAAAGATGAAAAAATGGCCTATCCGGTCGACGTCGCAGTCGCGCCGGGCAGTGATTCGATGGTCCTCGTCGATAACATGACCGACACGATCACGATGTCCAACGTGCAGGGCAAAGCTCTGGACGTCTACAAGAAGATCGAAGGGATCGAAAACGCAGACGACAAAGATATGTCCGTCGCCGTTGGACGTGACCGGGCGATCCTCTTCGGCTCCAGTGCGAATGACGGCATTTACCGCTTCACCGGAAACGGCGCACTGGCCAGCAGCACGCCCGTCCTTCCGGAATCCGGCGGCGTCGCAGCAGACCCGGCCTCTGACCGCTGGGCAGCTACGCAGGGCGGAAACCGTGTAGTCGTGATGGAAGGCGAGAATGAAGTCGCTTCCTACGAACTCCCAGGCGGCAAACGTTTCTATCGTCAGGGACTCGTCTCCTTCGCACCTCCGGCAGGCATCGCGGAAACGACGGGCGGTTCCGGTGTCGTCGTCGCTATGCGTGACGCAGACAACACGGAAAGCGCTCCCTACCTGATCGAGTTCAAGACCAAACCGGATGGAAAAGTAGACCAGCGCCTCCTTTTCGACTGGAAACAGGACGAAATGGTCGACTTCGTCGTGGGGCCGCGCATGCTCTGGGAACAGAACAATCGCGAGACGTACAAGAGTCTCTACTAATTTCCGGCCGAAATGGTCCAATGACCTGAGTTTTCGGCCAAGATCCAATGCACTTTGAACCCAATGCACGGCGGCGCCTTTTCCGCTGTGCGTCGGTTTGGAATGCACGCAGGACGCAAGCTGAACGGCAGACTGGCCTGCAGGATCGCATGGATCTCCGGAGACTTGGTGATTCGTTTTTATCTGCCGGGGGTTTCCGATGGCCCCCGGTTTCGTTTTGTTTTTTGGAAGCCTTTTTTTTCTTGCAGGAAGAGAGCGATGAACGTGAACCTGACCGTGCTTTTCCGTTTTCGGTGCGACTGCCGGAAAATCTCGGCTGCACTCTCGGCATTCTTAGGGATCGCAGCATTAGGGGGGAGTTTTTCTCCGGAAAACGTGCATTCCCAGACGCTCCAGCTTCCGTCTTTTCAGCATTTTGACGCTTCCACGACCGTCCAGGTTCCTGACGGAGGGAGTGCGTACACTGCGGGGATCACCCGTTCCTCTTCCGGCGAACGCGTTACCGGCACGCCGATCCTTCCGTTTCAGAACCGCTCATTTGGTTCCGACTCCTCAGTCTCTTCCATGCACACGTCGGTCCAGATCATCGACCTTCAGGAAATGGACGAGCAGATCCTGAATTCTCCGTCTCCCGTCCGCGTTCGCCGTCCGAACGAAAGTCTGGCTCCTGCCGATCTCTGGTCCGGCCGTGAAACGCTCTCGGCCTCTTCGTTTGGCGGGTTTTCCAGCGTACGCGACTCGATCCGGGAGAACGCACGCCTTCAGGAGCAAGCTGGACGGCATTCGTCCGAAAACGGCCGCGGTCCGGAAAGAGCTGGAAGTGAACGTTTGGAGGAACTGCGCCGGCCGCTTCAGCTGGACTCTGAATTTCGCGAGGAGTCTCCGCGTCCGCACACAGGATCGGCAGGTCCGTCGGAGCTTCACGCGGATCTGGATCTTGCGTCAGATGCCCCCGGAAAAGATGGGAGAGATGAAGGGGCTGGCAGAGCAGGAAAGGCAGAAAAGGCAGAAAAGGCAGCGGGAAAAGCAGGTAAAGCCGCTAAAAGATCCCCCCGTTCAGAGCGCGATCCGCGTCAGGAAACCGCACTGAAACTCGCACAAAAAGGTTTTTCAGCCGAGAAGTCGGGCAAGACGGCCCTGGCACTTTCCTACTACGAGCAGGCGGAAGAGCTTGCCGTTGGAAAGCTCCTCACCAAGATCCAGAAACGCCGTCACGCACTTTTAGAGCAATAGTTCGGAAAAAATCATGGCAGAAAACGTTTCCAATTCCGGTTCCGGTCACTCCCCGTCCGCAGGATCCGCCGGAACTCCTCAAGATCCTCCGGCGATCCCTTCCTCACCGGGTCTGCGTCCGCGTCTGATCTCCCGGCTTCTCCGTCCCCAGTCCGTTTCGACTGAGTCCGTTTCGCCGTCTGCTCCAGAGTCCGCATCCGCATCCGCATCCGCATCTGGCGATCCGGCCGTACCGCCTCCCCTTCCCGCGTCAAGTCCCGCGTCAAGTCCCGCGTCAGGTCCGCCGCCGCTCCCGTCACAAACCGAGGGAAATTCCCTCGCCGGTCCGGATCCGATGGCTCTGGAAACGCAGGAGGCAGAGGGAGGTGAGGATCCGGGAGCCTCGGACTACATCGAGTACCTTCAGGCGCTCAAAGTGCGTCTTTCGCAGGATTCCGCACGGCTTGGGCGCCGATTTCTGGTCCTCATTCCGATTTTTCTCATGGGGACGTTCCTCCTCCTTTTCGTTTTGGGTCTTCTGCACCACTATCTGGTCGGGCGATACGCGGTCATTGAGGCGGTTTCCGTCACGCAGAATGCCGGGAATCAGGGGCAGCTGGAGATCGCATTCCGAGTCATTTCTCCCGGTCTGGTCCATCTCCGCCGCACGTCGGGCGCTCAGACGACGGATCTTCTCTACGAGTACGTGAAACCGTGCGACGAAAAGCAGCAGTGGAACTGGAACTACGTACCGGGCAGCTCGATCGATCTGACGCTCTGGAGCCGTTCGGGGTTCCGCCGTACGTACGAGAAATTTTCGTTTCCGACTTCCAAGGTGGTCGACATCGTGATCTTGATGGACACGACGGAGTCCATGGATGCCTCGATCAACGCACTGAAGGAAAAGTGCCTTGACTTTGCCGTTCTTCTGGAGCGTCAGGCCGTCAAACCGCGTTTTTCGCTCATCGGTTTCGGCGACGCCACTTTAGGCAGACCGTGGATCTCTGAAACGGAATTTACGGAAGATTCGCTGGATCTTCTTCAGGCAGTCACGTCCATTCCGCGTTTTGAGGGGGGAGATCTTCCGGAATCTTCACTCGACGCACTGCGTTTGGCGATCGAAAAAGTAAAGGAGGATTCCAAGGGCCATGCGATCCGATTTTACCTAGTGACGGACCAAAAATTTCATCCAGTGACGGCCGACGGGAAGGAAAGTACGGACTCGATCGCAAAGGCGCTCATGGAAAACCGCATCATGCTGGAGGTCTTTTGCCATCAGCGATTCCAGTCTGACTTTACCCCGCTGGTCGGAGACTGCGGACACGTTCGGGAAATTGAAAACTTTGGCGAGGTCCTCTCGCAGGGCCGTTTTTTGGAAGATTGAGCACGTGCCGCTGCGGTTTCCATGCGTCATGAAAAAAGAGGTGAATTGATGAAAAAATGTCCCAATTGCCAGCGCGAAGTCCCCGAATACGCCAAAACGTGCCCATTTTCTGACTGCGGCTCGCCACTGCCTCCATCGGCAAACTTCACCGGCTCGATCCCCGCACCGCCAAAACCGGGAAATTTCACCGGCACGATCCCCGCACCGCCGAAACCGGGCAACTTC
>SUVI01000118.1 GCA_015062085.1 Planctomycetaceae bacterium
TTCGTCCCTTTGTCGGCTGAGTGGCAGCAGACCATAATGTACGTGACCGGCACAGGCACGGCGGCTTCGGCGTTCCAAAGAAGTTCCGCCGTTTCACCGGGCTGGAAGGCGCGTTCGAGGGTCGGCTCGCCGCTGTTTCGGGTCTGACCGCGGGTCCAGCCTGCCGGGACGGTTTGACTGCCGAACGGGTCCACGAGACGCAGACGGCCGCCTTTTTCGGAGCGGATGCTCACGCGGACGATTTGTCCGTCCTTCATTTCCGCGGAGAGCAGGAAGCAGCCCTTGGCGCGCAGATCCTCGAACTTCGCGTCGGCTCCCGTCCAGTTGGGGAACACTTTCACGAAGCCGTGGTCGCATTGGATCAGCATCGACTGAATGAACTCCATCGCACCGATCTTTTCCACACCGTGGACCCCGTCGTGAAGATGGAAGTTCTTTTGCCCGATCCGGCGGAGCTGGTGTTCCTTGAACGCATCGATCACTTTTTGAGCCGGATAGCCGCACCGGATCGCAGTCGCAAAGAGCTTGGGCGTCTGGTTGATGCCGCTCCAGACGTTATTCGGAGAGACGGCGATATTCCCCTCCACAGCATTCACGGCGAGAGTGCGGAAATCGTCCGTCACGTCGAATGCGAACGCCTCACCGGGGATGACGCTTTCCAGATTGATCGCGTTTCCGCCGGAAGGATTGGCCGAGCCGTCCGCGTTTTCCACGCCGGAGAGCATTCGGACGGGCTTTCCGTTGATCGGGTAAACGCCGACAGGCAGAGGCGCGAGATGGTCATTGAAATCGTTCCACGCCGCGATTTTCGCGTCCGGGACCTCGATGCCGATCTCACGCAGGATTGGGGCAACTTCGACGAGCGTCGCAAAAAGGTGCTTCACGCAGCCGAGAGCCGGAGCACTGTTCTTCTGCAGTCCGCTCCCCTCCCAGTGTGAATCCCAGACATTGAAGCGGTACGAACCGTCGGGGAAGGTTTCCTTCTCGCACCACGCGAGGAAGAAATTGGCGGTCTTATCGAGCAGCGGAAAGACCTTTTTGAGATACTCCCGGTCGAGCGTGTATTCCCAGTGCGTGCAGATCACAGCACACTGAAACGCGCCGTTCGAGATCTGGCTCCACAGCGACTCTTCCCCCTCGGCCGACACGCCCCAAGGCCCCAGCGCTACGGGAAAGAGTGCCGCGTCGTCGATGCCGTTCGCCAGATCGGGACGCTGGTCAAGGTAATTCCGCGTATTCTGGTAGAATCGGCCTTTGCATCGGTCGATCTTCTGGAGGTTTTCTTTCGCGTTACGCACAGCACGGGGAAGGTATGCCAGAAGCGGGTCAGGGAGAGATTCGGCAATTTCGCACCGGTTCGACGCGAAACAGCCGTACCAGGTCCCTACGTAATTGTAGTTCATGTGGAAGTCATTGTGCCAGTTCGGATAGTCGGTCGTCACCCAGAGACCGTAAAGTCCAGGCGGAAACTTTCCCTGACGAACGCATGAGCCGAGCAGATAGACTTGACCGTACCAGAACGCCTCCAGCTCCTTGTCGCCCAGTGCGACGCGGGATCTCGCCCACCAGTCTTTCCACCAGCGGACGTGATCGTTCTTCAATTTCTCGATCTCCTCCCACGTGAATCGGCGGTTCGAGTCTGATGCTGCGACTAGGGCGAACGGAACATTCGCGCGGATCTTCAGGCTGGCTTGCGCTTCCTGCCCGCCTTCGGGGATCGTGATCCCGGTCAGTTCAGCCCCCACCGCGCTCAGGGCGGCCGTGGCGGTCCGGACCCATCCGCGCGGATCGCCTTCGGGGAGAAGATCCACAGTCGAACGCCGGACCCAGAAGCCGTCAGCGGCACTCCCCGCTTCGATCGGGAACGATTTCTTTTCATTGTGGGGAATGAGGCGCAGATTCCAGACGTCGTCTGCATCGGAGACGCCCGTGATGATGAAAACGTCCTCGCCCGCTGCGACCCAACTCTCAAGCCGAACGCTGCCCTTGCCGAATCTGCCTTCAGTTTTCAGTACCGCAGTGGGGAGATCGAGCGTATCTTTGGAGGCGACCACTTGCGTTTCGGGCCGAATTTCCAGATCCGCGAACGAGATCGGGCCAATGTTGTTTTCTTCCTTGCCGTTCGTCAGATCGCCGCAGCTCCACAGATCGCCGCGCGTCAGAACGAAGAGTTTCCGCTGGGCATCGCCTCCGTTCACGACACCGAGCGACCCGTTTCCGAGCAGCGCGGCCGTCGGCAGGGAACGGTCATACGACGTTCCGGGATCCGCGCTTTCCCAAACGGGATCGAAGTCTGCCGGATCAGGAAACTCTGCCGCAAACGCAAACGGCGCGATCATGAAAAACAGGCTGAACAGAGAGATCAGCACGGGGTACTTTCGATGGTCTTTCATTTCGGTTTTCAGTTTTTACTTTTCAGTTGTCCTCCGGCAGCCTCTAAAACCGTGTTTTCATGCAAAAGCCGCCGATCCATGTCCCCCCATTATACCATGAAAAAAATGAGTTGTCAAGGAGTTTTTCGGGCAGACTTCCGGCAGGTGCGTACCGGGCCGAGCCGTGATCTTGTCGCGGAGTGTACTGAAACGGAAAACACGAAATCGCGCAAAATGGATCTTAAGATCTTTAAAATCACTTTGTGAGATCCGATCTTTCGTGCCTTTCGTGTTCCCCACTCTGTGTCTTTCTGTGTTTTCAGTGGTAAAACCGGCTGGAAGATACCGGATAGACCTTCAATAAGAAGTATTCTTATGAAAGGAAACGGCCGAAACTTTTAATAAGAAGAGTCTTGAAACAGGCAAATGTACTCCGTCATCTGATAGACTCGGTTTCAGGACGTCCCCGTGACCTCATTCAGGATCCCATCCCGCGTCAATTCGTTCAGGATCGCATCCCGCGTCAATTCGTTCAGGATCCCATCCCGCGTCAATTCGTTCAGGATCGCATTGACCATCGGCAGCGACAGCTCGAGTTTCTGTGCCAGATCCGCAGCCGCCAGAGTCGGTTCCGAGAAATATGCCTGGATCACTCTGTCAATATTCCCTGTATTTCTTTTTTCGAGAGATTTGACATACAGATCCATTTTCTCAACGCAGGTGAGCGCTCGAACGTAATTACGGACTTCCTGATGGTCATTTCGTTTTTCGAGGGCGGCTTCTTCGATCGGAAGCAGGTCTTCCTCAAGCCCTTCCAGAAGAAACTCAGGATCCATTTCAGATAAAAAACAGCCATACAGAGCAAAAAACTTTCCTATCTCGCGCAAGGGGTACTGTTTTTCTTTTTAAAATGTGGTATAATGTGAAAAATTTTATTTTGTTTTTCCGGCTTCCAGCGAAAAATTTTCAGGAAACGAATCATGAAAACTAACGAACTTCGTGAAATGTACCTTTCGTTTTTCGAATCGAAAGGCTGTGTCCGCCGTCCGAGCGACGTCCTTGTGCCGAAATGGGATCCGTCCGTCCTCTTCACGCCCGCAGGGATGAACCAGTTCAAGGATCACTTCCTCGGACGCTGCAAACTCGATTTCACCCGCGCTACCACGTGCCAGAAATGTCTGCGCACCGGCGACATCGACAATGTGGGACGCACGGCATACCATCACACGTTCTTTGAAATGCTCGGAAACTTCAGTTTCGGCGACTACTTCAAGCGCGAAGCCATCTCCTGGGCGTGGGAATTCCTCACCAGTCCCAATTATCTCAACCTCAAGAAAGATACCCTGAGCGTCACCGTCTACAAAACGGACCAGGAAGCCTACGACATCTGGCATGATGAGATCGGGCTGGCTCCGGATCAGATCGAACGCAAGGAAGAGGACGAAAACTTCTGGCCGGCGAGCGCGCCGAGCGAAGGTCCCGACGGTGTCTGTGGTCCGTGCAGTGAGATCTACTATCACACGCCGCTGGGTGAAGTGGAGATCTGGAACCTCGTTTTCACGCAGTTTGAGCGCAAGGGCGCACCGACCGGCACGGACGAAAACGGACTGTTCAACAACCTGTTCCCGCTGCCGAGCAAGAACATCGACACCGGTATGGGGCTGGAACGCTGCGCGAGCGCGCTTCAGGGAGCCACGACGAACTACCACATCGACATTCTCCGTCCGATCGTGGAAGCTGCCGGGGAGGTCTGCGGCGTGAAATACGTTCCGACTGACGACAACGGACGCCGTCTGCGCCGTATCTGTGACCATGTGCGTGCCTGCACGTTCGCCATTCACGAAAACGTCTATCCGGGCGCGAACAAAGAAGAGTACGTCGTGAAGCGTCTCCTCCGCCGCGGCGTTCTCGACGGCCGCCGCATGGGACTCTCCGAACCGTTCCTCTGGAAAGTCGTTCCGGCCGTCATCGAGCAGATGAAAGCCGCGTATCCGGAACTCGTTGAAACGCAGGAGCAGGTCCAGGAAGTCATTCGCCGCGAAGAAGCGAACTTCCTCACCACGGTCGACAATGGACTTGGAAAGATCGAACGTCTCTTCAATCAGATGAAGTCCGAAAACCGTGCCGAGATCACCGGTGCCGAAGCCGCCGAAATGTACACGACGTACGGTTTCCCGCCGGAACTGTTCGAAACGATCGCCGCCGAACGCAACTTCTCGTTCGACTGGGACGGATACAAGGAAGCGATGCGCAAGCACGGTGAAGAATCCGGAGCGGGCCGCCGTGTCGAACTCTTCAAATCCGGGCCGATCGAAGCTCTCAAGTCCGAGATCCACAATTCGAAATTCGTCGGATACGAGACTCTCGACGTTGACAAAACGGTCGTTCTGGGCATCATCTCGAACAATGTGGCGGTCTCGACGCTGACGCATGGTTCCGATGCCGCGAGCGAAAAGGACGTTATGCTCGTTCTCGCGCACACCCCGTTCTACGGTGAAATGGGCGGTCAGATCGGCGATACGGGCACGATCTCTTCCAACGGCGACATGATCTCCGTCAACCTCGGCGACACGCCGCTGATGGCGCTCACGCCGGAAGAACGCAAGCTCCTGATCTCCGTCCTTCCGTCCGAAGCGACCGGGGCGGAACCGTTTGAGTTTGAAGTCACGGACACGCAGAACAATAACGGGCTGCTCATCCACATCGGGCGTCTGAAGTCCGGTTCCATCCGCGTCGGTCAGATCGTCTCGGCCAACGTGGACGCGAAACGCCGTCACTCGATCGAGCGTGCCCACTCCGCGACGCACCTTCTTCAGGCGATCCTCCAGAAACACCTTGGTTCTCACGCCCAGCAGCGCGGTTCGAAGGTGACGGAAGACACCCTCCGCTTCGACTTCTCCCACCCGCAGGCCGTCCCGGCGGAGATCCTGCTGAAAGTCGGCAAGGAAGTCAACCAGTGCATTCTGGAAGCCGCGGAAGTCTCCGGCAAGATCATGCCGCTGGAAGAAGCGCGTCAGACCGGCGCGATGATGCTCTTCGGCGAAAAGTATCCGGACAATGTCCGCGTCGTCTCGATGGGACCGTCGAAGGAACTCTGCGGCGGTACGCACGTCTCGAACATCGCGAAGATCGGTGCGTTCAAGATCCTGTCGGAAGAAAGCGTTTCGACCGGCACTCGCCGCATCACGGCCATCACGGGGATGAAGGTCCTTGAGTACATGTCCGCGCGTGAGCAGGTCCTGACGCAGCTGGCGCAGGAAATGCGTTCGTCGGTCGATGAACTTCCGGCTCGCGTGGACGCGCTGTACAAAGAGGTCAAAAAGCTCAAGAAAGAACTTGCCGAAGCGAAGAAAGAAGGCGGTCCGGGTCTGGAAGAGCTGATGAAGAAGGTCGAGGAACGCGACGGATACAATCTTTTGGTCGCGGAGATCCCCGGCGGTCCGGAAGCGATGCGTGAAATGTCTGATCAGCTTCTGCGCCATGTTCCGCGCCTTGCCGTGATGCTCGGAAGCCAGATGGACGGCGGAAAAGCCTCCCTCGCCGCCACGGTGAGCCGTGATCTGCTGGCGGAAGGTTTCGACGCTGCGAAATGGATCCGTTCGGTCTCCAAGCTCATTCAGGGCGGAGGCGGCGGACGTCCCGATTTCGCGCAGGCTGGCGGAAAAGACGGCTCGAAACTTGCGGAAGCGCTTGAGATGGCGAAGACTACGGTCAAGTAAGAGCGAGTTCGGTTTCTAAGATCAGTCTTACTCGAGGAACACGCCATGTTCCTCGAGTTTTTTTAGGGAAACTTTTTGGGGAAACGGAGGTCACGGCAGCTCGATCGTGTCCGGGAGCGGTTCCTGAGGCTGCGGCGGACGGGTGCGCATGTTGACGAATGTGATGAAAATGGCCGTCAGCAGCAATGCGATCCCTATGCCAAGGAGAACTTCTCTCAATGGGGAGGATCCTGCGTCTTCTTTCGTTTTTTCGTCGTGAGCTGTATTTTCAGCATTCTGCGGAGTCTTGCCGTTTGGGGGCGAAACGTAGAACCAGAGCGGCTTTTTTGCGTAAAATGCCGGAGCTGTACCGAGGACGCCATTGCTTTGCTCGTAGAGGTAGTGTTTGAAAAAAACACCATCAATGACCACTGGAATGCGGACCTCTTTTTCGATGGGGAAGTTTTCCGGGATCTCTAGTGTGTTGACCATGACGGGTTCCGCCGGAGCATCGTCGGGTTGGATCCAGAGCTCATAGTAATGGTCGAAATCGTATCCGAAATCTGCGTCCTTCTGTTTTGAAGGTTCATTTTTCGTCTGGGAAGTTTCGGCAGGCGCGGGAGCTGGCGCGTCTGACGGCAGGCGTTTTCTGCTTTCGGAGGCGATGCTCTTTTTTTGGATCAGGCGAATGTGTCCGCGGATCCGGATGACATTTCCGCGGTAGGCTCCCGGCTGTTTGGCGTACTGCGCGAAGAGAACACGCCCGACGGATGCGTCTCGCAGTTCTTCAACTGTCATGGAGTTGACGCGGTTCCAGATCTTCATGAGGGAACGTGTTTCTGCAGCGTAAATGGGGGCATTGTCCTGAATTTCTTCGAGCATATCCTGTGAGATCCCCGGCAGAAGTCTGTCCGTGCGGGCAATGTCTTCCATTTTATCCATCCAGTCAGGCGGAATGCGGTTGGTGTCGGTGAGCGTGAAGAGAGCTTTCCATGAGTTTTCCTGGCAAAAATGCCATCCAAGGATGAAAAAAAGTCCCAAAATAAAAAAAGTCTGAGAAAATCGTCTTCGGCCTTTTCGGGTGGAAAAGGTTGGGACACTTCTTTGTGTCATGATTCGTTTCCTTTCGTAAAACTGCGTGCGAAACGCATTTTGATCAAAATTTCAGTCTCGTACTTTCTTTTATTATACCACATTCAAAAATTTCGTAAATCCCCACGGAGCAAAAAAATTTTTGCCACCCCCTATTGACAAAAAAATGGAATGTGCTATACTATGCGTCATAATCAGAAGCCACTGTAGCTCAATAGGCAGAGCACAGCTTTCGTAAAGCTGGGGTTAAGGGTTCGATTCCCCTCAGTGGCTCTTTTTTCCTGAAAGGGAAAAGTACAATCAAAGGATTCATGGAAGGGGATGTTCTCAATGGGCAGGCCCCTCTTTGAGTTTACGCACATACAGGAGGAGGGACGTCGTATGGCATTTGGTCAGGATTTTGATCTTCGTCAGCTGGTTCAGATGAACTGCTCGTTTGGACCGCAGGAAATTGCAAAAATCAATCGGAGCATTGCTTCCAAATATGCGAACTTCCGCATTTTCCGTGACGCTGTCAATGAGCTTGAGTCTCGTGAGGAAGAGCAGAGTCCGGCCGGTATGGTCCGACTTGGCGTGTTTCTTTATCTTTTGGGTAAATATCGCCGCAGTTTGAATGTGCTTCAGCATGGTGACGGCGGTGCACTCGCGCATTTTTACATGGCGAAGGCGCAGTTTGCTCTGAAAAATTACGAAGAGGCGGAGAAAGAGTATACGTGTGCGCGTCAGGCTGGTTACTGCGCAGACGATTGTGTGCTGGGGATCGTTGAAGTGAAGCGCTGTGCCGGTCAGGTCCAGGAAGCTCTTGGTCTTCTGGATGACCTGAGCGGTTCGGTCCAGCAGACGGCGGAGTATCTTTATCAGCGCGGCATTACGGCTCTGGCAAGCGGCGGAACAAGCGACGAAGTCGGCACTTGGTTCTCCCGTGCCGTCGATACGGATCCGATGCACCCCGGTGCGCTCTTTGGTCTTGCTCTGGAAAGCGACCGCCGCGGAAATGATGACGATGCGCTGGAACTTTACAAACGCGCGGCTGCGCAGTTCCCGTCGCACGTTGGTTCACTGATCAATTTGGGTCTGATGTACGAAGACCGGAACGAAAATGAACTTGCGGTCCAGTGCTATGAACGAGTTCTGGATGCGTATCCGGATAATGAGCGTGCCCGGCTTTACCTGAAAGACGCGCAGGCCTCGAATCAGTCGACGGAAGACGTTGCTCCGCACAATCCGACGGCGCAGATCCTCAAGATGCAGGTCGCGGACTTCGAACTTTCGTCCCGTGCCCGCAAGTGCCTGGAACAGATCGGTGTGAAGACGCTCGGCGATCTGTGCAGCTACACGGAGGCGGAACTGCTTTCGAGCAAGAACTTTGGCGAAACGAGTCTGGACGAGATCAAGCAGATGCTTGCCTCGCGGAATCTTCAGCTGGGTCAGACCAGTGCGAAGACGCAGCAGCAGGAGCTTCCGGAGCTGGACAGCTCGATCGACATCGAGACGCTCAACAAGCCGATCTCTTCGATGGGCTTTACGGTGCGTGCGCGCAAGTGTCTGGGGCGCAGTCAGATCACGACGCTTGGCGATTTGATCCGCAAAACAGCCGACGAGCTGCTTCAGTGCAAGAACTTCGGCGTGACGAGCCTCACGGAAGTCCGCGAAAAGCTGAAGGAGTACAATCTGCACCTTCATGGGGACTGATATTTTGAATCAAATCAGGAGGAGACGCCGTAGTGGAGACGACACTGCGGCGTTTTTTGGAATCAGACGGAATGAAAGTTAAGCTGGAACTTCAAAAGGTCGATCAGGAGACCAAAGCGCGGGCAGGTGTCCTTCATACGCCGCACGGGGACGTGCCGACGCCGATTTTTATGCCTGTCGGAACTGTCGGTTCGGTGAAGGGGATCGAATTAGGTCTTTTGGAAGAGACTGGAGCCCGGATCATTCTTGGGAACACCTACCATCTTGCGCTGCGTCCGGGCGAGGAGCTGATCCGTGACTTGGGCGGTCTGCATCATTTCACAGGCTGGAAGGGGCCGATGTTGACGGACAGCGGCGGTTTTCAGGTCTTTTCGCTGGCGCAGAGGTCGAAGCTGACTGAGGAGGGCGTCACGTTTCAGTCGCACATTGACGGACGGCGGATGATGCTTTCACCGGAGCGTTCCATTGAGATCCAGGAAGCGCTCGGCAGCGACATTGCGATGTGCATGGACCAGCTGGTCGGGTTGCCGAATACGGATGAGAAGATCTACGAAGCGATGATGCGTTCTGTGCGCTGGGCGAAACGGTGTCTGGAGCATGCGTCGCGGGAGGATCAGTCCCTTTTCGGCATCGTACAGGGCGGATTGAACCGGAATTTCCGCATCGAGTGTGCGCAGCGGCTCGCGGAGTTGGATCTCCCCGGCTACGCGGTCGGCGGCTTGAGTGTGGGGGAACCTCCGGCACAAATGTACGAGACGCTGGACTACACGGTGCCGGAACTCCCGCAGGACAAACCGCACTATCTGATGGGGGTTGGGACTCCGCAGGATCTGATCGAGGGGATCGCGCGCGGGATCGACATGTTTGACTGTGTCATGCCGACGCGCAACGGACGGAATGCGATGGCATTCACGAAGCACGGGAAGATGCGTCTCCGCAATCTGAAATACCGTGCGGACGATCGGCCGCTTGAGGAAGACTGTCCGTGTCCGGCATGTCGGCGGAGCCGGGCATATTTGCGTCATCTTTTCATGGCAGGTGAGATGTTGGGGCCGATCCTTCTTTCGATCCATAACATCACGTACTATGAACGTCTCGTGACGCAGTGCCGCGAGGCGATCCTGGCCGGAAGGTACCGTCAGTTTATGGCAGAATGCTATGATGGCTGGTCGCAGGGTGAAGAGGGGAGCGGCTGAAACGGGAACGGTGTCTGGAACGGGAGGCTGGATACCTGCAAAAAGCCTGCAAAAAAGCCGAAAGAAAACGGCGACAAAAAACAGAATTCGAAAAAATCGGGCCGAAAGGGAAAATTTTTTGGAAAATTTAGGATAATATTCAAGAAAAAGGCTCAAGAAACGCCCCAACCCCCTTGTCGATTTTGCGATTTCGTTTTATGATATTAGTTTTATGCTGGACCCTTTTTGTTGATCCGCATTTCCGGCGGGTCGGTCCCGGCGTTTGATCCAGAAATAAACAGGAAATGAATATGAACTTTACGTTTTTGTTCCCGCTTGCTCAGGCAGCAACAGACGCGGCGCCGGCAGCCGGCACGGCAACCCAGGGTTCTTTTATGATGACGATCCTTTGGATGGTCGTCCTTTTTGGTATTCTGTGGTTCGTGATGATCCGCCCGCAGCAGAATGAGCAGAAACGCCGTCAGCAGATGTGGGACGGCCTGAAGGTCTACGATAAGGTGATCACGGTCGGCGGGATCCACGGCGTCATTACGCAGATCACGCCGGATGAGGGAACGCTCGTGCTGCGCATCGACGAGAGCGCGAACATCAAGATCTGTCTCGAGATCAGCTGCATCGCGGCAGTGCTCTCCGAGCCGAAAGAAGAGAAAAAATGATTTATGCCGTACAGTTTCGGCTGAAAGCTGCCGGGGCTGTGCATCATGGATCTTCCGGATATTTGGAAACAGATAGAAATCACTATAGATTTTCATTTTAGAAAAGGATTAACGAATGGTTATTGCAGTACTGCTTGCAATGGTGGCGATTTCCGCCGGCACGTCGATTGCACTTACCCGCAGATGGAATATGCCGACTTACTATTGGCGTTTCTTCTGGAGTATGTTTGCGTTTCTGTTTGGTGTTGTGGTCCTGTGCCACAGCGCGAGCGTCAACTGGACGAATGTGAAAAAAGGTATCGACCTGAACGGCGGTACCATTCTGCACTACAAAAACATGACTTCCGACGTCGATTCCGGCGAACTCGCGGAAGCTCTGAAAAAGCGTATCGACCCGGACGGCATCGCGAACGTGACCATTCGTACTCTCGGTGTGAACAAGGACCAGATCGAGATCATCGTTCCGGATACGGACGAGGCGCAGGTCGATATGCTCAAGAAGCGTATCAGCAAGATCGGTACGCTGGAATTCCGCATTCTGGCGAACAATATCGATAACAAAGACTGCTTCGATGCCGTGCAGGAAGGACAGGACAAAGTCTTCCTTACTTCCAGCAAAGAGGAAGCGGATGCGTGGTTCGTTCCGATCGCGGTCGGAAGTGAAGAAAACTTCGGCGTGCACGTCGATAAAGAAACGGGCGTCGTCTCCGGAATGGGAAGCGGATACCATTTCACCCGCGCTATCGCGAACAACTTCGACACGGCCTCGAACAAAGCGTTCGACCCGAAAAAACCGGTCGTGGAAGTTCTTGTTGTGAACGATCGGTACAATGTGGAAGGTAAATACCTTGCCGACGCTCGTGCGGGTTTCGACAATGCGAAGCCGATCGTGCAGTTCAGCTTTAACGCGCAGGGCGCGAGCCGTATGTCCCATCTGACTAGCGAGAACCTCCCAGTGAAAGATCCCGGTCAGGAAAGCGGACGCCGTTCCCGTCAGCTCGGCATCATCCTTGACAATCAGATTATCAGTGCTCCGAACATTCAGTCCCAGATCGCCGGCAACGGTCAGATCACCGGGATCGATTCCCAGGAGGAAGTCGATATGATCGTCAGCGTCCTGAAAGCGGGCCGGCTGCCGGCGACTCTGAGTACGGAACCGATCAGCGAAATGTCTACGGGCGCTCAGCTCGGTGCAGACACGATTGAGCGTGCGCAGTACGCGATGCTCGTCTCGATCCTGCTCGTCATGGCTCTGATGGTCTACTACTACCGCTTCTCCGGTATCGTGTCCGTCATCTCGCTCATCCTGCTGGTCCTCCTGACCTTCGCATTCATGGTGAGCTTCAACGCAGCATTCACCCTGCCGGGTCTTGCCGGTTTCGTCCTCACGATCGGTATGGTCGTCGACGCAAACATTCTGATCTACGAACGTATTCGTGAAGAAACGGAAGCTGGAAACGGCGTCGCCGTCGCGGTCCGCACCGGTTTTGACAAAGCGTTCTCCGCCATCGTCGACTCCAACATCACCACTGCCCTCGTCGGTGTGATCCTTTACACGATCGGTACGCAGGAAATTCGCGGTTTCGCCATCATCCTGCTCGTCGGTATCGCCATCAGTATGTTCAGTATCATTTACGTCGGCCGCGGTATCTTTGACCTCGCTGTCCGTTCCGGTATGCTCCGCGAGATCCGTATGCGCCGCATCCTTCCGAAAACCAGCATTCCGTTCATGAGTTACGCAAAGAAGACCCTCATGATCGCCGCGGTCTGCGTCGTTGCATGTGTCCTGCTGGTCGTTGCCCGTACGAACGGCGTGGCGAAAGCCTCCAGTTTGCTTGACATTGACTTCCTTGGCGGTCTGAACGTTCAGGTCCTCTTCACGGAAGCCCAGGAAGGCGAAGATGCCGTCCGCGAAAAGCTCCAGGCTGCGAATGAAGACTTCACCGACGTTGTCGTGACGGACGTGACGCTGAAAACGGACGAAGAAAACAAGCTTCTGAAACGCCGCTACAGCATCATCACCCCCACCCCGAAGAAAGACGCTGCCGAAGCGGCCGCCGAGGGTGAAGATGATGTGAACGAAAGCTCGAAGCAGATCGCTGAGTTCAAAGCGGCTCTGACCGAAGCTTTCCCGGGACAGATCATGACCCGTAAAGTCGAATTTGAGATCCTGACGGATGCCGCTCCGGCCGCTGAACCCGCTCCGGTCCCGGCCGCTGAACCCGCTCCGGCCCCGGCCGCTGAACCCGCTCCGGCTCCGGCCGCTGAACCCGCTCCGGCCCCGGCTGCTGAACCCGCTCCGGCCCCGGCTGCTGAACCCGCTCCGGCTCCGGCTG
>SUVI01000119.1 GCA_015062085.1 Planctomycetaceae bacterium
TCGGTTTCGCCATCGGTTTCGCCATCGGTTTCGCCATCGGTTTCGCCATCGGTTTCGCCATCGGTTTCGCCATCGGTTTCGCCATCGGTTTCCGAGCGGGTTTCCGAGCGGGTTTCCGAGCGGGTTTCCGAGCGGGTTTCCGAGCGGGTTTCCGAGCGGGTTTCCGAGCGGGTTTCCGAGCGGGTTTCCGAAAAGGCGGGGGGGGCCGTTTTGGAATTCCTTCGAAGATCTTGGGGACGGAGATCTTTTGAGGCAGGCGACTGGATCCGGCCGCTTCCGCCTTCGGTGCGTGAGATGCTTGAACAGGCTGCGGAAAAGATCCGAAAAACGGAGATCCAGAGTACACTTTGGACATTGGCGGGGATCTCGGTCTCCTTTTTTTTCCTGATCGTACTGGCAGAGCATTGGCTTTTTCGGGACGGGATCGTACGCTGGGGCCGGAGTCTGTTTCTTTTTGCGCTTTTGGGAGTTTGGGGCTGGATGGTCTGGACGCGGATCGTGCCGTTTTGGCGATGGAGGCTCCATCCGTACCATTTGGCTTCCGTGATCGAGGCATCTCGGCCGGAATTGAAGAACGGACTTCTGAATCTGCTTTACCTGCTTCGGAAAAAGGAAGAGCTTGCGCAGGGAGGGAGCCGGGACACGCTGCTTGAGCGGCAGATCCTGAAAATCCTGGAACGGCATACTGCGTCACAAATGCAGTGGATCGAGACGGAAAAACTGGTTCCGCGCAGGCGGCTGAACGTGATGCGTTTTGTGGTCGTGAGCCTTTTGGTCCTTTTTGCGGTCTATGCCGTCTTTTCGCCGAAAAGCTCATTTCGGAGCGTCGCACGGGCGCTTCTTCCGTGGTGCGAGATCCATGTGCCGCGGCGCGTCCAGATCGACGAGATCGTACCGGGAAATGTGGTCCTTTACCAGGGGGAGACGCTTTCGGTCCGGGCACGGATCCGGAAGTTGAATGACGGGGAGACGCCGACGCTTTTTTATTCCTCGTCGGACCGGAAGTTTCTGGATGCGCCGCTCTTCATGCGCCGGGTCCTAATGGAGGACGGGAGCGAAGGAAATGAATTTTGGGAAACGGAGATCACGGGGAGCGAAAATGGGATCCAGGAAGAACTTACGTGGTATCTGAAGGCGGGAGACGCCTGTTCTGAAACGTACCGGGTCGAAGTACGTCCGCCGTTGGGCGTTCAGGTCGGATCGATCCGGCTCGTGCCGCCGAAATACACTGGACTTCCGGCTGTTCGGCAGAGCGGCGGGGATCTTTTGGCGCTTTCCGGGACGCAGGTATTTCTGAATGTCCGGACCAGTGAGCCGGCAAAGAAAGTCTGGATGGAGCTTCTGAATTTGGAGACGCACAAGACGCAAACGCTTGCGTTTCACCCAGATATTACGGATGGACGGGCCTCTGAGACGTGTTTTCATGCTTCCGTACCGCTGAACGGAACTTTTATGCCGGGAAAACAGAATGTGGGGAAGGAGCGTTTTGATGTGCGGTTCCGGTTTGAGAACGCGGACGGAAAGGCTGATCCGAAACCGTTGGTCTACCGATGGGAGATCTCTCCGGACAGAGAACCGGAACTTCGGATCGCGGAGGGACCGGAGGAAAATGCGGAAGTGCGTCCCGAAGCGTCCGTCTCTCTGGTGCTTGAGGCGTCGGATCCGGATTTTGGTTTGCGTGCCGCGGGGTTTGGCGTTTCGTGGAATGGAAAACGGCTCGCGATTCCGGCTCTTTTGAATCTTCCGGCGGACGGCGGGGGACAAAAGACGCCGTTTCGCGGAGAATTCACGTTTCGACCGTCAGAGTATGGTCTGGAAGCGGGAGACGAGATCCTCTGGTGGGCGGAGGCTGAAGATACTCGGCGTCCGAACGGAAATCGCGTACAGACGGAATCGCGCCGCCTGCGCATTACGGATGGTACTGTAGGGACGGAAGGTCCGGAGCAGAACCAGACGGGAGATGCTCAACAAATGGAACGGGAAGAGGATGGGGCGACCCTGCGCGTCAGTCAAGAGGGACCGGGAACAGATGGGCTGGAAGATGGTTCGGCTGAAGAGGATGGGAAAGGGCCTGGGGCGGATCCTTTCATGAAGGACGCGGAAAAAACGGACGGTTCTCTGGATGATGGACTGGAGAGTGATGGGGACGGAACCGGAGAAAGTCCCAGTGAAGACGCTGATGAAGACGCCGGTGAAGACGCCGGTGAAGACGGGACTGAAAATGATGGGCTGGGAAACGCAGCTCCTGAAAATGAAACGTCAGAGCAGAACCGCGGTGAGGGGCAAGCCGGTGAGGGGCAGGCCGGAGAGAGCGGAGAAGGGGAAAATGACTCGAATGGCGAGGCGCCGACGCAGGGGCCCAGCAGAAAGAGCGGAGATGGTTCCCGGAATGGAGCGGATGACGGATCGGATGGGGAAAATACACAGAATGCGGATGGAGATCCGTCGGACTCAAAGAATTCCGCAGGATCCAAAGCGCCCCGAGACGGCATGAAAAAGGAAAGGAACGCAGAACCGAAACTGGCTCCGGATGGATTTGATCCGCTTTCGGAGGCTTTAGCGGAAAAGGACCCGAGTGCGGAAAAAGACCCGAGTGCGGAAAAAGACCCGAGTGCGGAAAAAGACCCGAGTGCGGAAAAAGACTCGGAAGGTAAAGAGAGCGGCGGGAATTCCGGCGAAAAGCAGAAAGAGGGAGGATCAGCGCGTTCCGGTGCAAACACGGAGACGGGAGACGGACATGATGGGGAAAGTGCGGAGTCGGAAAAGAAGGATGGATCTGGAAAACGTCCGGAAGATAGAGAGTCCGGTGAGGATCCTGGCGAGGGATCTGGTGATGCTCTGGAACGCAGTAAGAAAACGGACGAAAAGACCGGAAAGGGACGAAATGGTCAGGAGCCGGGCCAGACGGTGAGTGCGCCGTTGGAGGAGGACGAGAACTCGGAGGAAGACGGTGAGCCTGAAACGGACGATCAGCGTAAAAAGACTGGAAAGGACCATGGCGGCGGAGCGAAAACGGAAGGCGAAACGCCCGACGATGCCTCCAGTGCCTTAAGCGGAACGGAGGATGGATCGGATTCTGCGCAGGATCTTCCCAGTCCGGTCATGGAAAAAGAGAAGACGGACGGCAGCGGACTGCGAGATTCGGAAAGTCAGCGGCCTGGGCGAGAGGAGATCGAAGATGACGGCTCGGAATCGTGGGGTGAGGAAGACCTCCGTCCTGCGCAGGAAGACGAAATGACGGGGACGAAACCGGATCCTGTGAACGATCCGGGAGAGGCGGTTGAGCAGATCCTCAAGCATCGGGAAAGAGATCCGGGATCGCGTCCCTCGACGCTTCCGCCGAACGAAAAGTCGCCAAATGCTGACGGTTCAGATGCGCCAGCGCCGCAAGAAGTGCCGGCCTCGGAGATCGGCGAGGGAAAAGCGGAACTCCAAGAGCATTCCAAGGAAGAAAATCTGGAGTCTGCCCCCGAAGCGGACGGTCTGTTTGACGAAAAAAAGGAAACGGAGCCGGGTCGGTCATCGAACCAGGATGGCTCGCAGTCTGGAGATGCGGGAGACCGAAAATCTAAAAATGAGATGAAGCCGGACAATTCGACGGAAGTGGGAGGCCGGGCCGGTGAGAACCGCGGCGGGAATCGAAATGGTGCGGAAGAGCAGTCGAACCAGCAGGGACTCGGACGCGACGGGAGCAACACGCCGAATGGATCCGGAGATCCGACGGGAAGCGGAGGGGAAGGTCCCACTGGAGAACGCGGCGGAAACAGTGCGCTGGCAGACCATCCGACCGGAAGTGCAGACCCGCAGAAACGTGAGGGAAATGGAAGCGAAACGCAGACAGGTGAGCGGCAGAGTCAGGAGCATGGAGCCGGGAAAAATTCGAAGGAGAGCGGGAATTCGACCTCAAGCGGCGGGTCCGGCATCGGTGATGAAGTTCGAAGTCCGATGGGGACGCACGGAAATGCTGCACCTCCGCAGAAAGAGGATGCGGTGAATGCGGAATTTGCGCGCAGACAGACAGTTTTGGCTCTCGAACATCTGCGTGATGCGCTGGATCGGGGCGATGATTCCCTTCTGGAGTACTTGGGCTGGACGAGAGAAGAGGCGCGGGAATTTCTGGAAGAGTGGGAGAAGCTCAATGCGGATCTTGACCGGCCCGGAGCGTCGGAAGAGGAGAGGAGACGCTCGGAAAACGCATTCCGAAATCTGGGGCTGGTGCCGCAGTCATTCCGATACGAAAACGGAACGGAGACGGAAAAACAGCGTCCTGCCGTACGCGGCGGCCGCAGAGTTGAGGCTCCGACGCAATGGCGCGAGCATTTCGACGCATTTTCACGCGGAGTGGGAAACGGCAAGTGAGCCGAAATGCAAAGAAGCTCCCGTTTTTAAGGAGCTTCTTTTTTTATGGAGAGCTTTCAGGATCCGGCATTCATCATTCAGGATCCAGCTTTCGTGCCGGTCCAAGCCTGAACGATCGGTTCGACGGCCTCGGCCCAGAGATAGTAGCCCGCTTTGTTCGGGTGGAGCTGGTCAGGCATGAGTTCCGTTTTCAGCGTTCCGTCTTCATTCAGGAAGATCTCGTTGATGTTCTTAAAGAAGATGAATTTCCCGTCGGCCAGTGCTGGGAGCTGTGCGTTGATGGCATCGATGCGCATTCGGTACTGCGGACCGGGAACGGGACCGGTTTCGGGCTGGGAGCGCGGGAAGACGGCGAGAAGCAGGATCTTAGCTTCCGGGAATTTGACGCGGAGCGCCGCGAGGATCTCGCGGATCCCCTCTACCGTGTAGCGTGCAGTCGTTTCAGGACCGCGGTTCAGATTGTTCGTGCCGATCATGAGCATGATCATCTTCGGCGAAATTTTGTTGAGCATCGGATTCGCCAAACGCTGCATCGTCTGGTCGGTAATGTCGCCGCTGACGCCGATATTCACGGTCTTGCGGTTCGCGTTGGAGAAGTACTTTTGGTAGACTTCCAGACCGTAGTCGCCGGATCGGTCCCAAAAGTCGGTGATGGAGTCGCCGACCATAAGCAGATCCACGACTTCTTTTTCCTGTGCCTGATCCTGTGCTTGTGCCTGCGCCTGTGCCGGAGCGGAGAGCAGAAGGACGGTGACGGCCGTGAGGCACAGACCGGTCAAGAGTGCCGTGAGGCGGGAGAATGCGAACATTTTTTTCATGTGCGTTTTCCTTTTTTCTGTTTTTCTGAGGGTTGGATGGACGAAAATCAACTTACACGGCCTGATTATACCATAATCTGCGCTTTCCGTAAATACGGGGGCTTGACTTTTTCTTCATTCGTGGCATAATTCAGGAAAATGTTTACCGGTTTCGCAAAATTTCCGGTCTCGCGGAACGCAGGGGACAAATTTTCCGGATCTTTTCTTCATTCAGGAAGTAAAATGGAAGAAAAGGGAAGAAAAGAAAAGGGAAGAAAAGAGAAGAAAAAGGAAACAAAAAGGGAGCAAAATTCATGAAAGAACGCATTGAACGTGACTCGATGGGCGAAGTGCGCCTTCCGGCAGACGTCTACTATGGCGCGCAGACACAGCGTGCGGTGGAAAACTTTCCGATCGCGCAGGCTCCGCTTCCTGCGAAAATGATCCAGGCGATGGGATTAGTAAAGTGGGCAGCTGCAAGCGCGAATGAGAAACTCGGACTTTTGGGCAAAAAACTTGCGCCGGAACAGATCGAGGCGATGAAAACGGCGGCGCTCGAGGTCGCAGACGGTAAAATGGGAGACCAATTCCCCGTCGATATTTACCAGACCGGGTCTGGGACTTCCACGAACATGAACGTGAATGAGGTCATTTCGAACCGTGCGATCGAACTTTGCGGCGGTGACCGTTTCGACATGAAAAAGCCGATCCATCCCAACGACCACGTGAACATGGGGCAGAGCACGAACGACATTTTCCCCACGGCGATCCACGTTGCGGGCGCGAAGCTCATCCGTGAGGCTCTTGTTCCTGCGCTGGAAGAGTGTGCCGCGGCATTCGCACAGAAGGCGGAGGAGTGGAAGGACATTCTGAAGATCGGACGCACGCACCTTGCCGATGCTACGCCGATGACGCTGGGGCAGGAGTTTGGGAGTTTCGCGCGTCAGATGGAACTGGCGGCACAGGATGCTCGTGATGCGGAAAAAGCGCTTCATGAACTTCCGGCTGGCGGGACGGCGGTCGGGTCTGGAATCAACACACATCCGCGATTCGCGGCGGAGACGGCAGCGTTTCTGAGCGAAAAGACCGGCATCCCCTTCTACGAGGCGGTCGATCATTTCGAGGCGAACGCGCAGCGGACCGGCGTCGTGCGTGCCCATTCGCTTGTGAAGGCCGTCGCGGTAACTCTCATGAACGTCGCGAACAACGTGCGCTGGCTCGGTTCTGGACCCCGATGCGGATACTACGAGATCGCGCTGCCCGACCTGCAGCCCGGAAGTTCCATCATGCCCGGCAAGGTGAATCCGGTCCTCTGCGAGAGTTCGATCCAGGTCGCTGCCCGCGTCATCGGAAACGACACTGCGATCGCCGTCTGCGGCGGTGCGGGAGGCCAGTTCCAGCTGAACATCACGATGCCGCTGATGGCTGCGGTCCTGCTTGAGAGCGCGGAGATCATGGCTCGGTGCGTGGACGTTTTCACGCGGAACTGCGTCGCCGGTCTGAAAGCGAACCGCGAGAAATGCGAGGCCTCCGTCGAGCAGAGTCTCTCGATGGTCACGTCGCTGAATCCGTACATCGGCTACGAAAAAGCAGCGGCGCTGGCGAAGGAAGCCTTCAAAACGGGCAAGACGATCCGGGAACTCTGTCTTGAGCAGGAAGTTCTTCCTCCAGACGTACTTGCACAGGCTCTCGACCCCATGAAAATGACCCGTCCGCTGGACAGCTGACACTGCGGAAGACCGTATGCGGAAGTCCCGGAGAGGGGAAACGCGAAAAGTGCGAAAAAATGCGGAAAGACACGAAGTGGATTTTTAAATCATTTCGTGTTTTCTTTCCGTCTGCTTCTGTCTTTCTGCAGGAATATCTCTGGATTATTTTTCTGCCGGGAATTTTGGGATTTTTTTTCACTAAAAAGCGTAAAATGATTTTCCCAGTGCTTGACATTTTGAAAAAAAAGAGTAAACTTAAAAAAGTTTTCTTTCATTCACAATATAGTCGCGAAAAATAGGGAGAAAAATCATGGACTATTCCACATACCTGCGCAATTATCCGGACCTCAACGGCTACTTTGGCCCGTACGGAGGAGGACAGGAATTTTTGCCCGAGGAACTTCGTCCTGTCTTCCAGGAGATCGACGAAGCCTATCGTACGATTTGTCACAGTGCCCGATTTATCAGCGAGCTGCGCCGTATCCGCCGTGAATTTCAGGGGCGTCCCACGCCGGTCTATCATTGTGAAAAACTCTCCCAGAAACTCGGCGCGTGCCAGATCTACCTCAAGCGTGAAGATCTGAACCACACCGGGGCGCACAAGCTCAATCACTGCATGGGCGAGGGGCTTCTGGCGAAGTATCTCGGACGCAAAAAGATCATTGCGGAGACCGGAGCGGGACAGCACGGCGTAGCGCTCGCCACGGCGGCGGCGTATTTCGGGCTGGAATGCGACATCTACATGGGGGAGATCGATATCGCGAAGCAGGCTCCGAACGTGACGCGCATGAAGATGCTCGGTGCGAACGTCGTGTGCGTGACTCACGGACAGAAAACGCTTAAGGAGGCGGTAGACGCCGCGTTTGAAGCGTATCTGAAGGACTACAAAAACTGCATTTACTGCATCGGATCGGCCCTTGGTCCGCATCCGTTCCCGATGATGGTCCGTGATTTCCAATACGTCGTGGGTGAGGAAGCCCGCGCCCAGTTCCTCGAAATGACCGGTCATCTTCCGGATGCTGTGGCGGCTTGCGTCGGCGGCGGGTCGAATTCCATCGGAACGTTCATTCCTTTCCTGAACGACCCGGTTGACATTTACGGAGTCGAGCCGCTTGGAAAAGGCGCGGAACCCGGTCAGCATGCCGCGACCATGAGCTTTGGGACCAACGGAGTCCTGCATGGATTCCGGAGCAAATTCCTTCAGAAGGAAGACGGGGATGCGGCAGACGTTTACTCGATCGCCAGCGGCCTGGATTATCCCGGTGTCGGTCCGGAACACGCATTCCTGAGCGATCTTGGCCGCGTCAAGTATGAGACTGCCAGCGACGAGGAAGCCGTGGATGCATTCTTCAAGCTCTGCCGTTACGAAGGGATCATCCCTGCGCTGGAAAGCTCCCACGCTGTGGCTTTCGGGATGCGCTATGCCCGTGAACATCGAGTCGGGTCCATTCTCGTGACCCTTTCCGGACGCGGAGACAAAGATGTCGACTACGTGGCGGAACATTACGGCTACGGCGACGAATATGTTTTTGAAGATTAAATATTAATTTTGAGAAAAGCGTTTCATGCATAATGAAACGCTTTTTTTGATTAAATCCGTAAAAGCAGAACCTGTCCTGAAAAAATCTTTTTTTATTTTATTTTTTTGCGGTGGGACACTCTTGAAATCCTTTCGTATTTTGTTATATTGAAAATGAAGGATTCCTTTTCTTTCCCTGTTTTTGGGAATCTCGGGCAGGAAGGGAAAAAAAGATTTGATTATTGAACGAAACGGTCTCTTAATATTGTTTCAATGTAAATAAAAAAATCTTGGAAATTTTTCAATATTTTCACTTCAAACTATTTACAAACAAAGATTTTGTGGTAAAATAGGAAGGAGTGGAAGTTTTAGAAGTGTGGAGAAAATGCAAGGGTTTTGTGGTATGACTTTTGCAGCTTCACTTCTTCACTTTTTCGTTTCCCGTATCAGGATTTTTGAGTTTCCCTGCTCATCCCTGATTTTTATTCTTAAAGTTTTGGTTTTATCATGGAGAATTGCGATGAAAAAATCATCCGATAGTAACCGGAATCGTAAAATGCATTCCTTGCGTCTCGAGTCTCTTGAGAGCCGTCAGATGCTCAGTACGAATCCTGTCGCCATGCCGGCAGTCACAGACACAGCGGAAATCGTCGGCGATCAGAATATGGACGTGACGGCTTCGATTCCGACGGCCAAATGGCTCGGAGATGTGAGTACAGGTTGGTATGATGCTGAAAACGTCAAGGAATCTTACACACTCCAGACGGCGGCGCAGTTCGCTGGTTTCGCCGAGCTGGTGAATTCCGGCGTGACGTTTGAAGGTATCACGATCACGCTTGCCTGCAATATCAATCTGAACAACATTGAGTGGACGCCGATCGGACAGAGTTTCATGCCGAATGGCGACGACAGCTACGATGAGAATCCGTTCCTCGGTACGTTCGACGGCGGCGGCTGTACGATCAGCAATCTCAAGATCACTGGTGACGGCGACTATGCGGGTCTATTCGGCTGCATTGGGTACAAAGTCGGTAATTTCACCCTGGACGGCGTGAGCGTCTCCGGCGACTGCTATGTTGGAAGCGCGGTCGGTAAAGTCTGGTGGGATACCGTCACGAAAGGAATGGATTTCGACATCCATGATATTACTGTCAAAAACTTTGAAGTCACCGGTAATCAGAAAGTCGGCGGTATCCTTGGCGCGGCTTACTGTTGGGGTGAAAACATTATCCAGAACTGCTCGGTCGAAAGCGGTTCCGTCAGTCAGCTCGATCCCGCGGAGGGACACTGCGGCGGTATCGTCGGTCAGTACATGGAAGGCGGACAGAATTCTCCGAACTACATCACGGACTGCACGGTCAAAGACGTGGAGATCACCGGCGGACGCCGTACGGGCGGTGTCGTTGGAAGCACGTCGGTCCTGTCCGAAAGTAACGCGATCGATGAGCTTTTCTATGGCAATACGGTCGAAAATGTGACGCTTACCGGCATCAGCAGCAATGAAATGAAGGCCCCCGGCGCGATCGTTGGCTGGTCCAACGATGCATTTGACGCGAGTGATGATTCCGTCAGCAAGTCGGACAACACGGTCAAGAACGTCTCGGTCAAACTCCAGAATGAAGATGGAACGACTACGGACATTCCGGTCACCGCGCTTGGCGCACAGTCCACTGCCGATGGAACGGTGCAGGATATCGAGCCGGTCGTCGCAGTCATCCGCGATAAAGACGGAAACACGACCTGGAGCTTCTCCGATTTCAATGAAGCGGTCTGGTCTGAGTTTGCGCAGGGAAATGACGTGGTCCTTCAGGCGGATAAGGAAGTTGATTGGGACTTCGTGCCTGCGAACGTGAATATCGTCACGAACGGTCATCTCAGCGGTACGCTTTACGGCAAGAATTACGCTGCCATTACGATCAATGGCGTGACGTACGGCGCACTGGATGGTTCGTCGATCATCCTTGACATTAAAAATGATACGGTCTCAATACGTCCCGAAAACGACGACATTATCGTCATCGATCAGAGCTGGTTCTACAATGCGAAAGATGCGGATTCCTACACTCTTTCGACCCGGGAACAGTTCCTTGGTTTCACCGCGCTTGTGAATACGGGCCTGACTGCCAACAATTTTGCCGGCAAAACGGTTTATCTGGATACGGACATCGACCTTTCCGACGTGGACTTTATTCCGATCGGTGAAAATTACAACTCGCCGTTCCGCGGCAGTTTCGATGGTCAGGGGCATACCATTTCCGGTCTGACGCTTGACGGAGAGAAGGCGAACTGCCTCGCTCTGTTTGGTTCTGTGAAAGGTCAGAACTCCACGATCGGCAACTTCAAGCTGGAAAACGTTACGGTCAACGGCCAGCACTGGGTCGCGGGCGTCTGCGGTTACGCGTTCGGTACGATCGATTTCAAAGACATTGAACTTACGGGCGACATCAGCATCACGGGCCGTTGGTATACTGGCGGTATTGCCGGTCAGGTCCCGTACTCTCACGATGTGGACTTCATCAACTGCAAAGTCAGCGGTAATGAAGGCAGTAAGATCGCCTGTGTGCCGTACTCGCTTGAGGAAGGCGAAACGGAATTCCCGGGCGGCGGTATCAATGCCGGCGGTATTCTGGGGCAGGGTGCGTACACGGAGATCAAGGACTGTGCCGTATCCGGCGTCACGGTCGAAGCGTACTATCGTGCCGGCGGTATCGCGGGCTGGGCTTCTGCCGAACAGACGAGCAAAATGCACCACACCGGTAACTCGGTCTCCGATTGCGTGATCGTTGAAAATCAGGCTTGGTCGGAAGATTACGAGTACGGCTACAAAGACAGCTATGCTGTCGGTGCTCTGTTCGGCGGCGAGTGCTACTACAACGGTGACGGAAATCTCGATTCCAACACGTTCGAAAACGTCACAACGAAGTACATCACGCAGGACGGCACGGAAGTCATCACCAGCACGGAAGATGACGCTCCGGCCATCGGTCTGCGTACGAACATTGCCGTTTACGATTCCGAAGGGAATTCCCTTGGAACGTATGATGTTACGGAACTTTCTCCGGGCGTTATCACTATCGATCTGAAGGGCGACCTGACGACGGACGATATCTGCTTCACGAAGAATGGAACGGAATGTGCGCTGGATTCTGTTGGTCTCAACATCAACACGAACGGTCACACGCTCACGATCACGGATCCGAACAATACGGAACTCCTCGAAAATCTGGCGGCCAACTCGCCGGAAGCGAAAGTCGAGATCGTCGACGTTGCGTGGTACGACGACGCGCCGGAAGGCACGACTGAGTACACTATCGACAGCGCGCACGCTCTCGCCTACTTCGCCGAGCTGGTCAACACCGGCAAGGACACCTTCGAGGGCAAGACGGTCAAGCTCGCGGAAGGAAGTGAGATCGATCTGTCCATCTACGAGAAGTGGACGCCGATCGGAACGAGCAGTGCCTATTCCTTCAAAGGCACGTTCGACGGTCAGAACAGCGTTATTTCCAACCTCACGATCAACGATGCGGCCCAGAGTTATGCCGGTCTGTTCGGCTACATTTCCGGCAAAGCCGTGGTTGAGAACTTCACGCTGAAAGACGTCTTCATCGTCGGCAAATACCGTGTTGGCGCGGTGGTCGGCGGCAGCAACAGTGCGTCGATCGTTCGGAACGTGACGGTCGAAGGCGCGGACATCACGGGTTACTGGTATGTCGGCGGTATTCTCGGACAGAACGGCAGTAATGGTGAGAGCAAGATCGTGGACTGCACGGTCAAGGGTACCGAAACGATGAACTCGATCAAGGGCGTTTTCGAAGCGGACAGCCTCGCGGGCGTCAACGTCGGCGGTATCGCAGGTCACTATGCCTACAATACGATCGAAAACTGCACCGTGGAAGGCATGACGATCTCCGGATTCCACCGTACGGGCGGTATCGCGGGGTACGCCAGCACGGACAGTGCGAATACGCTGAAACACACCGGCAACACGGTCACCAATACGACGGTCATCGAAGACAAAGTCCAGGACGGCCGTGAATATGAAGACGAATGGAAGAACCTCTATTCGGCAGGCGCGATCCTCGGTGGTGAGAATGTGTACGTCGGCGACGGCAACGCGGACTCGAACACGTACGAAGACGTCACGACGATCATTAAGAAGGCGGATGGTACCGTGGCGGAAGACGACACTCCGGCCCTCGTCGGCGGTGTGACGCTTACGGCGAAAGACGCGGCTGGAAACAGCATCGGCTCGGTCCACGTCGCGAATAACGGCGACGGATCCTGCACGGTCACTCTTGCGGAAGACATGATGACCGACTCGATCGTCATCGACGGCATCTACGGCGACATGGAGATGAAAGTCGCGACGAACGGCTACACGCTGACCATCACCGACCCGGATGCCGAGCTGGTCGAGATCGCGACGGCGGATCCGGAAAATGACGTGCTCGTCGTGAATACCAGCCCCTTCGCGGACATGACGGACAGCACGTTCTACGTCTACGACGCACAGGGACTTGCGGCTCTCGCAGTCCTGGTCAACAATGGAACGTCCTTTGCTGGCAAGACGATCGAAC
>SUVI01000120.1 GCA_015062085.1 Planctomycetaceae bacterium
TTTGCAGAAATTTCCCGTCACGTTCATGTTTTCATCCACGGTCAGATGGCAGCCGCGCGGGCAGACGATGCAGATCAGTTCTTTTTTCTCACTCATTGGACACCTCCACAGACAGGACGCCGCTCTTCTCCAGCAGGTCAGCCTGCCGAATCGTTAAATTCTCCATTTCCGCCGGGATCAGAAACGCTTTTTTGACTTTTTTCAGGATCTGTCCGTTCTGCTTCACGACGAGCGAAACGTTCTGGAACGGTTTCTGCACACGGAATTTCAGGACGAAATCGTTCTCTTTTCCGTCTGCGTCTTTTCCGCAATGCAGAGATGCCGGCAGCAGATAGCCAACTCCCGGACCGGGTTCCGTGCGAATGACGTCTTCAGAGGTCGCCAACGTTCCCTGAATGAACTGTGCCGCCGCGATTCCGGCCGTTTCGCCTTCCATACTCACGAAGTCGACCAAATCGTGAACATGAAGCGAGTTCCCGCAGCTGAAAATGCCGGGAATGGACGTCTGCATATTTTCGTCAACGAGCGGTCCGCCGGTTTTCGGGTGGATCTGGACGCCGATTTCCGTCAGAAGCGGATTCGAGGGAATCAGCCCCACGGAAAGAAGCAGCGTATCCACCTCAAATTCCTGATCCGTGCCGGGCACGAACTGGAATTTTTCATCGACCTGCGCCAGAACGATCTTTTCGAGTCGTTCTTTTCCGATGATCTTCTTCACGGTATGGCTCAGGTAAAGCGGAATGTCGAAATCGTTCAGACACTGGACGATATTTCGCGTCAGACCGTTCGAGTAGGGCATGAGTTCCGCGACGCCGAGGACTTTGCTTCCCTCAAGCGTCATGCGGCGCGCCATGATCAGCCCAATGTCGCCGGATCCGAGGATGAAGACTTTTTTTCCGACGAAGTAGCCGTCGATATTCAGGTAACGCTGTGCCAAACCCGCCGTCATGACGCCGGTAGGACGGTCGCCGGGGATCTTGATCGCGCCGCGGGTACGTTCACTGCATCCCGTCGCACAGACGATCGCCTTGCCCTGTACGACGCAGTAGCCTTCCGCTTCGCTGGAGTAGTGGACCTCTTTTTCTGCCGTGATCTTCAAGACCATGGAGCGGACCTTGATTTCGATCCCGCTGCGTTTTTCCGCTTCTCTGGCGAATCGCGCAGCATATTCCGGACCGGTCAGCTCTTCCTTGAATCGGTGAAGACCGAACCCATTGTGGATACACTGAAGAAGGATCCCGCCGGCTTCATCTTCTTTTTCAAGGATCAGGATCTTTTCAACGCCGTGATCCGCGGCGGCAATCGCGGCAGCGAGTCCAGCTGATCCGCCGCCGATGATGATCAAATCGTACTGTTTCGTTTCCATTTGCTTTCCTTTTTTGAAGTCTCCCTGACCGAAGAAGTTCGGGAGGAGAAGATGCTATTTCGTTTCACCCATCAGAATGAAGGAGCCGGGGGACTTCATCCGTACGTCTTCGTTTTTGATGCCCAATTCTCTCGCGAGGATCTTGATGATGCGCGGCTGGCAAAATCCGCCCTGACACTTTCCCATTCCGGGACGGACACGGCGTTTGACTCCGCGAATGGTCGCCGCGCCGCAGTTTCGGTGAATGCAGTCGAGCACTTCGCCTTCCGAGACCATCTCGCAGCGGCAGATGATGTTTCCAAATTTCGGGTTTTTCTTGACGAATTCCGCTCTTTCTTCCGGCGTCATGCGGTTCAGGCGGACCATAGGACGGCGGCGCGGGTTGAAATCTTCCTTTTTCTTCATCTCCATCGTGTTAGAGAGGAATTTAACGACTTCTTCCGCAATGGCCGGGCAGGACGTTAGACCGGGGGACTGGATGCCGACGAGGTTGACGAAGCCGGGAAGCGACTCTTCAATGATGAAGTGTCCGCTTTTTTCGACCGCACGCAGACCGGAGAACTCACGGATGACCTGATTCATCGGGATCGACGGCACGAGTTTTTTCGCGGTGGCTAGGACCTGCGTAAGTGTTTCGCCGTCGGTCGAGTAGTCGTCTTTTTCTTCGACGAATTCCGCAGACGGTCCCAGAATGTAGTTGCCGTGCGTCGTGGGGCTGACGAGGATCCCTTTCCCTTTCGAGGATGGGACCGTGAAGATGGTGTGGCGGATGAAATTCGGATCAAAATGATCGAGAACGAAATACTCGCCCTTTCGCGGCTGGATCTCGTATTTGACGGGATTCACGAAATTGTTGATCTCGTCGGAAAAGAGACCGGCGGCATTAACGACGGCCCGGGTCTGGTAAACCGCGCGGTTTGTCGTGACCTCGTACCCTCCCTCGATGGCACGAATGCCCGTGACGGCTTCGTTCAGGTTGAGTTTGACGCCATTGTCCATGGCATTTTCCATCAGGGCGACACTCAGCTCGAACGTGTTCACGATCCCGGCGGTCGGCGCGAGAAGCGCGAGTTTGACTTCCGGCGTGAGATTCGGCTCCAGTGCGAGCGTTTCTTCCCGGCTGAGCATCTGGACCGGCACACCGTTGAGCCTGCCGCGTTCTTCAAGCCCGCGGAGGATCTCGACTTCTTCGTCGTTCGTGGCAATGGTCAGCGAGCCGATCTTCCGCATGTCGATATCGAGTTCCTCGCACATTTGCTCGTAGAGGATGTTTCCGCGCACATTCATAGCGGCTTTTTCACTGCCGGGGACTGGGTCGTATCCGGAGTGAACGATGGCGGAGTTAGCGGAGGAAGTGACTTCGCCGACGTCGCTTTCTTTTTCAAGGACCAGAATGTCAAGCTCATACTGCGCCAGCGTCCGCGCCGCAGCGGAGCCAATGGCTCCGGCTCCGATAATGATGAGGTCTTTCATGATTTCAAATGGGTTAGTTGATGAATGGGGAATGAAACGCGGAGAAACGGGACACGCGGTCAGAATCGGCTTCCCAGCGTTTCGAAACATGAACGTTTTTTATTTTTCGATCTGGTAATTCCTGTGCGCGATCGCCGCGATAGTAAGGAAAATGATCGACAAAACGCATCCGGCACAAAGGAAGATGAAGCCGCCGTCCCAGTCAAATTTGTCGGAGATGAGCCCCATCAGGTAGTTCGCGAAAAATGCGGTCCCAACGAAGTAGCCCCAGACACTCATAAATCCGGCAGAACTTCCGGAGGCTTTCTTCGGTGCGATCTCAAGGGCGAGCACACCGATGAGCATGACCGGACCGTAAATGAGGAAGCCAAGGATGATGAGCGAGAGGAAATCGAGCCACTTCGCATCCAGCGGATTCAGCCAGTAAAGGAGAAGGAACGGGAGCGTCAGTGCCATGAAGACGATGGACGTGACGGCATGCCGGCCTTTAAATCTCGTGTCGCTAAGCCACCCGCAGATGAGCGTGCCGGGGATCGCGGCGAATTCGTAGAGGAAGTAAGCCCACGCGGATTCGTGAATGTCGTAGTGCTTCGCTTCCGCAAGATACGTCGGCGCCCAGTCGCCAATGCCGTACCGGAGCAGGTAAATGAAAGCGTTGGCGATCCCGAGCAACCAAAGGACCCGATTGTTCAGGATGTATTTGAAAATGATCTCGTACATACTGAGTTCCTGCTCGTTTTTTTCGGAATATTCGGGCGGAAAGTCGTTTGTAAAGTGCTCGATGGAGGGGAGACCGCAGGATTGCGGCGTGTCACGGATGAGAAGCCAGGCAATGAAAGCGACACCGATCGCAATGACGGCCGGGAGGTAGAAAACACCGTACTCCCAGTGAAGGAGGCCGAAAATACCGACACCGAATGCCGTGATAGGGGCGATGAGACCGCCGCCGACATTATGCGCGACATTCCAAACGGCAATTGTGCGTCCGCGTTCCTTCAAGGAGAACCAGTGCGTCATGACGCGCCCGCATGGAGGCCATCCGCATCCGCCAAACCAGCCGATCAGGAGCTGGATGCCGAACCAGATGATGAGAATAGAGCTTTTCTTGCTTTCATTGATATTCACCACCGCGAGCTTCACATCCGCGAGCTTCACATCCGCGTCATCACTTTCCGCAGCCGTTTTATTCACGGCCGCACTTTCCGCTTGCGTCTTTTTCGGTTTTAGAACCCGCACTTCAATGACATTCTCATTGGCAAGCATCCCTTTGGTGCTCTCATTTTCGACGAATTCCATTTTCGTGAGATTCGCACCGGCGTTTGCGTCAGTGACAGTCTTTAGTTGAAGGATCTTCACTTTCGCGATATTTTCTTTACTGTTCGCCTCTTCCACGAACTGCACAGTGGCGATATGCTCACTCTTCGTGGTCTTCACATCACCGATCCAAGCGGAACTGCAGAAGAAACCGGCAAGTATCGTGAGCAGCGCGGTGATGACCAGCCCAATGCTGAGAAAATTGCGTGCATTGCTTCGATCCGAGACCGTCCCCATCAAAAATTTGCTCAATCCGTAAGAAATCGCCACGCCGGAAAACGCAAACCCGAGGTCACTTTTCGTGAAGCCGAAATCCGTAAGGTACGGCCCAGCCAGCTGGATATTTTTGCGTAGGAGATAGTAGGCAGCATATCCGATGAAGATCCCGGTGAAGACCTGCCAACGATAGCGTTGGTAAGTACTTGGGATCTGATCTTCCGGAATGGGAGGCGCCGCGGGGGGCGGGGTCAAAAGGGAACGCATGATTTTCTCCAAAGTTCTCTGAGGGCACCGTGAAAAATTGAAACGCATTCAAAAAACGATATACTGTTCATTTTAGCACAAATCGCCTTTTTATGCAAGGAAGGAGAAACGAATATTTTCAAAATTAGAGAAAAGTTTTGGAAATTTGCCAAAAAAGTCGGATCTTCCGGAAAGTACGTACCGATCCAAGTTCCGATCTCACCACTGAATGCGCAGAAGAGACATAGAAACACACTGAAAACACACTGAAAAGGAAAAAAGAGGAAGGCAGGGAACGTATCCTGACACGAATTTCACGAAAAGCACGAAAAGAAACAGACTTCACGAAAAATTTTAAACGGCACGGAAGCGAAGCATGAACTCCGCTCCCGCTTGCCGGATCCATTCACCGGATCCATTCACCGGATCCATTCACCGGATCCATTCACCGGATCCATTCATCGACCATTCGTCTCGCAGTTCACTCCTCCTGCTCTTTTTCACTCTGCGGAGTCTCATTCGTCCGGTAGGTCTCGACCTTTTCGCGGATCGGTTCCCCAGCTTCGTAAGAGGCGCGTTCCTTCTTCAGCGATTCGGTCAGTGCAGTGTCCAGATCATCCGATCCATCGGATCCATCCGGACTATCAGCAGTCTCCTCATCCGCCTCTGCTTTTTTTGCAGCCTCTTCCGCAATCTGGAGCGCTTCGTCGACCAGCTCCTTCGCTTTTTCAAAATCTCCAAGTTCCGCATATGCCGCAGCCAGCGTGCTGATGTAACCGGCACACCGATCCAGCGCGATCGCTTTTTCTGCCAACTCCACCGCCTTTTTGCCGTCTCGGACCGCCTCATCCGGAGAGGTGCAGAGGACCCACGCGTAATTATTCAGGATCTGCGCATTTTCAGCATCCAGCTCCATATAGCGGGCGTAGAACTCCACCGCACGGGCGTGTTCACCGGACATGAGGTAGAAATTTGCGAGAAACTGCCAGACCGAGAGTTTCTGGATCCGGAGCATTTTCGCCGTTTCTTCCGCGCTCTCCGCGTTCTCTGCATCCGCCGAGACCGTTTCATTTGCGAGCAGTGCGTCTGCTTTCAGAGCGATCTCCAGCGCCTTTGCATAGTTTTCCTGCGTCAGACTCAGCAAGGCAGCCTGAAAGAGGAGCGGGACATTTTCCGGATCCTTTTCCAGAAGCGCAAACGTTTCCTTTTCCGCCTCGTCGTAACGTTTCATTTCGATCAGAAGCTGGAGTTTCTGCATCCGGATCTCAGACAGACCTCCACTGAGAGAAATAGCCTCATCGAAATCTTTCAGCGCTTCTTCTTCCTGTCCGAGCACGGAACGAAGCTCTGCCCGCAGAATGTAAAGCTGTGCATTGAGCGGATCTTCATCGATCAACGCACTCACGACATCAAGACACTCCTCAAACTTCTCCATCAGAGTGAGTACCTGCAGTTTCAAATTCAGGAGCTGCGTTTCTTTCGGCGCAGTTTCCAATGCCGCCTCGACGGTCTTCAGCGCCTCTTCCTTTCGGTCAAGCTTCAGAAGGAGCTCGATACGCAGTTTCTGAATGTTCAGGTAAAGCACATTTTCCACATTTTCGTCACGCGGTGAAGGAGCGCTTTTAGCCTCCGTCTCTTCCGCCGGCTCCGCTCCCTCTGCCTGATCTTGAGGATCTTTTGCCTGCGCGTCTTCAAGTTTCTTCGCCTCCCAGTCCGCAAGCAGTTCGTCAAGGATCGCCAGAGCTTCCTCGTACTTTTCTGTGTGGATGAAAAGCAGGAGCGAGGCGTCCTGCGCACGCTCTTTCAGCGACGGATCCATCGCACACGCCAACTGAATGTCCGCAAGCGCCTTTTCCGGCTCCGTGTCCGCACTCCAGACCCCGCGCGCCATTAGAGAACGTGCAAGAAGTTTGGCATACTCAGCATAGTCCTGAAGTTTCAGCGCCTGCTCGATCCCAGAAACGATCGATTTCCGGGCCGCCGGTTCCGTAATGAACACCGAAGATGGAATTTCAGCTCCTTTTTTTTCCGCGAGCTTTCGATAGTGCATCAGCCACCCGCGGCAAAGATCCAGGATCGGAGTCTTCACATTCCATTCCGAGATCCGGTCAAGGAATTCCAGCTCACGCCCAAGAAGTCCGGAAACTACCTGAAGCTGAAGCACTTTCAGAGTCTCAAGACGCTGCACGATCAGCGATGAACGCTGAAGGACTGCCTGGATCGTCATTTCACGGATAAAATCACGATCTTCGCTCTCGCCGCACAGCTTTTCCATCTCGAATGCAAGCAGGATAAAATCCTGAAGTTCCTCGAGCGTCTCCACCGAGGCCCGCGCAAGGATAAGCTCTTCTGGAAACGACTTTTTCGGAAGTTTCTTCACTTTCGCCAATGTTTCCTTCAGCGGATAGTCCCCAAGCGTCTTCCAGTTCGGAGAAACTGGATCCAGCTTCATCTGCGAAAGTTCCCGGAATTCCCGCTCCACATCGACATTCATGTGCACTTTCTCAAACGCGATACAAATCGGCGAAACGGGCAGTTTCTGCTCGGAAACGAACTGGAGTTTCCCGCTGTCGGCGTGGATACGGAAAAGCGAAACGGAATCGGAATCCTGATTCGCAGCCGCGAGGTACTTTCCCGTTGGAGAGATCGCAAAATGACGCGGAGTCTTCCCATGTACCGAAACGATCTCCCGCAGCATCAGCGTGCCGTCCGCCATGATCTTAAAGCACGCGAGCGAATCATGGCCGCGGTTCGAAACGTAAAGAAAACGCCCGTCTGGAGTCCGTGCGATCTCTGCGGCGGTACTGACGGTGTCGCCATCATCCGCTTTCACCCCCTCCGGGAGCGTCGAGACCGTCTGAAACGCTTCCAGACCGCCATTCTGTAAAACTCTGCATGCCGTCACCGTACACGAAAGCTCGTTCACGGCATAAAGCGTCCGACGGTCCGGCGAGAAACACAGATGACGCGGACCGCTGCCCGGCTCGGAGGCAAAAAACGGAGGATCGTTCGGCGCAAACGTGTGCATGACCGGATCCAATCGATAGATCATGATCCGGTCCGTTCCAAGATCCGGAACATAAAAAACGTCCCCCGCGCCAAATTTCACACTGTGCGGATGCGCTCTCTCCTGACGTTTCGCATTGGGGCCCGTTCCGGAAAGTTCGATCTTCTGAACTTCTCGGTCCAGCGACCGGTCTTTTTTCAGCTGGTGAAGCGCGACCTGCGACGTGCTGTAATGCGCCGTCAAAACATAAGTCTGCGAGGCATCCAGCGTCAAATGGCAGACCGAACGCCCAAGATCCGTCAGACGGTTCAGCTCCTCAAGACACTGAGCGTTCTTTGCCTTCTTTTCATTCTTTTCCTCCTTTTCCGGCGCAGTCACGCGAAATGCCGCGACCGAATCCTTTTTTTCTCCGCAGACGGCATAGAGATACTCGAAATCGGATGAAAAAACGAGAAATCCCGGATTCGAAAGTTCTGCCGCTCGAACCGGAACGCTGAGTTTCGCCGTACGCTCATCCAGCGTCGAAACGTAGATCCCGCGATCCTCCGCCTTACGGTCATAGGAACCGATAAAAAGCCGCACTTCTTCCGCAGACGCGGACAATATATACGACGCCGACGTCATGAACATATTCAAAATCAGAAAACTCACGGTCAAAATTCCCTTTCTTTTCATTCTGCGCCTCTCTCCAAACTGAATGTGATTTTTTCTAAAGGTCAAAATTTTCAGGCAAGTTTTAAACATTCCCCCCATTATAGAAGATTTGTGCCGAAATGCAATAGGCCAACCAAAAATTTTCTAAAAATTTCTCAAAAAGTGAACTTGGATGGGTTGACAAGAAATAGGCTGTGTGGCATAATGGATCCTAGATTTGTCGGCATATGGTTTGAAATGCCCTCTTT
Organism: Planctomycetaceae bacterium; assembly: GCA_015062085.1. The sequence goes on from SUVI01000120.1 coordinate 8,525, forward strand.
TTCCGATTACAAGGATTTCCAGCCTTTACCTTCATTTAAATTTGAAAAGGAACCAAAAATGAATCCGTTTTCCCGCCGTAATTTTCTCCGTTCTACACTCTACACGAGTGCCGCCGCGGGTGCCGTCTCCCCGACCTTCATGTTTGCAAACGAGGGTCCGGCTGCGAACGATAAGATCGAGTGTGCTGTTCTCGGCCTCCGAAGCCGTGGAAAAGCGCACATCAATGGTTTCCTTAATGATCCGCGCTCGGTCATTACCTGGCTCGTCGATCCGGATGGATCTTTCGGTCAGGCCTGCTGCGATCTGGTCGAAAAGAAGCAGGGATCTCGTCCGAAGTTCGTAAAAGATATGCGCGACGCCTTCGCCGACAAAGACCTCGATGCCGTCAGCAGTGCGACGCCGAATTTCTGGCACGGTCTCTCCGCGATCTGGGCAATGCAGGCGGGAAAGGACGTTTACGTTGAAAAACCAGCCTCTCAGAACCTCTTTGAAGGCAAAAGCATGATCGCGGCGGTGAAAAAGTACGGCCGCATCTGCCAGGTCGGTACGCAGAGCCGTTCTCTTCGGGCGATCTGTGAGGCGATGAAATTCATTCATGAAGGCGGGATCGGCAACGTCGATCTTGCACGCGGACTCTGCTACAAACGCCGCAAGTCCATCGGTGCGCTCGGCGACTGCACGCAAAACATTCCGAAGTCTCTCGATTTCGATCTCTGGAGCGGACCGGCCATCCTCACTGAGCCGAAACTCTCCCGTCCCAACCTTCACTACGATTGGCACTGGCAGCGTCTCTACGGAAACGGAGACTCCGGCAATCAGGGTGCCCATGAACTTGATATTGCGCGCTGGGGACTCGGTCTGAAGCGTCACCCGAACAAGGTGGTCACCTACGGCGGTCGGCTTGGCTACCAGGCGGAACGGAAGGACCCGAACTATGTCGACGCGGGCGACACGCCGAACACGGAAGTCTCCGTCTTCGATTACGGCGATAAAACCATCGTGTTTGAGACTCGCGGTCTGGAGACTCCGGATCTGGACGGTACGAAGATCGGCGTCATTTTCTACGGGACCGAAGGAAAGCTCGTCATGTTCAACTACGAGCGGTGCGTCGCCTACGACAAAAACGGGAAAGTCATCCGTGAGTTCCGGGGCGGCGATCTGCAGGATCATTTCGCGAATTTCATCGATGCCGTCAAGGCTCAGGATGCCTCCCTGCTGCACGCGCCGATCCTCGAAGGGCACCTTTCCGCCGCAATGGCACACCTCGGAAACGTGAGCTACTATCTCGGCGAGAAAAATCGGGTCTCGGTCGACACGCTCTGCAAAGAGATGGAAAAGATCGAAAGCCGCGACGACAACAAAGAGACCGTCCTGCGCACGGTCGAACATCTCAAGGCGAACGGTGTGGATCTCGAAGCCGCTCCGCTGTCCCTTGGGCCGCAGCTCAAATTTGACCCGGAAAAGGAAGAATTTTGCAGCTGCTGTGCCGGCGCGAATGCACTGCTTGACCGTGAATGGCGTGAGGGGTTCGTCTGCCCATCGGTCAACGAGGTCTGAAACGCAGAAGTCCGATGCCCTGAGATCCGAAGTGCAGAAATCGGTTGGTCAAGGAAATTTTTCTAAAAATTTCTCAAAAAGCGGACCTAATGGGTTGACAAAAAATGGACTGTGTGGCATAATGGGATTCAAACCGGTCGAAAACGGGTCGTTTCTGTGCAAGACCGGAAATTTTACCTTCACCCCCCTTTTGGAAAGGAAACTGAAATGAACCATATTTCCCGCCGTAATTTCCTCCGTACCACTCTTTACACGAGTGCCGCCGCCGGTGCTGTTTCCCCGACTTTCATGTTTGCGAACGATGGTCCGGCCGCGAACGATAAAATTGAATGCGCTGTTGTCGGTATCCGTGGACGCGGTGGTTCCCACATCAGCGGTTTCATCAACGATTCGCGCACCGTCATCACCTACCTCGTCGATGTTGACGAAGCCGTCGGTCAGTCCCGATGCGATCAAGTCGAAAAGAAGCAGGGATTCCGTCCGAAGTTCGTGAAAGACATGCGCGAAGCCTTCGCCGATAAAAACCTCGACGTCGTCGGAAGCGCCACGCCGAACTTCTGGCACGGTCTGTCCGCGATCTGGGCGATGCAGGCTGGAAAAGACGTTTACGTCGAAAAACCTGCCACGCACAATCTCTTCGAAGGCAAGACCATGGTCGCTGCCGCGAAGAAATACGGCCGCATGTGCCAGGTCGGTACCCAGTGCCGTTCCAATCCGGCTCTGCGTGATGCGATGAAATTCATGCATGAAGGCGGCATCGGCAAAGTCGATTTCGCCCGCGGTCTCTGCTACAAACGCCGCAAAGCCATCGGTGCGCTCGGCGATTACACGCAGAATATTCCGGGTTCCGTTGATTTCAACCTCTGGAGCGGCCCGGCGGTCTACACCGACCCGAAACTCACCCGCAAGCAGTTCCACTACGATTGGCACTGGCAGCGTCTGTACGGAAACGGCGACTCTGGAAACCAGGGTCCTCACCAGCTCGACATTGCCCGTTGGGGTCTTGGACTGATGCGTCACCCGAACAAAGTGGTCACCTACGGCGGCCGTCTCGGATACCAGGCCGAACGCAAGGACCCGAACTACGTCGATGCCGGCGACACGGCCAACACGGAAGTTTCCGTTTTCGATTACGGCGACAAGACCATCGTCTTCGAGACCCGCGGTCTGGAAACTCCGGATATTGACGGTGCCAAGATCGGCGTCGTGTTCTACGGAACCGAAGGCAAGCTCGTTCAGGTCCACTACGGACTGTGCATCGCCTACGACAAGCAGGGCAACGTCATTAAGGAATTCAAGGGCGGCAGCGACCAGTTCCACTTTGGCAATTTCATCGATGCGGTCGTTTCCCGCGATGCGTCCAGCCTGAACGCTCCGATCCTCGACGGTCACCTTTCCGCAGCGATGGCCCACCTCGGAAATGCGAGCTACTATCTTGGCGAGAAAAACAAGGTCTCGGTCGACACGCTCTGCAAAGAGATGGAAAAGATCGAAAGCCGCGACGACAACAAAGACACCGTCCTGCGCACGGTCGAACATCTCAAGGCGAACGGCGTGGATCTTGAAGCCACTCCGCTTTCTCTTGGTCCGCAGCTCAAATTCGATCCGGAAAAGGAAGAATTCTGCGACTGCTGCGCCTACGCGAAAGACCAGCTCAACCGCGAATGGCGCGAAGGTTTCGTCTGCCCGTCCGTGGACGAAGTCTGAGTTCCTGAACGTTTGAATTTTTAAGATGAAAAGGGGGAAACGCGCGGTGTGTTTCCCTCTTTTTTTGTCGTTTCGGAGCTCCCAAAAGTGTGCGGTCCGCGTGTTTTCGAGAAATTTTTTGAAATTTTTGATTCCGGACCTTGAAACTTTTGGCATTTGGAGTAAAATGAAGAAAGTTTCACACGAAATTTCCTTTTTTGAGAGATTTTTATGACCTCCGATAATTCACGCCCCACTTTCGACGGCGATTTTCAGCCGGATCCCGCACAATTTCAGGACCTCGCGCCCGGTTATTTTTTGGGTGAACACCAGAACTACCGTCTCGAGAAGAAGCTCGGCGAGGGCGGAATGGGTCAGACGTGGCTGGCGGTGAAGGTCGTGGGAGGACGCGATTTTCAGAAAGTCGTCTGCAAGCTCCTTGTGCAGGAACTCCGCGACGATACCGACGCAATGAAGGAGGTCGAGCGCGTTTTTCACCTGACGCAGTCGCTCTACCATCCGAACATCTGCCCGCTTCTGGGGATCGATATGGACCCGGTTTTCGGAACGTTTCTCGTGATGGCGTACGCAGAAGGCGAGACGCTCCGCGAGTGGTTTCAGGCCCAGCCCGGTCACGAAAACGGCCTCCCAATGTCGTCTGTCCTTCCGATCCTGTATCCGATCGCCGACGCGCTGGACACGGTCCACCGGGAAGGCG
>SUVI01000121.1 GCA_015062085.1 Planctomycetaceae bacterium
TTTCCTGAGTCCCGGCAGGAACCGGATTTCCCGGACAGTGCGGATTGCGCACGTACAGGTCGCCGCTCGTATACAGAATGATCGCGCTGAATCGCGTCAGATCCTCCGCGAAAATGTTTCCGTCCTTAGTACAAATGACCTCCAGACCGTGTTTCTCGCCGACCGTTTTGAAAAACGTCCCGCAGATCCCAGTCTTTCCGCCATGATCGCGTGTCGGTTCGTGAACATATCCGGAACTGTAATCGTAGTACAGAACTTTCTTTTTCGGCTCCTGCGCCCAAAGCGGAACGCCGAAGGACAGCGTGCTGGACAGAGCCGTCAGTTTTAAAAAATCTCTTCGTTTCATAGGAAAACTCCGGAAGGCCTGACAAGACGATGGCCGTCCTGCTCTTCTTCTCAAAAAAATCAAATCAGTTTCCGCAGATAGTCGATACTGTCCTGCGCCTGGTCGAGTGTGCCGCATTCGACGCTCATGACGATGTCCTGCGGGATGGATTTCAGGATGGCGATGACCGCTTCCCAGTCGATGACGCCTTTTCCGCAGGCACAGCCGACCGGCGTTCCCATGACTTTGCCGCGCTCGGCATCGGACTGCGAGAACGAAATATCCTTCGCGTGAAGGTGCACCAGCCGCATTTTGACCTTTTCCAGCCATTCGATCGGGTCGTTGTTTCCGAGGTAGGAGTTCCCGGTGTCGAAATTCACGCCGATCGTATCAGGCATATCGACAAGATTGACCAATTCGTCAAACATGTCCGGCTTGAGCGAGTACTGCTGATGCTGTTCCAGCCCGATCTTGATCCCGCGGCGGGAAGCGACTTTCGCGGCTTCCATGAGCGTGTAGCGGATCAGGACGAAGTCTTCCGTTTTCGTCGTCCAGTCCGGTTTCGGACCTTCGTCGGTATTGAGGACCGGCGCACCGCATTCTTTCGCGAACCGGGCCGCCTGCTTGAGGTATTCGACGCTGATCTCCGGCTTCGCGAGCGGACAGTGGCAGGAAAGTCCCGAAAGTTTCAGACCGTTCTTTTCCGCGCAGTCTCGGATCCGGAACGGGTCGTCGAGCATCGAGACGCTGTGGAAATACCGCGCTTCAGAGAGAAGCTCACGTCCGAGATGTACCATCGGTTCGACGTATTCGTAACCGAGCTCCGCGGCAAATTTCATCCCCCACTCAAACGACTTGTGGCTCGTGCGAACCGCCTCGAGATTCAGTCCAAGTCCAATTTTTCCCATGGTTCATTTCCTGTAAATATATTCGTAGTCTATGACAATTAGAAAATGGCAACCTCTAAAAACCTCGTTTTCAGGCAAAAGTCGCCACAACTGCAAATAACATTATAACATAGTGGAAATGTATTGTCAAGGACTTTTGCACAAGGATTGCAGTTTCTTTAGAAAAATTTCCCAATTTTGCCGACTTTGATGTTGGAAAAGAGAAGGCGGCTATACTTTTTACAACGATCATGCCCAACACACTTGATGACGGAGGCCATACGGTCTCACCTAGGCATGGAGTTTACACGAAAAGACGCAGAGGACGCTTTGTTCATCTCTCCGCATCTTTTCAGTTCGGAACGCAAACTCACCCGCAAATGCAGGAAAGTTTCGTAAAAACTAGAGCGTTCTGAAACTCTTGACGTCGAACCCTTCCGTCGGCTCGAACGCTTCGATCCACTCGTCTTTCTGATAGTAGCGATGCAGCAGAATGTTCCCCGGCACGGCATTTTTCGAGTAGCCGACCTGCATATCCTGCGCGAAACGCATAGTCTCCTCATCGATGCGCCCGATCAGCATGACGCTCGGCCCCATGTAGCTCTCCGGCTCCCAGTACATGACGTCGGCACGTTCGGCACAGCAATCGCGGAACTTGGCAGAAAGGAAGTCACAGTCCGATTCCCGGCGGCCGAGCACCACTTTCGTCTCGCGGTCCAGCCGGATATGCCGACCAAATCGGAGGATCTCATACTCCCACCCCTCCGTTTGATCCGTTTCGTGCCGGATCAGGTCACGGACACGCGGCGCAAAGGAGATCTCCGTCAGAACACAGCCTGCCATGGAAGTCTTGATCTTTTCGATCCCGAGTTCCTCTCCAAGCTGATGAAGCGGCGTGCGCGCCCTTCCGGAAAGCGCATAAAGCTGCTCACGGTCCACGATCCCCGCAAGTTCTGCTTCGGTCGGAGGCAGGAGTTTCCCGCAGATCGGACGAATGAGCCGCCCCTGGATCCCGCTGTGGTAATCGAGCATCTCCAAATGGTGACGCTGCTGACTCATTGGACGCTGGCCGATGACCTCGCCAGTCACAACGATCTCTGCACCAAGTTCCTCCATCAGCTCCTTCGCGCGCCGGATCATGTACAGGTGACAGTCCAGACACGGATTTACCCCTTTTCCGTAACCATACCGCGGATGCCGGACCAGCTCGAGATACGAATCATCCGTCCGAACGTACCGACACTCGATGCCAAGCATTTCCGCGGCTTCCCGCGCTGCTGCGGAAGTGTCGCAAAACGGCGTGATGATATTCAGCCCAATGACCTCAAACCCCTGTTTCTGCATGATCCGGACGGCCAACAGACTGTCGAACCCTCCGGAAAGAAGAGCGATCGCTTTTTTCATGAACGTTTACGGGAGCACGCTCGCCGCCTCCAAAAAGTTTAAAATAAACCCGCCAAAGAGTCTAGATGACTGACGCGGGATACCATCAATGGAAATTCCGCCCATATTGTACACGCAAAATATTCTTTTTCAACTCCCCCAGTACGGTGAACCCCCCAAAAAAAGAAAAATTTTCTCAAAAATTTAAAAATTTCACAATTAGCTAGTTGATTTTTATGATTTTCTGCGTATAATAATAAGTATAAGGATGTCTCACAGTGAGTACAGGCCTGCCGTAAATTTAAAATCGAAGCACTTCAGGATCCTGGAAAAATCAAAAATTTGGGGGATGTTTTATGAAAAAATTCAGAATCCGTCCTGTTTCCGCGTTTGTAAACCGCCGTGGTTTTACACTCGTAGAACTTCTCGTCGTCATTGCGATCATCGGAATGCTCGTCGGTCTGCTCCTTCCGGCAGTTCAACAGGCTCGCGAGGCCGCGCGCCAGATGCAGTGTAACAATAACCTAAAGCAGTTCGGGCTTGGAGCGTTAAATCATGAAAGTTCCTCGAAGTGTCTGCCTTCCGGAGGCTGGCGTGCATATTGGGAAGGCGATCCAGACTTTGGTTTCGGTGAAAAACAGCCCGGCAACTGGGTATACTCTCTTCTGCCGTTCCTCGAACAGCAGCCGCTTTGGCAGCTTGGCGGCGATGGAAATAAAATCGCTGACAACACGATCAAAGACGCCAATGTGATCCGTGCGCAGACGCCGATCGCCTACTTCAACTGCCCGTCACGCCGTATGGCGAAAACCTATTATGGCTGGGCTTACACGAATAACTGCAAGGACCTCGGCGGGCTAAGCGCAAAGATCGACTATGCGGGTGCCTGCGGCGACGGATACTATACTTCTAGCTCTCCTTCTAGCTACGACCAGGGCCAGACGATGACTGTCAGCCACACGATCACTGGAACGACTGACTTTAAGAGTGCGGTGACACTCGGAGAGATCCGCGACGGAACGAGCAACACGTACCTCTACGGTGAAAAGTATCTCACAACGGATAGGTATGAACCAACCCCAGCCTCCAATTACGCCAACGGAGATGACCATGGTCCCTATGTCGGCGCGGATAACGACAATGTCCGCCAAACGAACAATCAGGATTCCTGCCGTCCGCGTCAGGATCGCAGCGGATACGATGTAGGCCAGCCCTTTGGAAGTGCACACGCAGGTGCGTTCGGCATGGTCATGTGCGACGGTTCGGCACACCGTGTTTCATACAGTATCGACATGGAGATCAACTCTTATCTTGGAAAGAAATCAGACGGAAAAGCCGCCTCCATCAACGACTGACCCGGACTCAGACCACAAAAAGTACGCAGAATTTCGTTCTGCGTATTTTTTTGTTCATTGATTTTTAATCCCAATTTCTAAAAAATTCGTAAAGTATTCGTTTCGATCCTGCCGATGAAATTTTCTGTCCAATTTGGAAACAGAAATTTCATTTCATGGAGATTCAGGATCTTTTATGGTGACCCAATTAAAGAATGTGGAAAAAAGCGCGTTTTCCGTTCCCGCTCTGGTGTGGAAACGCAGGTACGTTTTTCTGACCGGTGCGACCGGCATGCTTGGTGCGTACTTCCTCCGGGAATTGCTTTTGCAGGGGCAGCAGGTCGCAGTTCTTGTGCGTCCGCACCGCCGTCAAAACGCAGAATCGAGGATCGAGACACTTCTTTCACTGTGGGAAAACGGGCGCAGTCCCCTTCCGCGTCCGCTGGTGATCGAGGGAGATCTCTGCCGGAAAGACTGGACGGAGAGGTACTCTGTCTGGTTCCGCCAAAATGTGGAGACCGTCATTCACAGTGCCGCGAGTCTTTCTTTTTATGGTCAGAGTGATGCGGAACCGTATCTGACGAATCGAAACGGAACGAAAAACGTACTGGCACTCTGCCGGAGTGCGGAGATCCGTGAGTTCCATCATATTTCGACGGCTTACGTTGCCGGAACTCAGCGTTTTTTTACGGAAAAGGACTGTGAAGTTCGGCAAAAATTCCGAAACGACTATGAAAGAAGCAAGATCGCAGCGGAACGGTTGGTCCGTACCTTCGGTTTTGAATCCCTGACGGTGTACCGGCCAAGTATCGTCATCGGCGACACGCGCAATGGCTACACCGCAACGTTCAGCGGACTTTACGCAGCACTGAAACTCGTCCATACGCTCGTAAGCCGTCTTTCGCTGGGGTCAACGAGTGCGAAAATGGCACTTAGATTTTTGGGAATGAACGGAAACGAGCAAAAAAATCTCGTGCCGGTCGATTGGGTCGCCAGCGTCTTGACGCACATTTTTACACATCGGGAACTTCATGGAAAGACGTACCATCTCACGAATCCCGACCCGCCGAAAATGAAACTCGTTGCTCAGACCATCCAGCAGACTGTCGAGCACTTCTCGGTATTGGCTTCGGAAAACGACCAAATGCGATGCAGTGAAGAGTGGTTTCGAGAGAATTTCATGACGCAGATGACGCTTTTTCGCGCCTATCTGAACGAAGATGCCCACTTCGATTCCACCAACACACAGCTGGCGGCGCCGCAATTTCCGTGTCCCCGGGTCGATTCGGAGCTTTTGATGTTTCTCTTTCGCCGAGCGATCGAGTCCCATTTTGGGAAAACGTGGGAGTTCCTCAAAACCAAGCCGCAGTCTGACACACGAGCGTGCTGGAGTTCTGAGTGAACACGAAATGTGAGAAATCGAGCGAATCATTCGGCTTGGGCTCTTGACAGAGGGGGGATTTCATGGTAGAATTACGAAACGTATTTTTTTCCTGCCGAAATTTCGGCTCCGTTAACCTCAAGCCGCCGCTAGTTTTATGAAAGATCCAGAATTGGAACAGATGTCCGCAGTCTCCGAAATGTCGGATCCTGCCGTTTCCCCGTCAGCAGCCGTACCCACTACGGCTCCCATCACGGCTCCTAGGCCGTCCAATGGGCTTCCGTCGTCCATCCCGTACATCATCGCAAACGAGGCGGCCGAGCGGTTCTCTTTCTATGGGATGAGCGCGATCCTGATGGTCTACCTGTCGGGTAGTGCGTATCTTGCGATGCCGGAAAAAGAAGCGGCGGGATGGATCCACCTTTTCCGAGGCTCGGTTTACCTGTTCCCGCTTCTCGGCGCTTTTTTGGCGGACATTTTCTTCGGAAAGTTCCGCATCATGTTCTGGCTTTCGCTCGTTTACTGTCTCGGACATCTTGCACTGGCACTTCCGGACTGCTCCCAGAACTTCGACCCGCGCACTTTCCTCTTCATTGGGCTTGCTCTCATTGCGCTTGGGTCCGGCGGGATCAAATCATGCACTTCCGCCATCGTCGGAGACCAGTTCAACGCAGAGAATCAGCATCTTCTGAACCGTGTCTACCACTGGTTTTACCTTGCAATCAATTTCGGCTCTTTCTTTTCGATGCTTCTGACTCCGTGGCTCCTGAAACATTACGGTCCCGGCTGGGCGTTCGGAGTTCCCGGTATCCTGATGGCGTGCGCGACGCTCATTCTCTGGCTTGGCCGCAATAAATACCGAATCGTGAAGCCCGTCGGCTGGAAGATCTTTGATGACCTGAAAAACCGTGAGTGTCTCGGTTCTCTCGGACGCATTTCCATCGTGTTCGGCTTCCTGATCCTCTTCTGGGCCGTCTATGACCAGACCGCCACGACCTGGGTCAAGCAGGCGGAGGAAATGAACGCGAAGATCTTTGCCTCATTAACGTTTCTGCCGGAGAACATCCGGAACTTCGAACTGCTCCCCTCGCAGCTTCAGGCACTCAATCCGTTTCTGATCCTGATCCTCATTCCGATCTTCACGTACGGTATCTATCCCGTCTGGCACCGTCTTTGGGGACACTCGACGCTGAAAAAGATCGCTGTCGGCCTCTTCCTCACAGTGATCGCGCAGTGTTTCCCGCTGGCGTTTGCTATTGCGGAGAATCGCGGGATCGTGCTGAATCTTGCTTGGCAAGTACCGGCCTACTTCATCCTCACGACCGCAGAAGTACTCGTCTCGATCACGGCTCTGGAATTTGCCTACACGCAGTCTCCGCGCAGTATGAAATCCATCGTCATGGGAGCCTTTCTCCTCACGACGACCTGCGGAAACTTCTTTGTCGCCGGGGTCAATTTCCTCCGCGAAAAATACGAAGGATTCCTCTCGGGCAGTAACTACGAACTTTTTTTCCTCATTCTTTCGCTCGTGAATGCACTGTTTTTCCTGCTGGTGGTTCGATTCTACAAAGAAAAAACGATCCTTCAGGACTAGGTCCGTTTCAAAACCCCTGAAAAATCAGGTTCCGTCACCGGAAATCGGATCGGAGGGGAAGAATTCCCGAACGGCAGCGCGAAATTCCTCGGCCGTTCGGGTCTGAACGACACGCACGCGGAACTGTCTTGCGTTTTTCATGCCGACGCCATAGCACGGTGCAAATTTCCGCATGAGCATGACGGCCTCCTTTTCTTCATGCTGTTCCAAAAGCACGCTGAAATGCTCTAAAAGCAGTTCCCGCTGGAATTCCGGTCCGGGACGCTGAAGTGCCTCGGACTCCGAGCTCCCGGAAAGCAGAGCGAAAGCCTGCCGGAAGATCCACGGTTCATTGAGTGCCGCGCGTCCGATCATGACGCCGTCCACGCCGTAAGTTTTCAGAGCGACAAGAGCCTGCGGAGCCGTCCGAATATCTCCGTTTCCGATGACCGGGATGGAAACTGCGTCCTTGACCTCGGCAATTTTCTCCCAATCCGCCGTTCCGGAGTACATTTGGCGCGTCGTGCGTCCGTGGACCGTAACGGCAGAGACTCCGACGGATTCCAGCGTACGCGCAACTTCCCGATACGTGAGCCGTTCGGCCGAGTATCCGAGACGCATTTTAGCGGTCACAGGGATCGGGACGGCAAGTCCCAGTTCTTTGGAAACCCGCGCGGAGGCCTGAACGACCGATTCTGCAAGTTCTCCGATCTTTTCGGGAAACTGAAGCAGCCAGGACCCGCAATGCGCTTTCTGTACGACGTCCGCGGCCGGGCATCCAAAATTCAGATCGATCACTTGAATATCATATTCGCGAATCAATTTTTCCGTAAATTCCGCCATCGATTCCGGCTGATCGTCCCAGATCTGGACCGAAAGCGGGATCCCTGCTTCCTGAAATGGATTTTGCGCAGTCTCCTTTCCAGACGTCTCAGACGTCTCAGACATCTCAGACGCCCCAGATGATCCAGAGGTTTCATTTCTGCTGAAACGCTCATTTTGAGCAAAACGGCGCAGCCCATCCTTTTCGTTTGCGTTCCCGTTTTCAGACTCCCGCAGCGGCAGTCCGAAAAGACGTCCGTGCAGAGTTTTTCGGCGTCTTTCCATTTCGAGCGACCCGCGAGCGTGCATCATTTCCGACGCTAGGAGTCCCACACCGCCAAATTTCAGCAGGATCCTCCGCCACGCATCATTGGAAAAACCGGCCATTGGAGCCTGAAGGAACGGAGAGAGAAGCGGCAGGGAGCCGATTTTGAGCATTTCGAAAACCTTTCATGAATGGAAATGCCGGAATGACTGCGAGTGTCCATTTCCGGCGGAATGTGTGCGTGTGAAAACTCGACGCTCAGCGCGGCGCAAGAAAATCGGCGAGCGGGATCTGACGCAAATTCAGGATATCCAACGCAGCCGGATGCCCTTTTTCCGCAGCCATCCGAAGCCATCGTACCGCTTCCGCAGGATCACGATCGGTGTAGACTCCCCAATCGTACTGGAAAAAAAGCAAGATCTGTGCGGGTGCGTATCCCTTTTCCGCAGACTTTCGGATCCATTCCCACGCCTGAGCCTCATCTTTCTTCACGCGCCAGCCGCACATCAGGATCTGTCCCATGAGATACTGTGCAGACGGGCTCCCGGCTTCTGCTTCTTTCCGGATGCGTTCTAAGATCTCCGCCGGTTCAACGACCTCATCAGGAATAGGGTGAACTGTGAGAAAGTGCAAACAGACATTTGCCAGATCATCATCAACTTTAGCGGCTCTTTGCAACAGAGTGAGCGCCAGTTTCCGGTCACGTTCCATACCGGCACCAAAAAAAGCGCACAGTCCTCGAATAAACTGCAGATCTTCTGAAAAATCCCCATTTTTTTCTGCCTGATCAATGAGCGCAAGTGCTTTTTTGACGTCCTGCTGCACCCCGTCCCCGGCACAATAGCAAAAAGCCAGCTCGTAAATAGAAAAGGGATCGCCAGCCTCCGATCCTTTTTTTATGATCTCTATTGCTCGTTTGGGATCCTTTTTTCCAGCAATGCCATACACCTCAAAGTAGTACAGCATATATGCATAGCTCGGATCTCCAGATCCAAAACTCTTCTCCATCCAGAATCGTGCCGTCTTCAGATCCTGCACGCCTCCGATCCCATGCAGAAATACGGAACCGAGCAGCGCTGCCGATCCTGCCGTCACTCTGGTCTTTTGAAGCTCCTTTTTCGACTCTTCGTGCCCCTGGAGCGTTGCTCGCTGGAGCCAGTACACAGATGCCGCTTCATTTCCGAGTTCACGTTCCAGCGTTCCCAGAACGAACTGCGCCTCCGGGATCCCGGCTTCCGCAGCTTTCCAAAGGCGTTCCTGAGCAGAAACGAGATCCTGTGCACCAGACGGCCAGCCAAGGAGATCTTGGAGTCCCAGAAGATTTGCGGCCTCTGCACTTCCGGCATCTTCCGCTTCTTCGAGCCACTCTTTGGCCCAAAATTCATCCCCGGTCTTCAGATACTCTTCCCCCAGCGCGACCTGCGCAGGAACGAAACCATGCGCCGCAGAAAGCGTCAGCCATTTCATCTGCCTCTGGCGGTTAGCCGGAATGCTTTTCTCCATGCCGGAATACACGATCCCGAGCAGATACTGCGCCTCCGGATCTTCCTCAGACGCCGCAGCCGTAAGAAGTTCCACCCCCCTTTTCGTGTCCTTTTTCAGTCCGTAACGACCGTAAAGCAGACATTTTCCGAGAAACATTTGCGCGGGTACATACCGGAGCCGAATCGCCTCTTCAAGAAGTTCCACTCCACGTTTTTCGTTTTTTTTCGTTCCGAGTCCATCTAGAAAACAGTGTGCCAAATAGTACGTACCGCGCGGATCTTTCTGTTTCGCCGATTTTTCGAGCCACTCAAACCCCTTTTTTACATCACGCTCCACTTCCCGGCCCGCGACATAAAAGACTCCCAGTGCGGCCTGTGCATCTGCGGCACCTTCGGATGCACGTTTCTCAAGCGGGGCCAGATCCAGACGCGGTTCCATTGCGTTTGCCGTTCCGTTCATCTGTGCCGGAGAAGATTCTTTCGGCCTTCCCTCACCGGCAGAAGACTGTGCGAAGCAGACCGGTCCAAAGATCTGCGCTGGATACACTCCCACCGCCAAAAGCAGCCAAACGAAAAAAAAGACGCGAAGATCCATTTTCCGAAACTCCATTCGCCGCATGATCCTCTTTTTCATTTTTTCCTGCCTCTCCTGTCTTTTGGGGAATTTCTGCCGATCCCGTTTTCTCTCAAATCCGTGAATGTTCGCGTTCCGGCATTCCTGCACATTACCAAAACGTTCAAAATACTGAACGTTCAATATGCTGCTTAGTATACTCCAAACAGACAGAAAAGTCAAGAAGTGTCCCCATAAAGAATTAAAGAAAAATGAAAAAGAAAAATTCATCAGACCGACGGAACGCTCCATTCTCTGATCCTGATCCGCCCCCCAATTTTTAACTTTGACCCGCCTTCATAATTTCCAGAAAATTGTTTCCCCCCTGCTTGACATTCCATTGTTCGCAAGGTAAAATAAAGGTAAAATAAAGGTAAAATAAAAGAAATTTTGTTTTGAAACTCCAGCCTAAAAGAAAAATAAAAAAGATGAAAAAAATCCTGCCATTCCTGTTTTTTCTATTTACGGGCAGCATTTTGCTCGCCCAGGATTTTGAGTTGAAACCGGGTCAGTCTCTGACGGAAGTCCGCGATGCAGTCCGAGTCTGGCATGCCGAAAATCCCGGAAAGACCGCGACGGTCCGAATCGCGCCGGGTGAGTACTTCCTCAGCGAACCGGTCGTTTTTTCGCCGGAGGACTCTTTCACATGTTACGAGGCACAGGATCCGAACAAAAAACCAACGTTCACCCGCGGGATCCGGATCTCCGGATGGAAAGTCCTGCCGAACGGCTGGTTCACGACGCAGATCGAGACTGTGAAAAATGGAACGTTCTGGTTTGAATCCCTTTTCGTGAACGGGAAACGTGCGGTTCCGGCGCGCTCGCCGAATGCGGACGTTCCGGACGGGCGGCGGTACTTCTACATTTTGGAAGCCGACCAGTACGAGCCGCTCACCAAATTCACGGCACGCGACGAGCAGAAGGCACTTTGGGCAGAAGCGGCGCAGAATGCGTCTCTGAATGACGTGAAGATCAAATTCTACCATTCCTGGGAATCATCGCTTCATCGTGTCGCGGCAGTCGATCCCGCGAAAAACCAGGTCACGCTGACCGGCGGTCCGCGCTGGAAACTGGACTACTGGGGAACGAACCTCCGCTACCATGTCGAGGGTCTGGAGTCGGCACTCGACCAGCCGGGAGAATTTCTGCTGAAGCGCGACGGTACGTGCCTCTACATTCCGCGCGAAGGCGAAACGCCCGAAAATGTCCGTATCTTCGCTCCTGCTGGTCCGAAAACATTCCCGGAATGCGGTTTTCTGAAATTTGAGGGAACTCCGTCTGCCGGAGAAACGCAAAATGCGGATGAAATACAGAATGCCGGAAAAGTCCGCGAAATGACTTTCCGGAACCTGATTTTTGAGTGCGATACGTGGAATCTTCCGCCGCAGGGACTCTCCGACGGCCAGTCCGCGGTGAGTTCACCGATCTCGATCCTCGCGGATCATGCGGAAGCCCTGACATTTGAGTCCTGTATCGTGCGGAATATTGGCGGCTATGCCTTCCACTTTCACCAGGGATGCAGTGCGTGCCGCGTCGAAAAGTGCCTCATGGAAGACCTCGGAGCCGGCGGTGTGCGCATTGGTGCCGGGCATGGAACGGATCTTTCTCCGCAAAATCTGACCTCCGGAGTCACCGTACGGAACTGCATCATCCGCGGTTACGGACGCATCGACGCAGGAGGGATCGGCATCTGGATCGGTCACTCTCCCCGAAATAAAGTCCTGCACAATGAGATCTTCGATGGCTTCTACACTGGAGTCTCCGTCGGCTGGGTCTGGGGCTACCGCGAGTCCGCCGCCGTGGAAAATCAGATCGAATTTAACCACATTCACCACATTGGACACGGCGTCCTTTCCGACATGGGCGGCGTTTACTGCCTCGGTATTTCGCCCGGCACGACTGTCTCGAACAACGTGATCCACGACGTCGCCTCGTACAATCGCTACGGACGCGGCGGCTGGGGCCTCTATACGGATGAAGGTTCCTCAAATATCGTCATGGAAAACAATCTGGTCTACCGGACGCACACGGGGAACTTCCACCAGCACTACGGAAAAGAAAACATCGTGCGGAACAATATTTTTGCGTTCAGCCGCGAGGAACAGCTGAAGCGTTCCCGACCGGAAACACATCTTTCGTTCACATTGGAACGGAACATCATCCTCTATGATTCCTCCCGTGGCGAACATCTGCTGCTCGGAAACTGGGAAAATCCCTACTCTGCGGTAAACCGGAACGTTTACTGGAATTTCGACACACAGAAAGGGGTCACGTTCAATGAAAAACCGATCGAAGAGTGGCGCAAATTCGGAAAAGACGCGGACAGCATCATCGCGGATCCCTGTTTTGCAGACGCGC
>SUVI01000122.1 GCA_015062085.1 Planctomycetaceae bacterium
GGATGGCTCCTCACTGGATGGCTCCTCACTGGATGGCTCCTCACTGGATGGCTCCTCACTGGATGGCTCCTCACTGGATGGCTCCTCACTGGATGGCTCCTCACTGGATGGCTCCTCACTGGATGGCCCGTCTCTGGAAGTAAATTCCGCGTTTTCGATGAAAACTAAATTTCCGCACTCCAGCCATGCCCATTCTGCGCGCGCTCCGCAGCCAAAAGTATCTGCGAAGCCCAAAGTACCAGCACAGCCCCAAACGCCGCCTTACGACGTCCCGCCGTTTTGCGATGAATCGGAAGCTTTTGGTGCTGAGGAAGTGTTTGCGGAACCGGAAGATTTCGATCCCGGAATGTTCCGGCCGGCCTCTCCTCCGGCGAAAGCCCCAATTTCACAGAAGCAGAAACCGTCTTCCAAACGTGAAAAATTGCGAGAGCGTCTCAAATCGGACCACACCGCCCCCAAAGAGAGCGTTTCCTCGGTCTCTCAAACGCCGGCACTCAAAAAACTGCCGGTAATTCCGGGACTGATGACGGGCGCGGATCTGCTTCGTCAGAAGGAAACGCCGCCGGATGAAGCCCCATTTTGAACACGGATCTCCATTTCGCAGGCTTTCGAGCGTTAGAAATTTAGGTTCATCCGGGAACTGCGTACCAGTTTTACCACGGAAGACACAGAAAACACACAGAGCTACTCAGAAAAGGGAACACGAAAAGCACGAAAAAACACGGAAGTCGCGAAATTTTTTGATTTTTTAAAAATTCTTTTGCGTCTTTTCGTGTTTTCCGTGAAATTCGTGTCTGGGCACGTTCACTGCCTTTTTTCTTCTTTCTTTTCAGTGTGTTTCTGCGTCTCTTTTGCGCTCTCCATGGTGAGATCGGACCTGATCGGTACGCAGTTGCCGGAAGAGCCGAAATTTAACGCCCATTGAAGCACCGCCTCACTCCTGAGACGCTTTCGCGGCGCAGACCCGGCAAAGACGCAGACCGTTCACCTCTTCCAGACGCGTTTCCATCGTCCCTTCTCCGCACGCTGCACACGGTATCGTTTTGTGCAGACGCGCACATTGAGGCATCGGTTCATTCGGAGCACTCACAAGAAAAACGTCTTCCAGCTCCGCTTCCATCAGCCGATCGATCATCTCTTGGCGCAGTTTCTTTCCCTCCTCACTGTCACGGGCCAGCCCTTCCATTCGGGAGCGCAGGTCGGCACACAGTTCCGGATCCAGAATGATGCGGACGCCCTTTCCGTCAGAACGTCGAAAGAACGTAAATGCAGCCTTTCCGTAGTCGCGAAAAATGAAATTTCCCTTTCCAAAAGTGCATCCGGTAAGGAATTGGACCGCGTCGACCGCACACATGTCGTTTTCCACGATCGCGACGATCTCTTCGTCTTTCGCGGATCCGATCTCCTGCAGGCAGTATTCGGCAGCCCGCAGACCAATGGTCAGACCGGGACAATGGTGTCCGTGAAATGCGACCGCAGCCTGGATCTGTTCCGGGGTAAGTTTCGTCATGGAAATCCTCCTTTGATCTAAATTTCAAATCGAGTCAAATTTTCTAAATATCTGTAAGGAAACGACCGCAGGAACAGCTCCATCTCGTCACTCCTGTACGACCGCCGTCCGCCGCCCCTCGAGCTCATGGATCCGGATCGAAAGTCCATAGACCTCCGAAAGTTTCTCCTCCGTCACGTCTTCCGGGGCAGTTTCCGCAGCGACGGCTCCATCTTTCAAAAGAAGAAGCCGGTCAGCATAGCGGAGCGCATCGTTGATGTCGTGGAGCGTCAGGACGATCGAAACACCGTCTTCCCGAGCGATCCTGCGCAAAAGAGTCAGGATCTCCGTCCGGTTCTTCCAGTCCAGTGCGCTCGTCGGTTCATCCAGAAGAATGAGACGCGGTTCCTGCGCCAAAACACGCGCCAAAGCGGCCTTCTGAAGTTCACCGCCGCTGAGCGTATCGAGAGTCTGAGCGGCTTTTTCCGTCAGATCAAGACGCGCCAGCACTTCGCAAACTTTCTGCTCATCCTCCCGTCCGGAATTCCACGTCCGATGCGGAAGCCGGCCGAGAAGAACGGAATCAAAAACCGTCAGACCGCTTGAGGCCGTACGCTGCGGCGCGTACGCAGTGAATTTCGCGCGCTCTCCAGGACGCATTTTCAAAAGGTCTCTTTCTCCGAAATAGACCCGGCCAGAAGAAGGAAGCAGGATCTGATCCAGGCAGCGAAGGAGCGTCGTTTTTCCGCAGCCGTTTGGTCCAAGGATCGCGAAGACGCCGGCCGGCGGGACCTGAAAGGAAACACCGTGCAGGATCTCGCGCTTTCCATACTGAAACGCAAGTGAATCGACTCTCAGCTGCGGCGTTCCGCAGTCAGAGACGTTCCGCATCTCCGAAAATCTCTTCACTCCGTCTCCGGTCCCGGCAGGATCCGCAGAGGAAACGAAAGAAGTGGAAGTCATGGAAGCTGTAGAAGCTGTGGAAGTAATGGAAACTGCAGAAGCTGTGGAAGTAATGGAAGGCTGCACAAAATTCTTCATTCCGAAACACCGCCTTTCCGATTTGCCAGCTGAATGAGCATGAGAAGGAAAAGCGGAGCGCCGATGAATGCCGTCAGGATCGCAACGGGCATCAGACGCGGAGCTAGGACTAGGCGTGCGGCAGTGTCGGAGACCAAAAGGAGGATCGCGCCGCTAAAAAAAGAGAGCGGAAGGACAAAACGGTAGTCTTCCCCCACAAGCAGTCGGCAAAGATGCGGTACGACCAGTCCCACGAAGCCGATGATGCCGAGCGCGGCAGTCAAGATCGCCGTAAGGAGCGAGCCGAGGACCATCACGGAAAGCCTGATCCTTCGCGTAGGGACTCCGAGTCCGCGTGCCGTTTCTTCACCGAGAGAAAGCGCGTTGAATTTCCAGCTCTGGAGCATGAACCAGGCTCCTGCGAGAGGCACAAGAACGGCCAAAACGCAGATCGTCGGCCACGTTCCGCGCTGCGTATCGCCGAAAGACCAGTAGACGATCGACGCGAGCTGCTGCTCGTCCGCAATGTACTGCATCAGCATGATCCCGGCAGAATAGAAAGCACTGAGCGCCACACCGATGAGGATGATGGTTTCCGGCCGAACACTGCGTTTCGCCGCCAAAAGCAGGATCAGAAGGACTGCCAGAAGCGCACTAAGAAACGCGCCGAAGGTCACTTGGATCGCCGAGACCGCCATTCCGCCGCAAATGACCGCAAGCGCAGCACCAAAAGCGGCCGCGCTGGAAACTCCAAGCGTGAACGGCGAACTCAGCGGATTGCGAAGGACCGCCTGCATCGAGGCTCCCGTCACGGAAAGTCCCGCACCTGCCAAAATCGCCGTGAAGGCCTGCGGGATCCGCGAGTTGAAAAGAATGGCCTTCCCGGCTGCGTCCAGATCCCAAAGTGAAAGACGAGCCGAACCCAAGTGAATGCAGATCGTGAAAATGACTGGGAGCATCAGGACGGAGATCAAGATCCAAAGCACACGCCGATTCATGGAGAGACCTCCTGCACGCCCTCCTGCACGCCCTCCTGCACGCCCTCCTGCACGCCCTCCTGCACGCCCTCCTGCGAGATACACTCCATCAAAACGGGACGAAAGACCTGACTCCGAAGCGGTTCTGCGACCTCGTCCATGACCGAAGCCCCAGTCAGAAACTCAAAGATCTCCCGGACTTTCGCCTCCAAGTCCACGTCCGTGAACGCTTCCGGATAGAGGGTCTTTCCAATGAACCACGCATTGGCGAGCCGGGCTTCCAGATTCGCCTGGTAGGAGGAATTCGGGTAAAGCGCAAACACGCGGCCGTTCTTCACCGCGTCCAGCTGACGGTAGAGCGGGTCGGTCTGCAGTTCCTGGATCCCGTTTTTCCCCGGTACGTTCATGGTCCCCAAATCGAGAAAAACAACCTGCGGGTCCCAAAGCAGGATCTGCTCACGCGAGACCGCCATCTGCTCGGCTGGAATGAGTTCCTGAACGCCATCCCGAACGACATTTTGCGCCCCGACCCACACGAATGGCGGGTAATCGGACGACGTGGAATGGAATCCATGCGCGCCGCGGTACGAAAGCCCTCCAAGATAGACTCTCGGTCTCTGGTGCGGCAGAAGTTTCGGACAGCGTCTCTGAAGTTCGCGGACATTTTCCTCAATAAACGCAATGACCGCCTCCGCACGCTGCGAAACGCCAAGTTCTCTGCCAAGCAGCCGAAGGGAAGCGTAAAGCGTCTCGCGTTCCTCGCCCAGATCTCCGTAGAGAAACTCCTTCACCGGGATCCCCGTCCGCGACTCCAGAACTTTCGGATCCATCCCAGCCCCCGTGTTTTTCGAGCGAAGAATGAGTTCCGGCCTTTTCTCAAGCGTCAGGATCGCCTCAATATTCTGCCGGCCGTGGCTTTCTCCCGTAACGGGAAGACGGCGCAAATGCGGACACGCGATCCGGTAAGGGACCGTCTGAGAGTCGTCTTTCTCGATCTGCTCGACTCCAGACACCCGGTCCGCGCAGCCAAGATAGACCGCAAGACGCAAACTTCCGGCTCCATCGCAGAGTATGACCGACGGACAGACTGCAACGGGCTCCTTTTCATCCGTCTCCAGCACTTCCCCCCTCTCTTTTTCCGCACGGTCCAAAGACGTTCCCGGCTCCGAGCTCCCGCACCCGCAGAGAAAAAGGCCGAAAACCAGAAAAAACACCATCGCAGTCATCTTTCTCATTCCGTTCCGCTCTCCTCTTCTTTTCCGTTTCGGCTTCCCATCGCCTGAAAGAGGCTCCGTTCGATCCCGTTCGAGAAAAACCGGCATGAACCGTCCGCCGTCATGCAGTTCGCACCGCCCAAATGAGCACTTCTGGCAAAATAAAATCCCATCTGCTGAGAACTCGAGCCCGTACTGTCAGGAAAAGCCGGATTCGGAGGCATCGCCGCGACGGCCCCAGTGAAAAGCGACCTTCCGAAAAGCCAGCCGGCTCCGCGATTCCCCTGAAATTTGGACGCCTCCATTCCCCAGGCACGCAATTGAGACTCCGATGGATCCGAAACGCCGGCAAAACCCGGTTCTGCTGAGTTCCCCTTCAAACTCCCGCTGGTTCCGACCTGACGTCCGATGACGGGATCCTTTTCCGAATTCTGATGATTTCCGAGAAGCGATTCCGCAAGCATCAGCGTGTTGCTCGTTCCGTCCGGGATCATGCCGAACGTGACTTTCGACTCGCAGTAAAAGATCCCGTCCGTCGGAAACCGCATGTCGTAACTGGTCCCTTTTCCGGAACCTACGACGACCATGAAATTCGTTCCATTCAGGCTCGCTCCCTCACCCGCTCCGTCGAGCTGGTACTCGGTAAAGACCGGATCTTCGCCGTCGCTCGGACAGAGATAGGACGCGATCCTCACCGACGCAGCACGCGACTGGGCCGGGTTGAGTTTCATGTTCCCCTTGCTTCCGCTCATGGGAGGCACGGAGTAGTCGATCAGCTGATTTACGCCGTCCTGCTCCATAAACGGCAGGATCCGCGCCTGCACCGAAAATCCGCACATTTCCGTCACCGAAGACCCCATCCCTGGAAAGTACCCCATCTGGCTCTCGTAATTTAGGATTGCAAGCCCCGTCTGACGCAGATGATCCGCGCAGTTCATCCGACGCGCTGCTTCCCGTGCCTGCTGAACTGCCGGAAGAAGCAGACCGACCAGCATACCGATGATCGCAATGACGACCAGAAGCTCCACGAGCGTGAAACCGCGAAAAAATACAGACGAAGCTCTGCGAAAACGGCGAATGTGCCTGCACACACTTTCCCGCGTACATTCCCGTCTCGCGGAAGGTTTGAAAACTGGCTGGCGGGTCGGCATGAAAAGGTCTCCCTCAGGAAAAATAATACGAATTCTAAAATCGTAATACTATTTTAGCAAAATTCACCGTGTTGTCAAGACTTTTCCCGCCAGAAAAAGAGATTTCAGGAAAAATTTCTTCCAATCCGGACTCGATCGACCGCAAAACGCTCTTTTCAGAAACAAGACCTCTTTTTAGAAATGGTGTCCCGCCGTCGTCATGGTGAGCGAACAGTGCGTCATCCCCTTGATCGTCTCCAGACCATGAAAAAGTTTTTTCAATTCCTCGACCGGCCCTTTCACGATGATGTTTTCCATACAGTTGTGATGGTCGAGATGCGCGTGCTGCGAGCAAAGGACCAACGCGCCGAAATCATGCTGTTTCCCGATGATCTCATCCAGCATCCGCGATCTATGGTGGTCATAGACCAGCGTGATGACTCCGGCAACGACTTCTCCGTCTTTCCATTCCTGCTCGATCAGCGAGGCTTTGATCAGCTGTTTCACGGCCTCCGAGCGCGTCGGAAACCCTTGGCGTTTGATCTGTGCGTCGAACTGCTCAAGCACATGTTCTTCCAGTGTGATCGAAATTCGTGAAAGCTGACTTCCCATAAAAAATCTCTCCGGCAACTCGGAAATTTTCGCACTTCATTTTCCAAAATGATTTCTATTTCTATTTTAATTGGAAATGAAAATTTTGTCAAGGGTCGGCACAAGATTTCGGACAAGAAGATGGAAATTTCGAAAAAGGATCCCGCGTTGACGCCTGCCAAGACCGACAATTTGAAGACCGAAAATTTGAAGACCGGCCATTTGAAGACCGGCCATTTGAAAGAAGATCTTTTTTCAAGACGGTTCACCATACAAAACTGTTTTCTTTTTGAAAATATCATATTTCTCTAATTTTCATAAAAAACGACCATCTACACCATTGACAAAATATCCCGATCGAGTAAAATATACCTTTACTCCTCCGTAAAGTAACCGAAATAGGCAAAAGACTTCACGAGGATGTTTTTGAGATCCTAATGCATCCATTCCAGAAGGAAAATCCACTCATGACTGAAGAAAACGCCTTCCTTCGCGACGCCACCCGTTCCTGGCCGGTTTTTGTATTTCACGTGCTGATCTCTGCCGTGATCCTTTCACTCGGGCTCTTCATAACACTGCGCATCAGCACAGGCCGAAGTCCACAGGAAGCCGCCGCAGTTCCAGAGCTCATTCCGATCGTAGAAACAGAAACTGCGTTCCTCGAGACAGAGGGGGTCACGTTCCAGGTCGACGGAGTGGTGATCCCGTTCCGGAAGGTCTCCGTTGCGTCGGAGGTCTCCGGCAACATTACGTTCCTTTCTCCGAACTGCCGCGTTGGACGCTACATTCAGAAAGGCGACATCCTCATGGAGATCGACCAGCAGGACTACCGGCACGCTCTTCAGGAAGCGCAGCAGTCGCTCATCAAGGCGGCGCGTGAGATCGAAGAGTGGAAGGTCGCCGTCCAGAACAATCTGAAGCGTCTGGAGATCGCGCAGGAACAGTTCAACACGCAAAAACTCGAAGTGGAACGCTGCCAGACACTACATGAAAAAGGAGCCGTCTCGCAGACGGAACTCGACTCGGCTCGTCTGAATCTTCTGGCGCGTGAAGAGGCGGTCGTGACGCAAAGAAATGAAAACGAGGCGCTCATCGCACAAGAAGAGCGTCTCAACGCAGTTCAGGAACTGGCTCGGGTCGCCGTAGAAAAAGCGGAACTGAATCTCGCACGCTGTACGCTCCGTGCGCCGCTCACCGGGCTGGTAGTGAGTCTGGACGTCGAGCAGGACAAATTCATCCAGCGCGGCGAAAATCTCGTCACCATCCACGACACTTCACGCCTAGAAGTGCAGTGCAGCCTCTACATGAAGCAGGTCGAGTGGCTTTGGAGCGAAAAACTCTCCGCCGAAAAAGTTCCCGAAGAGCTGCCAGGGCAGACAGGACAAGCACAGCTGGCAGGACAAGCAGGACAAGAAGAACAAAAAGAGCTGGCAGGACAAGAAGAACAAAAAGAGCTGGCAGGACAAGAAGAACAAAAAGAGCTGGCAGGACAAGAAGAACAAAAAGAGCTGGCAGGACAGACAGAACAAGAAGAACAAAATGACGCGGCGGCACAACAGGACTCGTCTTCCGATCCGTCCGCATTCCGCCAATTCTACCAGTTCGCCGACACGCCGGTCCGGCTCAGGTACGAGCTGAACGACACGGTCTACGAATGGGCAGGGACACTCACGTACCTCGACGGTCCAGGCTTGGATTCCCGAACGCGCATGATGCCGTGCCGGGTCGTCGTCGATGATCCGCTAAACGTTCAGGCGTTCAATATCGAAGGCCGGCCGCTGAAACATACGGTCTCTCCGACTCTGATGCCCGGAATGTTCGTCGTCGTCGAGATCCACGCCGATCCGGCCCGTCCGCTTCTGAATCTCTCCGAAATGGCCGTCCTGCCGGGAGGGACCGTCTGGAAAGCGGGCAAAAACGAAGCCGGTGAGGACGTACTCGTGCGCGCCTCCAAAATCATGACGGCTCACTTTGACACGAAGTCCGGAAGGATCCTAGTCTACGCAAAACGGAACGTTCTGGAACCCGGTGACAGCGTCATCGTCTCCCCGCTTGCGTCTCCGGTAGAAGGAACTCGCATCCGCATCCAGGAAAAAAAGGAAACGGAGAAAGAAGAAAAAGCCCCGATCCCGTCTAACGCGATCCCGCCAGAAAAGCCGGAGTCTGAGGTCCCAAACGAAACGATGCCGCAGAATGAAACTATGCCGCAGAAAGAGGCACTGAAAAAGGAGGCGGCACGATGAGATCAGTTTTTCAGTGGGCAGTCTCCAACGTTCCGGCGATGAACCTCATCATGATCGCCGTCTTTTTGATGGGCTTTTGGGGCCTTAAGAGCCTGAATCGGGAAACGTTTCCCAATTTCGACATCGACATGATCTCGGTCTCCGTCATGTATCCGGGCGCAACGCCGGAAGAAGTGGAAGAAGCGATCTGCCAGAAGATCGAAGAAGAGATCCGCGACATCGTCGGCATCAAAAAAGTAACGTCGGCCGCTGCAGAAAATGTCGGCACCGTCAGCATCGAGCTGGAATCCAACGTAGACGACCCGAACCGCGTTCTGAATGAAGTGGACAGTGCGGTCGGAAGGATCTCTACGTTTCCAGAACTGTGCGAGAGACCGGACGTGCGTCTTCTCCAGATCGAAGAAACGATCCTCCGCGTTGGGATCCTGGGACCTCCGGACTGGAGCATCGACGCACAGCTGAAACTGCGCGACGTTGCCGAAGAGGTCCGAAACGAACTCCTTCAGCTTCCCAATATTTCCCGCGTCGACATCGTAGGAAGCAAAGACTACCAGATCGACGTGGAACTGGACGAAAACACGCTCCGCAGCTACGGTCTGACGCTCCAGGAAGTCGCCGGGATCATCGCCCGTGAAAATCACCAGCAGGCCGGAGGCACCATTCGCGGAAAGTCGCAGGAGATCCTTCTTCGCAGCGACACGAAGCAGGACTGGGGCGAGGGGATCGCACAGCTTCCGCTTCTGGGGACGGAAGAGGGAGCGATCCTCACAGTCGGCGACCTCGGAAATGTGCGCGACGAATTCGTAGACACCGCCAGCAGTATTTCGATCCGCACCGTCATCGATGAAGAGCAGACCGCAGGGGCGCAGGAAGACGCTTCGTCTCCAGATGGGAAAAAACGGATCCGCTACCGACCGGACAGACCGTTTCTTGCCCTCAATATTCAGCGCAATCCGGAAGAAGACCTTTTCGCCATGGTGGACGCCGTCCACGACTACACCGCAAAAGCGCAGGTCCCGCAAGGTTACGAGCTTCTGACGTGGGGCGACCGCTCCACCGAAGTACGCGAACGGCTCGCCATGCTGGGTGAAAACGGCATTCAGGGCCTTCTGATCGTGATCCTCTGCCTCACGCTCTTCCTCGACATGCGTCTCTCGATCTGGGTCTCGCTCGGGATCCCGTTCGCGCTTCTGGGAACGTGCTTCCTGCTGATGCTCATGGGACAGACCCTGAACATGATCTCGTCTTTCGCACTGATCATGGGACTTGGTATCGTCGTGGACGACGCCATCGTCATCGGTGAGAACGTCTACACGCACCGTCAGATGGGTAAATCCGCACGTCAGGCCGCCATTGACGGGATCCATGAAGTCTTTCCGAGCGTCTGGGCCTCCATCCTCACGACCGTCATCGCGTTTGCGCCGCTTCTATTCGTGATGGGAACGATGGGGAAGATCATGTTCGTCCTGCCTGCCGTCATGATCTCCATGCTCCTCATCTCGCTTTTTGAAGCCTCCACGATCCTCCCTGCACACCTGTCGCACCGCGACAATCTGCTTTTCAGGATCGGCCGAAACGTTTTCTTCATTTTCTACTGGATCGTTCCGCTTCTTCAGCTGCTTGCGCGCTGCGCGTCGGCAGGAATGGAACGCTTCATCCAGTACATTTACCTCCCGCTGCTTCGCCGGATCATGACGCACCGCATGATCTTTCTGTCGGTCTGTTTCTCCGTCATGCTCATCTCAGCCGGAATGTTCCTCGGCGGAGTCGTCCAATTCGTTTTCTTTCCGAAACTGGACGGCACCTCGATCGTCTGCAACGTGCAGTTCCCCAACGGAACTCCGGAGGCGCTGACGGCACACTGGGCCGACGTCATTGAAGAATCGTACTGGCGCACGGCACAAAAGATCCTGGAAGAAACGGGAGAGCAGGTCTCCGTTCACTCCATCCGCACCATCGGATCGAATATGTCGGGACGCGGACACGGCGGCGGAATGTCCGGCGGTGATTCCAGCCACATGGCAAGCGTAGAGATCCAGCTCGTCGACGCAGAAAAACGAAGCATCCAGAGTTTCGAGATCATCGACCGATGGCGTAAAGAGACCGGTACGATACCCGGTGCACTGGTCCTCACGTTCGACTCTGCCTTTGCGGGACCAGGAGGAAGCGCGATCGAGTTCAAGGTCACGGCTCCGGCTGAACACGCGGACGAACTGGAAGAGGCCGTCGAACGGTGCAAAGCCAAACTCGCCGCCTACGACGGCATCTACGACATTCACGACGACGATCTCCCCGGAAAATGGGAATTCCGCCCGAAAGTCAAAGATTTCGCCGTCACGCAGGGAGTCCGCCAGGCAGACATCGCCGACGTACTGCGAAGTGCGTACTACGGAGCCGAAGTCATGCGCCTCCAGCGCGGAAGGCATGAAGTCAAGCTCATGGTACGCTACCCGGAATCGGCGCGGCGCTCACTCGCAAGTTTCGACGAACTGCGTGTCCGCATCAACGGCGTAGAACGTCCCATCGGAGAACTGGCCGACATTGAGATCCGGCGCGGCTACTCCACGATCAACCGCATCGACCAGCAGCGCAGTATCCAGATCACCGCAGATGCAGACTACACGAAAGTGCAGCCGAACCGGATCATCGGCGTCCTTCAAGGAACCATTCCGGAATACGATGCCGACGGAAACGTCATTCCTGCCTTTCTTCCGGAACTGCAAAAAGAGTTCCCGCACATCAATATTCGGTGGGAAGGTCAGCGGGAACAGGAAGAAGAGTCCTTCAATTCGATGAAGATCGGCTTCACCGTCGCGATGCTTTTGATGTTCATCCTCCTCACCATGCAGTTCGGCTCCTACACGCAGCCCCTCATCATCATGTCCGTCATTCCATTTGCGGTCGTCATCGTCATCCTGGGACACGCGGTCTTCCAAATGCAGCTGACCTTTTTCTCCGCATTCGGACTCATTGCGCTGGCAGGGATCGTCGTGAACGACTCCATCGTCCTCGTCGACTTCATCAACATGCGGGTCCGTGACCAGAAAATGAGCATCCGCGAGGCCTGTATCGATGCGGGGCAACGGCGTTTCCGTCCGGTCTTCCTGACGACCTTCACGACCGTGGGAGGATTGATGCCGATCTGTTTCGAGACCTCCTTCCAAGCGCACATGATCATCCCCATGGCCTTCACCATGTCCGTCGGAACTGTGGGGGCGACCGTTCTGACGCTTTTCCTCGTCCCAGTCCTCTACTCCATCTACGACGACCTAGCGAAATTCATGAACCGGACTCTTCACCTCGAACACGAAGACTGATCCGCGAAAAACCAAAGAATGAGGAACTTGCAACACGAATTTCACGAAAAAACACGAATTTCACGAAATGATTTTAGATTTTCAAAAGATCCATTTTGTGCACTTTCGCGTCTTTCGTGAAATTCGTGTCAAGGCAGGTTCTCCCTCAATTCCTCCCTCAATTCCTCCCTCAATTCCTCCCTCAATTCCTCCCTCAATTCCTCCCTCAATTCCTCCCTCAATTCCTCCCTCAATTCCTCCCTCAATTCCTCCCTCAATTCCTCCCTCAACTCCTCCCTCAACTCCTCCCTCAACTCCTCCCTCAACTCCTCCCTCAACTCCTCCCTCAACTCCTCCCTCAACTCCTCCCTCAACTCC
>SUVI01000123.1 GCA_015062085.1 Planctomycetaceae bacterium
ACCCGATCAACCCGAAAGCCCCGGAAGTGCTGGGAGTCAAAGCCTACGCCTCCATCAAAGACGTTCCCGGTGATGTGGACCTCGCCGTCATCGTCGTTCCGAGCAAATTCGTTCTTCAGACGACCGAAGAATGCGCCGAAAAAGGCGTCAAAGCTCTCGTCTGCATTTCCGCCGGTTTCAAAGAAGTCGACGCCGCCGGTGCCGAACTTGAAAAACAGTTCGTCGAACTGGTCCACGCCAAGGGCATGTGCCTCGTTGGTCCGAACTGCCTCGGTATCCTGAATGCCGAAGAAGACGCGAAAATGAACGCCACGTTCGCCGCGAAGACCCCGAAAGCCGGTTCCCTCGCCTTCATCAGCCAGTCCGGCGCGCTCTGCACCTCGGTCCTTGACTTTGCCGAAGAACGCGACATGGGCTTCAGCAAATTCGTCTCTTTCGGTAACAAAGCCGACGTCAACGAGATCGACCTGCTCAACTACCTGGCCGACGACCCGAACACGAAAGTGATCGCGATGTATCTGGAATCCATCTCCAGCGGTGCGGAATTCCAGGAGATCGCTTCGAAGATCTTCTACGAAAAGAAAAAGCCGATCCTCGTGCTGAAATCCGGCCGTTCCGCCGCGGGCGCGAAAGCCGTCTCCAGCCACACCGGTTCGCTTGCCGGTAACGACGCGGTCTACCAGGCACTGCTCATGCAGTCCGGCATCCAGCGCGTTGATTCGATCGCCGAGCTGTTCGACTACGCCGCTCTGTACTGCAACCAGCCGATGCCGCGCGGCAATCGTCTCGCCATCATCACCAACGCCGGCGGCCCCGGCATCATGGCGACCGACGCTGCCGAACGCTACGGCCTGACCCTCGCGACGATCGCGGACGCCACGAAAGACGCCCTCCGCGAACAGCTTCCGGCTGCCGCTTCCCTCCGCAACCCGGTCGACGTGATCGGTGACGCGAAGCACGACCGCTACGAAGCCGCCTGCAAAGAAGTCTTCAAAGATGCCGGCGTCGACATGGGTCTGGTCATCCTGACCCCGCAGTCCATGACGGACATCGACGAGATCGGCGAGATCATCCCGCAGGTCGCCAAAGACCTCAACATTCCGATCGTCGCCAGCTTCATGGGCGCTGAAATGGTCACGAAAGGCGTTCAGAACCTCCGTGACGGCGGTGTCCCGAACTACAGCTTCCCGGAAGATGCCGTCCGCGCTCTCGGCGCTGCCTACGCGCTTTCCGAACAGGCCAAACTCACCGACCGTGCCCCGGTCAGCGTCGAAGGCACCGACAAAGCAAAGTGCGCTCAGATCATCGCGGAAAAACTCGGCGATGCGGACAGCAAATACCTCGCACAGGCGGAATGCCGTGAGATCTTCGCCTGCTACGGTCTGCCGCTTCTGAAGAGCGCCGTCGTCACCACGGCGGAAGACGCTGCCAAGACGGTCGGCGAATGGAACACCACGGTCGTCATGAAAGTCATGTCTGCCGACGTCAAACACAAGTTCGACGCGGGCGGAGTTCTCCTCAACATCAAAGGCGCGGACGGAGCCAAAGCCGGTTTCGAACAGATCTACGCCAACATTGAAAAGAACGTCCCGGGCGCCAAGATCGACAGCATCCTGATCGAAGAAATGGCTCCGAAAGGCACCGAAGTCATCCTCGGCTGCAACCGCGACCCGAAATTCGGTCCGCTGGTCATGTTCGGTATGGGCGGTACGACGGCGGAACTCATGAAAGACGTTCAGTTCCGTCTTGCTCCGACGAGCAAATATTTCCTGCACAGCATGCTGGAAAACACGAAGGTCTACAAGCTGATGAACAACTACCGCGGTCTGGGTCAGCACGACCTGGCGGCTCTGGAAGACGCGCTTACCCGTCTCTCCATCCTGGTCGCCGAGAACCCGGAGATCGCCGAGCTGGACATCAACCCGTTGATCGTTCATGCCGAAGGACTTGGCTGCTCCGTCGCTGACAGCCGTATCGTCCTGAAGAAAGTCGCCAAATAAGATTTGACCGACGATCCAACGATACAAAAAGAGCGCGGACTTCACGTTCGCGCTTTTTTTATGCAAAAATCTACAAAAAATTTCATTTTACCACTTGACATTCTTACAAATCAAGTTATAATGAAATAGTAGGGCTTTATATGTCCATTGAATTCGCTTAACGGTACGGAAACCACAACATCTATTATCGTTTCAGCGATTAGGGGTATGTTGTCATTTGACAGCATACTCTATAATACTATATAGATATAACACAAAAACAAGAGCGTAATCGGCTTTGGGAGTCGTTGCGTATCTATGTTTTTGGGGTTGTTGTGGACCTCCGTACCGGGATGCGTTTGACGTACTCCCTTTTTTTATTTCTTGAAATATGGGTATGTCTCTCCTCCTAAGCGAAACGAAACCTTTAATTCACTTGCGAGAAGCTATGACAGTAGAACATCCATTAATTCGCCGAGAGCGTACCAATCTAAAGAGAATTCGAGAAAATACCCAGGCATTACAGGCAGCCGGTCAGTATCCACTCCAATTCCAGATGCCGACAGGAATTCAGTTTGAATTGACCGGTGCTTGTAATCTGCGCTGCAAACATTGCTACAATCGTTCTGGTGACTCAGACGTTCAAACACGCATGAAACCGGAAGATTGGCTGGCATTGTCGCGGCATATTGTTGAGAATGGCGGCATTTTTCAGTGTATTCTTTCTGGTGGTGAACCACTTTTGATGGGAGAAACTCTCATCAAAATTATGGATATTCTGCACGAAGACAATACAGGATTTGTGTTAATTTCTAACGGATTGCTAATGAATCACAGCTGGATTCAGAAATTTCGCAAATACTCTTTCAACTGGCTGCAGATTTCGATTGACGACAATATTCGCGAAAAACACGATGCCTTCCGCGGAGTTACTGGAAGCTGGGATGCCGCAGCACGAGCAGCACTAGGGGTTTCTTCCGCCGGAATTCCTCTGGCGATTGCACATACAATTACCCCGGATAATCTCGCAAGATTGCCGGAAATGGTCGAATTCGCGTATCAGCTGGGAGCCGGGTCGATTCTTTGCGGTGAAACGATGGTCAGCGGAAGAGCCGCGAAAAATGAACAGATTCTGCTCAATGAAGAACAGCGCGGCGCGATGTTTACGATGATTGAAACACTTCAGAAACATTGGGGAAATAAAATCATCATCCGTTACTCCATTCCAGAAGGAATTCAGCTGCAATATAAGCTGGACCTGCCGGTATCTTCCATCATTGTCCGTCCTAATGGAGATGTACGGCTCGACTGTACGCTTCCATTTACAATCGGCAATGTCTTGGAAACTCCTTTCACAGACATCTGGCGCAGCAAAGGGATCCATTCCTGGGAGAATCCAAAAGTACGCGCTTATATTCAAAATTTGGCATCCGGAATTATCAACCCGGATTTTATTAATCATGTTTCACGGGATCGAGTACTTTGATTCCCAATTATCCTAAAAGGAGAACTCCACATGAAAAACGAAATGAATGAATCTGAGAAAAAGGCTTGGGAAGAACCCAAAATCACAGATAATGGCGTAACTGTTCGAAGTGCATTACTAATGGCAGCTGTAGGAGGTATCCTTGCGGCGGTTGGTGCATCAATGATACATAGCGCAGCCAGAGAAATGGGGGAAGGATATCATTTTCAAATTGGTCACCTCCCTGCAATCGAAAAATTCCAGGCAGAAGAACTTCCTGAATCGTTTCAGGACAGATTTTCGAGAGAATCCTAATATCTAAGAGGGAAACATGGAAAACTCCGAAATGATTTTTGAGACACTGAAAACCTGGAGGCCGCTTCCTGGTTGGAGGAAAAAAAGGGATGAAGGGGATATGCTCCTTTTGAGTAATCAAAAGTTGGAACTTCACTATCTGAATTCAACTGCAAAAGATATCGTAAACCTGATTGACGGTCGGACCATTGAGGAAATCTGTTCCGCAATGCAAACTATGTATGAGGTAGAAAAGACAATTTTACACAAAGCAGTTCTGAATGTTATTCGTGAACTCCAATGGAAGCATTTGATTCGGGTCTCAAAGTAACACCTAGAGACATCGATTCACAGAAAAGCGCGGACTTCACGTTCGCGCTTTTTTTATGGAACACTTCGAAAAACACGAAGGAAGTTTTTCACTTCCCTCGTGTGTTAAGGATCCTATTTTCCGAGTACTTTGCGCAGGTGTTCGATACTGCGTGCCGCCTGATCGAGCGTACCGCATTCGACGCTCAGGACGATGTCCTGCGGGAGGGGTTTCAGAATGGCGGCAACTTTTTCCCAGTCGATCACGCCGTCACCGCAAGCACAGCCGACGGCCGTCCCCATGACTTTACCGCGTTCCGCATCGGACTGTTCGTGGGAAATGTCCTTCGCGTGAATGTGGATGATGCGTGACTTGAAGCGTTCCAGCTGTTCGATCGGATCCAGACCGCCAAGGTAGGCGTTTCCCGTGTCGAAGTTGGCTCCGACGGCCGGCGAGTCGACCAAGTTCAGGATCCTTTCGTATTTGTCCGGAACGAGCGAGTAGGTCTGGTGCGTCTCCAATCCGATCCGGATCCCGCGCGGCTCGGCCACCTTGACGGCTTCCATGATGGAGTACTTGATCAGAACGAAATCTTCTTCCTCGGTCGTCCACGTCTGTTTGTGTCCCTCATGCGTATTAAGGATCGGCGCGCCGCACTCTTTGGCGAAACGGGCAGCCTGTTTGAGGTATTCGACCGCGATCTCCGGCTTGGAGAGCTGGGAGTGACTGGAAAGTGCCGAGAGCTTCAAACCATGACGCGCGACAGCATCACGGACGCGGAAAGGATCGTCGAGCATCGAAACACTATGGAAATACCGAGCCTCGGAGAGCAGTTCCCGTCCCCAATGGACCATTGGCTCAATGTATTCGTATCCGAGTTCCGCCGCGAACTGAACGCCCCATTCGAAACTTTTATGGCTGGTCCTGACTGCTTCGAGATTCAGGCCGATTCCAATTTTACCCATGATCTTCTCCTGATTGATTTTAAGAAAAAGGAAAGAGGAAAAACGGCGTGCATTTTTCCTCAGAAATTTCAAATTTTACGGTTCTGTGCTAGGATCGCCTGCGCGAGTTTTGCGTTAAGTTCATGTCCGCTGCAGAATGCCTGGATCTTTGCGTTCAGTCTTCCCTTCAGAAGGGCAAGATCGCCGATGAGATCAAGTATTTTGTGGCGGACGCATTCATTCGGAAAACGCAGTGAATTTCCGATGAGTCCGGAGTCGTCAAAAACGAGGAGATCCTGAAAAGTCGCGCGGCGTGCAAGTCCCTGACTGAGAAATGCCTCCGCTTCCTGACGGGTCACGAACGTTCGGCAGGGCGCGATCTCCTTTCGGTAGGTTTCCGGCGTGATGAGGAATTCCGCATTCTGCGTGCCGATCGCAGCCAGCTGTGCGTAACGGATCTCAAAGGCGATCCGCAGGGCATCTGCCGGTCCTGCCGAGACGAAACAGTGTCTTTCCGAAAACACTTCTTCCTGCCGCAGCGGTGCGTTCAAAGAGAGCGTGTGTGCCGGTACGTCCTGTGTTTCGTATCCGACGGATTCAAACGCTTCTACGAACGCCAGTGCGCTTCCATCCATTCCAGGCATTTCAGTACCTGTGACACGGATCTCGCAATTATCGACCTGCATCCCGGTCAATGCCGAGAGAATGTGCTCCACCATTTCGACCCGCGCACCATTTTTTTCGAGAGAAGTGCGTCTCGGAATGGAGATGCGGTACTCTGGAGAAACGGGGATCCGCGGTTTTTCTGGAAGATCTTCGCGCACGAAAACGATCCCGGAATCAGGTTCCGCCGGCTGGAAAGTGACGGTGATGTCCCGGTCGCTCCAGTATCCGATCCCATGGACCGAAACGGAGGCGGCAAGTGTGCGTTGAAGGCCTGACTGCGACATGAGGAAAGGATCCGAATGAAAAAAATGGAAAGGAAACGCTTAAAGGAAACGCCCAATAAAAAAAGTGGTCCATCCGGGAACTGCGTACCAGTTTTACCACTGAAGACACAGAAAACTCACAGAGAAACACGGATCTGAACACAAAAAGCAGTAAAAAACAGAGCGCACGAACATTTTTTAATTTTAAAAAATTTATTTGCGTCTTTTCGTGTTTTCCGTGAAATTCGTGTCAGGGCACGTTCACTGCCTTTTTCCTCTTTTTTTCTTTTCAGTGTGTTTCTGCGTCTCTTCTGTGCACCCAGTGGTGAGATCGGAACCTGGATCGGTACGCACTTTCCGGAAGTGCCAAAAAAGTTTTCTCATGAAATTCCGCGTAATGCGGTTTTGCGGCACTACGCGGAATGGTTAGCATTCAGAGAAAACTGCATACAGGATCAACGCGGTCTTACTGGCGGACCTGTGTTCCGACCGCAGCGTTCGTTGCAGCCGGCTGAGCCTGGACCGTGGTATCGGTC
Organism: Planctomycetaceae bacterium; assembly: GCA_015062085.1. The sequence continues at coordinate 6,458 of SUVI01000123.1, forward strand.
TGACGGATCGTCGTCGGATCGGCTTTCTGGATCTCCTTGAGAATGACGTTGGTCAGATCGACATAATTTTCTTTGGCCCAAACGATCGGACGGACCGTCATGAACTGGGTGTACTCAACAAAGTACGGTCCATACTGCTGAGGGGGGAGAAGCGGAACATCTTCCTGCGGCTTCTTGCGATTGTAGTTCATGACGATCGACATGCCGAAGTGTGACGCACAGCGCTCTGCCTGAGCCACGATATTGTCGTAAACAGAGTTGAAGTAACGGATGCGTTCTTCCGTCAGCTGACGAAGGAGCATAACGCGCTTGGAATCCAGTTCTCCGGAGAGTGCCAGCATCTGCTGTTCCGTTTCACGATATTTCTCGGAATTGCGTTCGTAGGTCCCGAGCAGTTCACGCAGCTGGGTGAGTTCCTGCGATTCACCAGCGGCCTCTTTAAGGAGTTTCTGGTATTTTTCATCGATCGCTTTGAACTGCTTTTCAATATTCGCGTTCTGGCTGATGATGTAGTTGACGTCGATCAGCGCGACGGAAGAAGGACGAAATGTGGGTTCAGCCTTTGTCGTGCTCCCCTGCTGGGCAACGACGGAAAGAGACAGGATCAAGCCGCAGGCCGCAGCCCCGAAAATCATCATCCATTTGGATTTCATTTTTTGTTTACTCCTTTGAACAAGAATCGACGATCTGCCGAAAGTTTCTTTTTTGGGAAATCAACACCGTCCGCGGCCAAAGCCCCCTGGAATGTGTCATTGAATGGAAGCATTTTCTCAAATTTTTCCAATTGCGTAAAGATTGATTTTGCCCAAAAAAGTAAATTTTCTCAAATTTTCTTGAAATTTTTCCAGCAGATCTGCTTTCCATGACACATTCAGAGAATTTAAGCAGAGTCATTTAGTTACAAAATGTAGGCAAAATACCTCAAAAATGGCGATTTTTTAGCGAACTTTGAGAGAATCGGCATAATGCGTAAATTTCCTCCCCCCCCCTCGTAAATTTCTGATAATTTGGTAAAATTTTATAGAATTTACGGTCCATTTGACCGAAAATTTAAAAGGATAGTATTTTTTGATTTTTATTTTGAACCCTTTGGAGAAAAAAATGGCAATCGAAGAAAAAGTCGAAGTCGTGTGGCACGAAAATTCCGTTTCTCGTGAAGACCGCGAAAAACTTAACGGAAATAAAGGCGGCATTTTGTGGTTCACTGGTCTGAGCGCATGCGGTAAAAGCACGATCGCGAACGTTCTGGATCACAAACTGAATCAAATGGGCGTTCACAGTGTCGTGCTTGACGGCGATAATGTCCGCCATGGTCTGAACGCAGCTCCGAAAATGCTTCTGGATGTTCACGGTGAAGAATTTGCGAAACGTTTCGGCCTCGGTTTCTCCGCACAGGACCGTGAGGAAAACATTCGCCGTATCGGCGCTGTCGCCAATCTTTTCGCGAATGCCGGCATCCTGGCCATCACCGCGTTCATCAGCCCCTACCGTGTGGACCGCGACCGTGTGCGTGCGAAGAGCGCGGAAGGTGATTTCGTGGAAATTTTTGTGGACACTCCGCTGGAGATCTGCGAACAGCGCGACCCGAAGGGAATGTACAAAAAAGCCCGCGCCGGCGAGATCAAAGGTTTCACCGGAATCGACGATCCCTACGAAGAACCGCTGAATGCCGAGATCGTCCTGAAGGGCGGTGAGAGATCTGCGGAAGAACTGGCGGATGAAGTGATCGCGTACCTGAAAAAAACGGGCAAAATCGCCTGAAAAATCGTGAGATAGCCGCAAAAAAAGCTCATCGTGAAAATGCGGTGAGCTTTTTTCTTTCTCTCTTTCTTCGAAAAGTTCAGACAGTCGAGTGCGTAAAGACCATTTTTTGGACTTCGACGCCGGGAATCTCATTCAATTTTGCGTAAAGTTCCCCGCAGGACGCTTGGTCGCCGAAAAGTTCCAAAAGAATGACCCCGTCCAGTGCGCAGACACCTTCCTGGACCTCGTGCAGTCCGATCCGTGTTCGGATGCTGCATCCATACTCGGTCAGGATCTTCTGGACCTGTGCGGACTGCTCCATTCGGTTTTCAGAATGGATCCCCAAAATCGTGTGCTCGTGCATTTCCTTTTCTCCTGCATTGAAATCAGACGGCACCTGCCGGAGCTCTCCAGTTCCCCGTTCTTTACCGTGTCCGACTTCATTATATTCGGTCAGAAAAGGCGATTTTTTGGAAATCGGAAGCAGCAAACTCTTTTTCCAGTGCTTCGCGGATCTGTCTGGCACACGTTTCGTAAACTTCGATCGACCCGCCGTATGGATCCGAGATCCCTCCGGAAGTCCTCGCAAGTGTGAATATTTTGTGCGAGATCTCCGGCATGATGCTGGTCATTTGACGGCAATGTGCAGGCGTCATTGCGTAGATCAGGTCCGCGTATTCGAGAAGTGCCGGAGTGACCGGTCTGGAAATGTGCTGTGCAAGACTCAAACCGACGGCATTCATGGCGTGCCGTGCGTTCGGGCTCGCAGGAGAGAAATCGTTTGCGTACGTTCCAGCCGAAAGAAACTGGATCCCAAGCTCCTGCTCGACCTTCTCGGGGACCGTCCCGTGCATCTGCGCTAAGATCGCGCGTGCTAGCACTTCCGCCATCGGACTGCGGCAAGTGTTTCCGGAGCACACAAAAAGGATCAGCGGCTGCGCGAGCCGTTCCAGCTGCCCTTTGGAAACCGCTCCCGCACGCAGGATCCGGAAAATGTTGGAGTTTTTGGCAAACTGAAGCACAGAAGACGCGCGTTTCAGCGGTGAGTCACCATCATCGAAAATCAAGTCCACTTTGTCGCCGAGAGCCTGGATCACCTCCTCTGCCGACGTGGAATCGACCTGCCCGGAGAGATTCGCACTGGTCAGCGCAATCGGAAAATCCGCCTTTCGGAGCACTTCAAGCGTAAAAGTATTCTGCGGGACCCGGATCCCGATCGAATCTTCCGGCATGATGTAGCGCCGGACGCCCTCGGGAAGCGCAAAAACGGCACTTTCAGGAAGATCCGCGTTCATGACGAGAGTGACAGGACCGGGAAAGCAGCGCCGAGCAAGACGCTCTGCCGTAACGGACATTTGAGGCACGAATTTCAGAAGCTGCGGGATCCCGCTGAATGCCAGCGTAAACGGATTTTTCTCCGAACGATTCTTCGCAGCCAAAAGATGCTCTACCGCTGCCTGATCGTCTGCACGGACCGCGATCCCGTAAACCGTCTCCGTCGGCAAAACGACCAGCTCGCCGTTTCGAAGAGCATTTACCGCAATGTCGGCCGGAGATCCATCAATATTCTGCTTTGAAAGCTGAAAGATGCGCGCAGTCATTTTTTCATCCCTGATTTCCGTTTTTCCATCGTACGCCCTCCTGCTGTACGCTTTTCTACCGTGCGTTTTTTCCACCATGCAACACACAAACTTCCCTTCATGGAAAATGAGATCTCCATAAAGGGAAGTCAAATGTACTCTGTGCGTAAGAAGAGTATCGGTCCTGCGGCAAACGCGCAGCACGGACCCTCTCCATTTCTATTTTTTCGGCGGCTCAAACTTGGGTGCAGACGCCTCGATCTCGTCTTCGTCTTTGACTAACGCCGATTTCTTCGCAGAAGAGGCTCCGGAAGAACGCGCAACCGACGATCTGGACGAAGATGGGTCGTTGATCTCCGACGTAATGTCATTCATGACGCTGGAAACTTCACTTTTGAACGCTCCCACGTTACGCTGAAATTCAGAATAGAACTTTCCGAATTTACGCCCCATCTTCGGCAGATCTCCGCCAAAAAGGAGAACGGCCAAAAGGGCAATGACGAACATGGAGCCAACATCAAAAAGGCCCAAAAATACCGCAGAACTGATTTCAACGGCGAACGTGCTCATTCGGCATCTTTATCCTTTTTTGCAGGATCCACATCGGCTTCCACATCATCATTCACATCTTTCAGACCTTTTTTGAATTCCTGAACGCTCTGTCCAAACGAACGGGCAACCGCCGGAAGACGCGTACCGAAAAGGAGAAGTGCGATAACGCCGAAAATAAGAAGCTGGGTCGTGCTAATTCCAAACATGGTTCTATCCTTTCTGAAAAAAATTTAAACCTCATTTCCACGAATCCAGAATTGACCGGCAGGGGGGTTCACAAAGGAAAAGGTTCCGGTTTCCGGCAGGAAATTGAATAAAATATTTTTTGTATTTTTTTAGGTTTTCCAGTTTTTAACTGACCGAAAACCCAATTTCTTTATTCTACTTGAATCTCCGGCATGTGTCAAGTGTTTCCCCCAAAAAAAGAAAAATTTTTTGGGATTTATGCAGATTTCAGCAGGAACTTCAAGGGATTTTACTGTTTAGGGAAAGTTTTTTACGGATCTGCGTTGAAGAAAGATCGTTTCGAAACTCTTTTTCCGGCACAAAAGTGCAAAGTTCCGCAAGAAACGGTGAAATTTTTTGAGGATCAAAACACTCAAACTCCTCGCCAGCCAAAGTTTTCTTGACTCGGCCGAACACCAAAAACCGGGCACCATTTTCTTTTAGAAGCCGGTGAGAGCGCTCCAGTAAGCTCCATTCTCCAAAATGGTATCTTACGTCTGAGATCCGATCCAGAGTATCCATTCCTACGATGAACGTTCGATCCGGAAAGTGCTTCGATTTCTGCGTAAAGTACGCAAGTCCCGAAAGAAGGAGCGATTTGCCGGAAAATCGCGGTTCCGCAAAAATCTGTTCGATCCTCTGACGGATCGACACGTAGTCCAGCGGCGGTTTATCTGCATTAAACAGCGTCAGTTCCGGAATGACCGGCCCGTTGAGAAACTGTTCCGCTATTTTGTGCATTTCACAGTGTCCTGCGTGGATCGGATCAAAGGACCCCGGAAAAATTCCCACAGTGTTCGGAGAAAGCGTTTCAGAAAATGTGCCGTCCCGATGCAATTCAGCAAAGGGAAGCTCCTGCGTTATGATCTTCTTCCAGACTTCAGGAGCATACGCCTCCTCCGTTGGTTCATGCCGGCGCGGAAGCAGACCGCAGTGCTCACCAAGCAGCTCCAAAGCCCAATCAGAAACGAGCTCCTCTTCTTCAGCACGACTATGCCGCCCCTTTTCAAGTTTCAGTGTCCAAGAAACGGTCCGGTCAAGCGTATGGAGGGATGCGTAGGCTCGGTGCTCTCCGCGATGTTCCTGCGATGTCGCGAGGGTTGCCGTGAGGCCAAATCCAAAAATCGCGTTGGACGGCAAATCGGTTTCGGAAGACTTTAACGCAAGTGACTGGGCACGATGCCATGCCGAAACCGCCATCCGGCGCGCTGTGGATCCGGAACAGAATTGGTCTGGGCGCTGCCGGCCAAGAAATTGGGTCAGGGCTTCCGGACTGTAAGGAATCGCTGCTTCCAGTACCGTTTGCGAGGCACCAGGGATACAAAGAAGACGGGAAATGAGCATGCTGCCGCCTCCCGTCACTACAAAAAATCCGCGATCCACGGTGTTGTGGATCGCAGAAATCAATTCATTCCAGTTTTTTGAGATCATAAATTGCTTTTATTACGCAAATGGATCTTCTTCAGCTTCTTCCGGAGCTTCAATGTCGCCGTCATCGTCGTCATCGTCGTCACCGAAACCGGCATCGTCATCCGCTGCCGCGTCGTCGTCATCGTCGTCACCGAAACCGGCATCGTCATCTGCCGCCGCGTCGTCGTCATCGTCGTCACCGAAACCGGCATCGTCATCCGCTGCCGCGTCGTCGTCATCGTCGTCACCGAAACCGGCATCATCATCCGCTGCCGCGTCGTCGTCATCGTCGTCACCGAAACCGGCATCGTCATCCGCTGCCGCGTCGTCGTCATCGTCGTCACCGAAACCGGCATCGTCA
>SUVI01000124.1 GCA_015062085.1 Planctomycetaceae bacterium
GACGAGCGTTTCGGGGACTTCGTGCGTTCCGGGCTTGATCGTCAGCGTCCCGCCTTCGGCCGTTTGCGCGTACGCTTCCTGAAGCGTCAGCCCGCCATTCGGCCACGATGTTTCTGAAGCGCCATCCGAAATATTATTCTCGCGCACAGGCGAACTGTCTCTGCTGATACTCCAGTGTTCCTCATAATTTGCCGTCAATGTATTATTTCGGAACGTTCCATCGGCATATTCAGAGATATGGATCCCTCCCTGCCGATTCTTCTGCACTTTGTTCCCTTCTACCGTCGGATTCGTTTTCATGTCTTTGACCAGAATGCCGACACCGCTGTTTCCATAGACCTCGCAGTCCGTAAACGTTCCTCCCGCCCCGCCGCAGACCAGGATGCCGCTTGCTTTTCCGTCGCAGATCCTGCATTTGTGTACCGTTGGCTCCGTTCCGATTCCCCGAAGCGTGATTTGGGACCATTGATTTCCGATGAATTCACATTCCGTAAATGTCCCATCCGCGCCGCAGTTGATCGTAATTCCATCGCCTTTTCCATCTGTAAATCGGCATTTTTCCACCGTCGGATTCGTCCCGTTACCCGTGACGAACATTCCAGATTGCTCGTTTCCGATGAATTCACATTCCGTAAACGTTCCTCCCGCCCCCAGATCGAGATGGACTCCACAATGTTTTCCATTGGTGAATCGGCATTTTTCTACTATTGGAGCCGTTCCGCGATCTCTGACCCGAATCCCGACCGCTTTGTTTCCTTTGATCTCACATTCGATGAATTTCCCTTTGGCTCCGTACGTGAGCCAAAAACCTGCATCTCCGCAATCTTTTACAGTACAGCGTGTCAAGGTCGGATCCGCGTCTTTTTGATTAACGGAGAAACCATTACCGACCTCGGACGTAAACAGGCAGTTTTCGAATACGCATGTGCGTGACTGGACCCAAACCGCGGAGTATTTTGGATCTGCTTTCTCTCCTGTGTTTCGGAAGGTCAGGTTTTTGATCTCCGCAGAGCCGCTTGCGATGCACAGAACGTTTTCCTTTCCGCCTTTCAGGATGGTTTCCTCCCGATTCGCGCTTTCGCCGACGATCTTAATATTTTTGCGAACGACGAGCGTTTCGGGGACTTCGTGCGTTCCGGGCTTGATCGTCAGCGTCCCGCCTTCGGCCGTTTGCGCGTACGCTTCCTGAAGCGTCAGCCCGCCATTCGGCCACGATGTTTCCATTTCTTGCGCCAAGGTGAAATTCTCCAGCTGGCAAAGTCCCGCAAAGCACAAAACGAAAGCGAGGAAGTATTTCATCATGATTTTACTCTCCATAAAAATGTGCGTGAAAATGGGTACGGGAAAAACTCATTTCAGAATCACCCGGAAACCGACGTCGTAGACCGGCTGGTTTTTCGGGTACGGAACTCTGGAATGAAACGTGCTTTCCGACGGGCGGGAGTTGAACGAGCCGCCGGCCGCCAGGGTGGTTTCTCCTTCGCAGTTTAGCCACTCGGCTGCATTGCCGTGGACGTCGAACAGGCCCCAGGCGTTGGGCTGGTACGATGCGGCATTCGCCGTTGCACGGGCGGAATCGTTAAACCGCGTGTCTGCCGGACGCCAAGGCGGTACCGCGTCGGAGGGGAGTTTCCACGGAGCGTACGTCGGCATCACGTGATTCGTCAGGTCCGAAAGGTTGGCGAATGGACTGAAATCATCGTCCGGGCCGCCGTAGAAGAACTGCCTGTTCGCTGAACCTGCTCTCGCTGCGTACGTCCACTCAAGATCCGTCGGGAGCGAGCAAACCGCGCCGTTCTCCTTTTCCAGAAGCTGCGTGACCCACCGGCAGAACTCTTCCGCCTGTCGGCACGAAACGCGGATGACCGGCTGGGCGTCGCCGTCGGTCTGGAATCCGCGATCCTCCAGACTGAAGACGAGGAAATCGCCAAACTCGTACCGGCTGTCATGCTGCGGATCGAAGGCGCGGAACTGTGCGTTGGTCACTTCCGTTCTGCTCATCCAGAACCCGCCGACGGCTTGACCGTTGAGCGTCCCGCGGGGCACGTAAACGAATTCGAGCGTCTCACCGTTGGGGAGCGTGACCGTCTGAGTCTTTTGAGAGTCAAACGTTTCCTGAAGCGAGATCTCCGGGACCGGCGGAGCGGCTTTGCGAGCCAGGATCCCTGCGCCGATCTTCTCTTTGGGCGGAAGCACCGGTTTGACCGCTCCGGGAACATACGGATCCCAAATCCCTTCCTGATCCTGGACCGTGCCGCCGTACATTTGCCGCAGGTCTTCCCGCAGACGCGCCAGCCGGTCTGTTCGCTGACTGCCGCTGATCTCGACCCAAGTTCCGTGGAACGGCGTGTTCATGTCGACCCAGGTCGTCAGGCGGTCCCAGTCCTCCGGGGAAAGCATTTCCGCCACTCCGTAATGTCCTGCCGGATCATTTCTGAGCGTCTGGAAAAGCCGCGTCGTGGAAACGTGGAACTCACGCGGAGAAAGGAGATGAACGTCCGATTCGATCGTGTGTCCCCGCACGAATCGGCGCAGATCCAGGTACGAGCGGGAAAATCTGGCTCCATGATTGTACGTGCGGCTGTTGGCTGTGAGCGGAATGTCGTCCGTATTTTCCAGAGAGAACGTCTCCGGAACGCCGGCCAGTACCGGATCGTTTTTGTCGCGATTTTCCGTATGGCAGCCAACGCAGTATTTATCCAGAATGGGCTGAACTTCTCTTCGGAACGAGAAACCTCGGTCCGGTCCGTAAAACGGCGTGATCTCGGAGGCCGGCCGGCTTCCCGCAAGCGTTTTTTGGCGAACGGGCGCGAGTTTTGCGTTCTGATGGCAGCCGATGCATGAGACGACCTCACCCGGCATGGCCGTGAACCACGTGCGCATGAGCTGAAGCGCGGCTCCGTTTTCGTCCAAAGGCTGAATGGCGATCGGCGTGTTAGCGGGTACGGTAAAGTGTGCCGAGCCGTCTTCTTCGACCGGGACGGTTCCCAAAACGGAGCGGATGTCCCACGGTCCATCCAGTCCCACGCGATCGACCTGTCCGCCCATGCCGTGGTACGAGAAATTGTAGGTGAAGATCCGCAGCTTTTTGACTTCGCCGGGCTGGATCCCCTTCAATCCCGGTCCAGTGTAGAGGTCTGCCAGAAAGACCGTCGCGGTTTTGCTTTCCGGGTCGGTCCGGTCGGCAATGGCGGGAGGGATCGGTGTTTTCTGGAGCGGAAGCGGTTCAAGGATCGCGCATTCCGGCTGCTCGTAGAGAAGCACGAAATTGTCGAAAACGTCCGTGAGGTAAATCCCCCATTTTGCCGACGGCGACGGTTTGCAGGCCGTGATGACGTATTTGTCCGAAAGCGGAGCGGGATGCAGAAACTTCGGCCACGAATCGTGCGTCAGGCCGTCTTTGATGACTGGCTCGACTTTTTTCCCGCGCTGACCGATCTTCTGGACTGCGCCGTCCGCCTCAAAATCGCTGATCGACGTGTCGAAAAGGACCAGCTCACCGGCTCTCGCGACGTCGTGATGCCCAACGACGACCGCGTAAAATCGATTCGCATTTCCCGGCGTCGGCTTGGCGTTGAACATGCTGTTCGGCCAGTAGGAGTTGCTCCCATAGTAGCTCACCTGATTCGTTCCGTCGGGATTCATCGTAAAGAGGATCCTGTAAAATGCGTGCGGAATGTCCGCGTATTCCCAGCGCAGGAACATGATCCGCCCGTTCGGCATGACGGTGGGGTTCCAGTTGTGCTCCTGATCGAAAGTCAGCTGGCAGACGCGTCCGTCCGGATGGCGAACGTAAGTATTCGTCACGTGCGACGACCCGCGAACACACGGCACGCCGACCATCGGAGCCGTTGACGTGAAAATGATCCGCCCGTCAGGAAGGTAGCAGGCGTCGTAATTGTCGACGTCGGAATGCTCGATCGTCCGGATCTTCCGTGCTTCCGCGGTCTCCTGTCCCGCCAGGATCTCCGGCGTCAGCGGGATCTCAAAGAGCTGCCAGCGGCCGTTTCCGCCGTGCTCCGTCATGTCCGGCTTGGAAAACATCAGACGGTCCGCGTCGAAATGGAGGTCCAGCTCGCCGACGTATTCGTCATTTTTCGGACGGTAGACCGTTTTCACGTCTTCCGGTCCGGGAACAGCATGAGGCGTGAGCGGGATCGAGATGATCTCGTTTCCGTATCCCGTGTGACGGAGACTGGAATTGCTCTCCCAGTTGGCGGGCAGTCCCAGTTTCCCGGCAGAACGGCGGATCGCGAGGATCGAGCGGACGTTCTTCAACGCAGGATTTTCCAGCAGCGCGATGCGTTTCAGTGCGTCCAGACGCTCAAACAGTACTTCCGGCGCGGCAGCGGATCTCGAATGTTCTGCACGTAATTCCGCCAAACGCTCAAGATATTTCTGTCCGTTGACGTACTCTTGCGGGCAGGTCTCCATCAAGTCACGGACCGCGAGTTCCAGAGACTCGGTTTCCCGCTCAAAATTCCGTTCCATCGCCGCGAGTCGGCGTTCGTCAAGTTTCGCGCCGGGATCGTACGGCATCAGTTCTGCCCAGTCCGACGGAGTTTGGAGATAGTTCAAAACATTCGAAGTGAATCGGGTCAGATTCTCGCGAAACGCGTTCTTCTGGTCGGAGAAGCACGTCAAACGCCAGCCGGACGCAATGACACGCCCCTTTCCTGCCGCGTATTCCCAGATCGGTTTTTCGTCGCCGAAAGCAGACGCCGCCAATAGCGTCCCGCCGCGCGGACGGATCGCGTGGAAATCGGAAAACGCGGAATACCCGCCGTCCGAAAAGTAAATTGCCGCCCGATTCTGTCCCTGCTCATTCCCGCGCCGCAGACCGCGGAAGATCGGCGGCTCCGCCCCGTTTTTCATCGGAAACGGAATTGCCGCACCGGGATTTCGGTCATGATTGCCGGGCAGCTGACGCGGTGAGACGGTCTCCAGGCCGAACTGATCGAGGATCGGCCACGATGCGCCGGTCAGAAAGAGTCCGCCTCCCTGTTCGACGAATTCCTGGATCTTCGCGGCTTCTGCGTTGGAGATCGAGTACTTTTCGGAATCGCCGTGATGGATCCACAGAACGGAAACGTCCGAAAGATCCTCTGCCGCGGCTTCCTGAAACTCAGGGAACAGCGTCTTTCCCAGCTCCAGAGCGGCTTGGTATTCCGGACCGTTCTGTGCCGTTCGGAGCAATGCCGGACTTTTCGCCAGGACCGCGGAGAGAGCAAGAAAATGGAAGATGAACACGAGTAAAAGTATCTTTTTCATGACTGATCCGGTGGGAATGTGGTGATTCGTGTTTCTCAGACGCGGGCAAACTGTGCGGACGGACAGTGTATCCTACTGCGTCAGAGTGTGCGGCAAAAACGCTTCAGGCAGCGTCTAAAAATCTCCATTTTCAGACAAATCGACTACCCGCAAATGCAATTATAGCATGGAATGAGCGCATTGTCAAGGCGTGGATCCAAGCCTTTTCTCTTTCTGTAAAAAACAAAAACGGAGCAGAAACGAAACGCTCCTGCTCCGCGCTATCCCAAACACACGGCCCACTCAAGCCGGCTTTTCGTCAGTTTTTCAGCTTCTCCGCATCATCTCCAGAAACATGGCGTGGATCCGCGGATCAGGATCCAGTTCCGGGTGAAATGCCGTCACGAGCTGGTTTCCCTGCCGGGCAGCGGCGATCTTCCCATCCACCCGCGCGAGAACTTCGACTCCTGGACCGACCGACTCAATGAACGGTGCACGGATGAACGTCATGGGGACATTCCCGAGCGTTCCAAACGGTTCCTCCGCGTGAAAACTCCCAAGCTGGCGTCCGTACGCATTCCGCCGGGCCGTCAGATCCATCGTCGCAAAGCACGGCACAAACCCTTCCGCGTTCTCCACATTCCGCGCCAGAAGCAAAAGCCCCGCGCACGTTCCAAAGACGGGCATCCCTGACCTGATCCTGCCAAGGAGCGTCTCGAAAAGATCCAGTTCATGAAGCAGTTTCCGCATGACGGTACTTTCGCCGCCGGGAAGGATCAGGCCGTCAAAAGGCTGGTCCAGATCCCGTTTCTGCCGGATCTCAAAGCATTCCGCGCCGAGTTCCTGCATTCGCCGTTCATGCTCGATGAACGCTCCCTGGACTGCCAGAACTGCCGTCCGCATTTCATTTGCCCCTTTCCGCCATCAGGAGCGTGATCTCCTGTTCGTTGATCCCGACCATCGCTTCGCCGAGGTCCTCGGAAAGCTCCGCGAGCAGTTTGGAGTCCGTGAAATTGGTGACGGCCTTGACGATGGCGGCCGCTCGTTTCGCAGGGTCGCCGGACTTGAAAATACCGCTTCCGACGAAAACACCTTCCGCTCCCAACTGCATCATGAGTGCCGCGTCTGCCGGAGTCGCCACGCCGCCCGCCGCGAAATTCACGACCGGGAGTTTCCCGTTTTCCGCGACGTACTGCACCAGTTCGTAAGGGACCTGGAGCGTCTTGGCGGCATCGAAAAGTTCATCTTTGCTCATGGAGGTCAGACGGCGGATCTCCTGCTGCATCATGCGCATGTGCCGCACAGCCTGCACGATGTCGCCGGTCCCCGGTTCTCCTTTCGTGCGGATCATCGAGGCGCCTTCATTCACCCGTCGCAGCGCCTCGCCAAGGTCGCGCGCACCACAGACGAACGGTACTTTAAACTGCGTTTTGTCGATGTGGTAGCGGTCATCTGCCGGAGAAAGGACTTCGCTCTCGTCGATGTAGTCGATCTCGATCGCTTCCAGGATCTGCGCCTCAACAAAATGCCCGATCCGGCATTTGGCCATGACGGGGATAGAAACTGCTTCCTGAATGCCGCGGATCATTTTGGGGTCGCTCATGCGTGAAACACCGCCTGCCGCGCGAATGTCAGCCGGGATCCGTTCCAGAGCCATGACGGCACACGCACCGGCTTCCTGAGCGATACGAGCCTGTTCGGGAGTCGTGACGTCCATGATGACGCCGCCTTTAAGCATTTGCGCGAGCTGTTTGTTCAGAGAATAGCGTTCATTTTCCATTTTAGGACTTCCTTTGGAAAAAATTGGGGAAACAAAAAAGGGAACAGAAAAAACGCCTTGAATTATATTCATTCAGAAGTAAAAGTCAAGGGGAGAGTTCCGGAAAAAAAGAAAAAACGCAAGCCCCGCCATTCGAGGAGCGGCTTGCGCAGCGAAACGGGGCGGCTGAGTGAACTCTCCGAACCCTCAGCGCGCGTAAAAAAAGCGTTTTTATTTATGTGCCGGTTTGAGCAGGTCAGCGACGAAATCCCGCGTGTACATGTCCAGCCCCCAGGCGGGAGCGCACATGGCGATATTTTCGACGATCTTATCGAAAGAATCCAGCGGAAGTTCCGCCTGCGTGAACGTGATCGGCGCGCCGATGCTTTCGTACCAGGCTTCCAGACGTGCGATTCCCTGTTCGATCGCTTCGTCTTCATTTTTGTAGGTAACGCCCATGACATTTCGGGCAAACTGGACCAGACGGCGTCCGTAGAGGTCTTTCACCTTCCGCATCCAGCACGGCATCGCAACAGAGAGGGAGGCGCCGTGGGCTGTGTCGTACAGGCAGGACATTGAGTGGCCGATCAGGTGCGCGGGATACGCAGCGTTCTGGACTCCCGCGAGAAGCTGTCCGTTCCAAGCCATGGTGGAGGCCCACATCATGTTGGCGCGTGCGTCGTAGTCCGAACCGTCGGCGATGCAGCGGGAAGTGTACTCCATGACCGTCCGCATGAGGCCTTCCGCGTAAGCGTCCTGGATCGGCGTTTCGGGGTCGGAGTTGGTAATGTACCCCTCCACGATATGCGCGAAAATGTCCACGCCGGCAAACGCGGTGTACTTCGCTCCCAGAGAGAACGTCGCGGTCGGGTCAAGAATGGAGACTTTCGGCATCAGACAGTTGACGATGAGCCCGAATTTCTGCTGCGTCTCTTCGTTCGTGATGACCGTTCCGCCGTTCATTTCCGTGCCGGTGGCCGCGACGGTCAGAATGTCGCAGATCGGAAGTGCTTTTTCCGCGGGCGTTTTGCCGGCGTAGAAGTCCCAGAGACTTCCATCGTAGAGTGCGCCCAGCGCGATCGCTTTGGATTCGTCGATGACGCTCCCGCCGCCCAGAGCGACGATGAGGTCCACGTTTTCCTTTTTCGCCAGATCGGCCCCCGCCTGCGCGTGTGACAGACGCGGATTCGGGCTGACGCCGGAATATTCCACGATCTCCAGTCCCGCGGCTTTGAGAGACTCGACGACGAGGTCGTACAGACCGTTCTTTTTCACGGAACCGTGTCCGTAGACCAAAAGAACCTTTTTACCGAACGCGGCTGCCTCGGTTCCGATCTGCTTGACGGTGTCGCGGCCAAAGACGATCTTGACGGTATTTTGATATGTGAAATTCTGCATAGCAATTAATTAAAAATGGGGGTTTTGATGGAATGAAAACAGCGTTTCCGCTATTTTACACCATATCCGCGTCTCCCGCAAGGCCCCCCTTGGAAATTTCAGCCGGTCATGCAGGAAAGAGAACGGTGAGTCGGGCGCGTTTGTCTCAAGGTGAAAAATGGCAGGCCGTTTTGTTGTTGCGCAAAACGGCCTGCAGAGATCTTGGGGCGAGCTCTTACTTCAGCTCGACCGACTCAAGGTATCGGAGACTTTCGAGGATCTGCGTGCGGAAAACGGGAGATTCATCTTCGATGAAGTAGAATTTCACCCCGGCATCCTGAGCAGCTTTGAGGATCTCCGGATAGTTTGCCTGGCCGGAACCAATGGCGACGTCATTCGTGACGGGAGTTCCGCCGGTCAGGTCGCCTTCGACTCCTTTTTTCAGGTCTTTCAGGTGCATGAGCGGGAATCGGTCCGGATATTTTCGCAGAAGTGCCGCAGCATCCGCACCAGGGAAGATCGTCCAAAGAACATCCATTTCAAACGCAACCGTTGCCGGGTCCGTGTGCTGCACCATGTAATCAAAGAGCGTCTCGCCTTCCTTTCCGCCATCCCACGGATGAAATTCGTAGCCGTGATTGTGATAAACGAACGTCAGACCTTCCTTCTGGAGCCGTTTTCCGGCAGCGTTGAAGATCTCGACCGCCCGCTGGGCATCCTCCATCGAAAATTCGCCGCGTTTGTGCGGGAACCAGGCGATACCGACGTACTGGATGCCGAGAACTTTGGCTTCATGGATGACTTGCTGGAGCTTCTCTTCGCTCTGGAACATGTCGAGCCCCCAGTTTTTCGCGCCGGCTTTCAAACCGTATTTTTCAAGCAGCGCCTGATATTCTTCGATGCTCAGACCGTAATCTCTGGAGGCTTCAACGTACTTGAACCCCATCTCGGCAGCAAGTTTGACGGCAGGTTCGACGCCTTCTTCCGCGCAAATACTTCGCAGACTGTACATCTGAAGTCCGACCGGACCGCGAAATCCTTCATTCGTACCGACGCCGTTTTCTGCATGAAGGCAGGTACTGAAAAATAGGAATGCGAGGGAAAGAACGCACCGAGTGAGGATCTTCGGGAGGGAGCGCATAAAATTTCCTTTCGTGGCTGGAAAAATGAAAAATCAAAACGGAATGATCTTCTTCATCTTAAAAGGAAAACACATTTTTGTCAAGGATCTCCCGCCAAAAAACAAGAAAAAAACACCGTTTTGCCCAAAGACAAAACGGCCCCTCTATTTTCTTTAAACACTGCTTTTTTGAGACAGCATGACCGCGCAAAAACACACACGGAAAAATGGTAGACCTGCCTCAAAACGGGGAAATAAAAATGGGAGTGCTGAACACCTGAAATTGCCGCGAAATACGCCCTTGCGACAGGGATGAAACACAGCAAAACAGGGTCAGCACTCCTGACATGTACATACATATTATATCTACAGACAGGAATGCCTCTCCAGACAGATCGACTGTTTCAAAACCGGCAGGCCGGGTCGCAATTTGCAAAAAATCGATCTGTTCTAGCGCATTCGAAAATGCCGAAAGTCCGGCATCTCTCAAATTGATTTTGTTTCGGCGAAACGGCAACAAAAACTCCCGCCTCGCCAACTTTCATTTTACCCCATCTCCCCAAAATTTCAAGGGAGAGAGGTCATTCTCCAATAAGAAGCACTTCCCGACTCTTCTTTTTAGAAAGAACGTATTGGTAGTGCGTACTTTCCATAACGCGAATATGTTTTTTATATTTTCCCATGATCTGACACAATTCCTCAATAGCGGGATAACCATTATTTCGATAGGAGACCACGCAGATCGAATTCTGGAATTTCTCGAATAAACGGTCAAATTTATCCGTAATGGAGTTGCGATCATTCCAAAGATCCATTGGCTTTCGTATGGGTTTATGCTTGTATTGCAGCGCAAGCCATTTCGGCCATTCATCATAATTTGCCAACCCTTCCAGAAAATGGTAGAACTCCAGATAATTTGTCCCGATCCCTCGCTCTGAAATATACGGAGTATCGATATACACTAAATCATAATTTCCCGCGGGAATATCAAATACATCAAAATTAGCGGCACAGCAGCGCAGACCGTTTGAGAAGATCGCCCGATTGGCTTCCTGTATATATTTCGTAAAATGTTCCTGAAAGGGTCTGTCCCACGTGGTTTTGTTTCCAAAGGTACGCTTTACCTCCGAAAGACGCACATAGAGATTCGCACGATGGAATAAATTATAGGGACGTTTGGCAATACAGGCTTGAAAAAGGGCAAAATACGCAATTGCACGCTGATATTCGTTTCGGCAATTCTGAATATTGGCGATGACCGTATCCAATTGACGGTTCTCTTCATCCGTAAAATAGATTCCGGAAAAAGTATCCTGAATAAACGGCGACGCATTCTGTGCCGGCTGAAACAAAGCTGTGATCTGTTTCTCCGGAAAAAGCTCCGCATCATTTTCAATGAGTCCTTTTCCAATGATATAATTAAACGTTAATATATCATTATAAGTGACTGCTTTCCCTTTTCTTTTCAGCATATGGGAAACACAGCCGGTACCGCCGAACGCGTCCAGGACAGTATGGAACTTTAATTCTCGAATACATTCCCAGATCCAATCGGTCAATTTGCTTTTGGATCCCTGATAGCGCGTTGCCGGAAATGGAAACTGAAAATCATTATGTTCTGCAGTCATATCGGCATTCGACAACAGAACGCCGTCAAAGCTGCCGCCTCGATTATCCAGAAAAAATGTTTGTTCCGGATGATATTTCATTGACAGTTTCATTCATACTCTCCATGAAACGTATTTTCTTTCGGCGCGATCTGCTTATATTGATAGTAACTTGCCAAATCAGAATAAGGAACGACTCCTTCCGGTGCCATATCGCGTGTCAGATAAAATCTCCAATAATCGTCAAAAATCTCGCCCCCCAATTCCGCAAAGGGACCAAGTCCATTTTTAAGTTTGCGGATGTCCGTAATAGAACCGATATTTTTCGTATTACCGGATCCAGGCCGGGATGCCGCGATTCGGAACTTTTCCTGAACCAAGAATTCAAAATTCGAAATGACCGAAAGAATGTCATGAAGTTCTTCTATTTTGAAAGTCGTTTTACCGTCAAAAATCGTTTCATTTCTCGAATAGATCACTCCAAGAATAAAATGCGCACTGTACGTATCATAGCTGAATGTAATATTTTTTGTGCTCTGTCTGTCACGAAAATAACCGGTAAACGCGCCTAATGTAAAACCTTTGACCTGATTTTCCGATTTTCTGTACGTCGATTTTATATCAAGTGCCAAATACGTTTTATCAGCACTGTCATAAAAAGTAATATCCGGATAATAATTCTGTTCACGGGCAGTAATGATCCTAAGATCGTAATGTCTGGCAAAATCGAAAATCACCGGGAAAAGAAGAAGCTCGATTATTTTTGAGATGATTTTTGTGTCGATCGATATCGTGTAAATATTTTGGTAAATATCGATAAAACCTTTAACGACCCATTCCTTGCGCGCATCTTGGAGTGTTTCAATACGCGTATTTAAAAAAGAAAGCAGATTTTCCTGAAATTTTCCGGTTTCCATTCTCTAACCTTTCATAAAAATCCGTTTAAAATAAAGCTCCCGGATCTCTCCGAGAGCTTTTTAATCCGTTAAGTGAGCAGATCGAGATCCGCTCACTTAAAAATGTTCAACTTAGTCTTCCAGAGCAGCCTGAGCGGCGGCCAGCTTGGCGACCGGAACGCGCAGCGGCGAGCAGGAGACGTAGTCAAGACCGATCTTGTGGCAGAACTTGACGGAGGACGGTTCGCCGCCG
>SUVI01000125.1 GCA_015062085.1 Planctomycetaceae bacterium
GGTTTTCGTCGCTTCCGACGTACTTTTCACTCGATTTGTCGAAACCGATCTGCTCAATATGGTCGATCACTTCCGTGGAAATGTTGACGCCGTTGCAGGTAAGTCCGATATTGCTGACCGTCAGGATACTGTCCGTACCGGTCTCATTCGGGAACTGCCCCATAAGCTGTTCGTCGAAGATCAGATCGATGTACTGAAGCGGCTCTTCCAGCACAACTCCATCGCGGAGAAGGACCATCTGCTCTTCCGTCTCGCCTTCCGGAATGATGGATCCGCGAACACGGACCACGACCGGTCCAGCGTCGTCATCGGACTGACGGTAGAAGCGGGTATAGATACCGCTGTCGCCAGATTCATCACTCTGCCACGTGACTACAAAGTCACCGGTTGCCGTCATGGCGACGTTGGGCAGACGCTGATCATACATGGTTTCCGTATTGACCTGGAATTCACCGCCGCTTTCGCCGTTCGGACCAATGAACGTAAGGTCTGCCATTTTGTCGTTCGCGACGTAACGCTGCGCGTAAACGCCCCAGCTGTCCGCATCGCCAAGCATCGAGCCGTCCTGGTGTTCCTGGTAGCTTTCCCACACGATCACGAAATCACCGTCCGCGTCCATCGAAACCTTGGAGAACTGCTGACTGTTGTCCGTCGTGGTGTTGACGATGAAGGAGTTCGCCACAGGTGCCGCAGCCGAAGTGTAGCGGCGCGCGTAAACATCATTGCGCGAATCGTCGCCAGAAGTCCACGTGATGACGAAATCACCATCCGAATCCAGAGCAACACTGGACCACTTCTGTTTTCCAGCTGTAATGTCGTTCACAAGGAATTCCGTGCCGGTCGCACCAACGACGACTTCCTGATCCGCACCGGTAATGCCGTCGATCCATGCCGCAAAGTACGCGACCTGCGTATCGATGCCGACCGTACCGTAAACGCTCGTGTCGGACGTACCGCCGTGGCAGATACCAGTGATCAGGTCGCCGATGAAGCACGGACCTCCGGAGTCGCCGTGCGCACCGCACGTCTCTTCATCGCCGAGTCCCAGGTCACTGCTGATGCCGAATTCGGTCTGCAGCGCGTTGTTTTCATTGGTTCCATCGTCAAAGTCGTAGTACAGAAGACCGACTTCCGTGTACTCCCACTTGTTTTTACCGTAGTGCATGGTCCCGTCAACGCCGTTGACCGCCCCTTCGGTCCCTTCACCGTAGGTACCGAAGCCGTAGCGGGTATAGACGGATCCGACGCCCACTTTCATGTCGCGGTTGATCTCGTAGCCGGTCACGACGCCGGAGAGGCTCGAGGTCAGCTTGATGATCGCGATGTCGTTCAGGCTGCTGCCCGGATTGTACTTCTCGTGTACGTAGATCTCGTCCGCCTGAGCCGTGATGGTCTCGCCGGCTTCCGTGTAGAACATGAGGGACGTATTTTCGTTCGTCGCGAGGAAATCGTCTCCCGTGACCACGTGCGCCGCCGTCAGGACGTAAATGTTTCCGCCGTCAGCAAGGAGCGTACCTGTTCCAACGTAGCTTCCGCCTCCGACATCCACCTGGATGAGCGCGATACCGGATTTATCGGAGACCAGCTCTTCCGTGCCGTCCACGCGGGTAATGTACTGATTCTTGAAACTGTCGATGATCGCCTGCGTGTTGTTCGCGGCAAATCCGAGTTCCGCATTGCTCTTGAACTGACGCGCGTAAATGTTGGTCTCATACGCCTCGTCACCGTCTGCACCGGCTCCAGTCCAGGAAATGACGAAGTTGCCTTCGTAGTCCATGTCGATCGAAGCGTACATCTGGTTGTTCGCCGTCGTTTCGTTGACCATGAACTCACCGCCGCGGCCATTGGTGATGAGGGAGAGGTCGATCTCGCCTTCTTCACTCGTGCGGACACTGTCCAGACGCATGAGCGTCACATCGCGGTCGCTTTCATCCGTGACCTGGATCGTAATGAGGATCTGCGAAGCACTCGTCGCGACGACGGAGAACTGGATCCCTTCCACGTTCATGCTGTTCAAAGCGTTCTGAATGTCATCCACCACGCTGAACGTGTTGCCCGCGTAGATGATGTCTTCCGTCTGATGCTGACGGCCGTCCCGGTCGGTGTACGTCAGGGAGAAGGAACCTTCCCATCTTCCGCCGAAGTTCAGAGCCTGCACTTCGTCCACCGCACCCAGCGGAGTGTCGTCAATGTCGAAACGCTGCGCGTAAATGTCCCAGTGCGTATCCGAGTTTTCACCCTGCCACGTGATGACGTAATCGCCGGAGAGCGACATGGCGACCTGACTGTATTTCTGCGCGCCTTCCGTCGTGGTGTTCACACAGAACGCCTCGCCCTTGGCCATGCCGTTGAGATCGAAGTGCTGCGCCCAGACGTTCCAATCCGTCTTTCCATCCGTACCGTCGTTCTGAGTCCACGTCACGACGAAATCACCCGCGCCGTCCATCGCGACACTCGCAAAATGCGCCGTCGCATTGTCCGTGACCTTGATGGTCCAGGAACCTTCATTATCGACCTTGCGGCCGCCGTCATTTTCCCACTTCGTGTACGTGATCTTGGCGAAAACGCCTTCGTTACCGGCTTCGTCAGACGTCCAGACCGTGACCGTGTCGCCTTCCGGATCGGAAGCCGTCGCGTTCGGAACGAATTCCGGCGGCTGGTACGGATTCATCGGATCGACCTTTTCAAAGATCTGATCGCCTTCCGCTTCCACGATGTTCCCCTGATCGTCAAGGACGATATCGCTGTTCGGATCGTTCGGATCGACCGTTTCGGGAGTCATGACGTCCGTATCGCTCGTACCGGCCACGATGTCGAAGTCCATCTCCCAGTTGGCACCATCCGTATTCGTGCCGTCTTTGCCAAGCCAATTCCCGTTGATGTCCTGCGTGGAATTCTTCAGCACGAGCTGGTAGGAACCGCCTTCGAGATTCGCTTCGGGATTCAGGATGATGACCGCTTCCCACTTGTTTTCCGCGATCGCGACGATGCCCATATCCTGGATCATCGGATCCGCACTGGCGTTCATGCCGAAGTAAATGTCCTGGATCGCATTCGGAACCGAAACGCCGTCTTTCAGCAATTCCCAGTTTCCGGGATTCGTGACACTGTGAGTGATGTTCACCGAATTCGCAGAACCGGAGATCGTCCCTGTGACACGGAGATTATCCATCATTTCTTCCGTGAATGTCACGATGATGGCATTTGCAGCCTTCTCAGAAGCAGAATCAATGATCTGGCCGCCGTTTTTGATCTTCTGACCATCGGAATTGTAAACTTCGACCGCTTCCGGACCGGCAGCGTCCATCGCTTCATTGAACGTACGGAAGAAGATGCTCTGGCTGGCGATCTCGCGATTTTCCATGTCCTCCCAGGCTTCCGTCTGATTGAACGTCGTCCAGACGAACGTGAAGTCGCCGTCCGGTTCCATGCCGACACCGCTGAATGCCTGTTTCGTACCGGAAGTACCAGTCGAGAATCTAAGTACATCGACCGGATATTTATCCACAGTAACGCCGGTCTGGGCCATCCGCGCATTAATGATCAGCGGGTACACATCCCAATCCGGATACGGATCGGTTTCGGTCTGGCCGTTTTTCTGCGTTTCCGGTTTCTTATGATCGATGAAGACCGAAATATCGCGTCCAGCGAAGGCTCCGCCGAAGTAGATCTGAATATACGGTTCTTCCAGCGGTTCACCCTCCTCATCGACATCGACGATGCTGACGCGCACATCCGGTTCACCGTATCCCAGACGGTCAAGTTCCGTCGCTATGATCCTGGCAAGTTCCTCCAGCGTGTATTCACGATTCAGGATCGTGTCGCTGACTTTGTCCGTACCATTATCATTAACGCCGATGCGTCCATACATGCCGGAAACACTGGTAATGTGCTGGATCGCCGGGAGCTTCACCTGGCCGCCATCCAGAGAGAGCAGACCCACTCTCGCATCATGCATGATTCCGGTGAACTGGATCTCGAAGCAGGCGATGTCTGCGGAGAATTCCGTATTCAGCGAATCGGAACCCATCAACGCCTGATACCCAAATCCCAACTGGAGATTTTCGTTTCCGTTCAGGTCAAACTGCGTGTCGTCAAAGAAACGCAGAGCATCCAGAGCCTCCGAAGCCTCATCCGAAGAGAGCGCACGGACTTCCACACATCCTTCATACCGGAAGTTCTGTCCCCACCCGGTATTCCGGCCGCCAAAAGCTTCCTGGATCGTATTTTCGATAGCCAGCGCGGCTTTTGCATGATTAAGCGTGTAGCGTTCATCCGGACTCCAATAGTAGCAGTCCGCCAACGGAACGGTCAAATTGTAATCCTGACCATTCCAGGTTACCGTCAAGGTGATAGTCTGCCATACATTCGTGTCTTCAAACATTTCGTCGACGACACCATCCGTCAGCGTGGAACGGTCAAACATGACGTAGTACTTCGCATTGTCGCCGTCGCGGGTCCCCACTGCGATATTGTCGCTGGAGAGGATCGAGCTCTGACCGTAGTCGCTGTTGAATTCCGCCGCAGCGTCAAACATCGTGAAGCCAATACCGTCACCTTCGCCCTTCGCAAGGTCGAAATACTTGTGCAGGATCAGAGAAAGACGCGTAAGCTGTTCTGTCGTCGCCCCCAGCTTTTCAGAGCGGGTCAGGATCAGCTCGATCGCCGAATTTACATCCGCGTTCGCAACATAACCGGGCATCAGATCCAAAGGAAGCTCAAAAGACGGCGGCTGCGGATTCCAATGAAGCTGCGAGCCGTAAGTAGCTCTATTTTCATCTACATAGATACCGCCCGACACCAGCGTAAACGACTCCGCCATCTGTTCCGGATCGAAGAATTCCAGAAGGTCAGCGTTCGCATTTTCATTGATCATATTGGAAATGTACGGGATCAGAGTCGTCGGATCGAAGTTCTGGATCGCCTGAATACCGCTGCCTTCATAGGAAACGAGGAAGTCACCGTCCGCATCCATCGCGATGTTGGAACTGATCGTAGAACCGGCAGCCGTAGACCAATGAACAACAGATTCCGAATCGAACGAACCGCTGTTTACACGGTAAGCTGTACGGAGTTCCTGCAGCTCTCCAGCATCCAAAGCCGTTCCTTCATAGTTCCACTTGAACTGCGAGACCAGCGACATGTAGGCCGTCTGACCGGCAGCGTCCGTTCCGGCATCATTGATCCACCCAACGGCAAACTGACCGATCTTGTTGAACGTGACCGACGCATTACGGCCCGTACCGACCTGACTCGGATCGGTGAGTGCAGAGAAGGTCGTCGCGTTGGTATCGTCTGTGGAGTATCCATAGAGACGATAGTAAACACCGCCGACGAGTGAACCTTCGTTCGGATTCAGCACACTTTCCTCGCCTGCCGTGGTCCAGTCCCATCCAACGACGATCTGACGTCCGTCGGGGGACATCGCAACGACCGGACGGTTCGCTTCACCAGTCTCTTCAATATCGACGCGGATCTCATCACCGATACGATTGCCGTTGCTGTCGTAGCGCTGCATGAAAATACCGTTCAAATAGGAGAGCGTCTGCGACTTGCCGGACCACACGACCGTGAAATTGCCGTCGGCGTCCATCGCGATGCTCGAATCCTGCTGCGGGTCCGTGTCGCCAGAGTTGACCTTCAGCGCGTCGCTCGTGACCTTCACGCCCTTGCCGTCATTCAGGAGTTCGTATTTGTGCACACCGTCTTCCATCCCCGTGTAGATCTTGTACATCGAGGCGGAGAACATACGCGCGTAAATGTCCGTCTTGCTTCCGGGATTCTGCGTCTGCAGAACGTCGCTGGTCCACGTGATGGCAAAATCACCGTCCGCATCCATCGCGACACTGGCGTTTTCCTGCGTCGTTGCCGTGTAGAGCTTCGATTTGTTGTTGAACGTATCGTCCTTAAGCGGATTCACGCGGAATTCCGTGCTGTTCTGCTTCAGCGTCACGACGTGACCGGCCTTCGCGTTCGCATCGAGCAGGTTCGTCTTCGCGTTCCCCAGTTCATCCGGATCCCGTTCAAAATTCGCCTCGGTGACCGTGTTCATTTCCGTGAGGATCAATTCCGGCATGTCCTGTTTCCCGCTGGAATTGATGTACGTAATGTCGAAACCGATGAAATTCTCGCCGAGACCGTAGACCGGGACGACGCTGATCTCGTAATTCGGCTGGCGAACTTCTTCGATCTCTGTAGCAGGCCCGATCTCGATAGAATACAGATTACTCGGATCAAAGAACGTCGCGCCCTGCACACGGTCCGTCTGAACCATCGCAAACATATCGGAGATCGCTTCGGCCGTCTTAGCAACGTCGATACCGTCGTAACCGATCACATTGCCGTAACGGTCCGTCTTTTCCTTATAGGCGACAAACACTTCATACGTCTCCGGCTTGCGGACAAGCTCAGCAGCCGCGCCAGGCAGATACGTTCCGAGACGCTCATATGTACCCGCGTAACGCATGTCGGCACTGCACGCGAAAAGCTGCGCAAAGTCCGCATTGGGATACGCAGCCTCAAGGTTCTTCACGTTGTACTCGATCTGGAACTCAGTATTCGTCACGGCCGTGACCGTCACGTTTCCTTCACCAAAGATGCCTTCAAGAGCCGTCTGGATGTTCTTCGCATTGCGGATCCCCGTGACGATCTCCTCCAGGTCCATCGCAATTCTGCCGTTTTCAGTGAGAGTTATTCCGTCATCCACATCGTCAAAGACGAATGTTGCCGAACGATCCTGGAACGAAATATCGTAAACCGCAGTATGACCAGACTGGATATTCAGTTGAGTCCCCAGCTCTGAGGAAGTGTGCGTCGTGTTCATAAGATCGAACTTGAGCGTCTGCACGTACGTGTCGCCGGTCTGGAACTTCAGACTGTAGAGCATGTCGCCGTCCGCGATCTTCGACTCGTCGAGCGTCACGCGCTGCACTTCGTCGGTGAAGTACCGGCCGTAGATATTGTAGTCGATGACCGACTCACCGGTCTTGGGATCGACGTAAGCCTCCAGATCCACATGGATCTGCTGGCCCAGATCGTTGACGTAGAAACCGTCGATGTAGTTACGGTCGGTAAACAGATGGAGCTGTCCGTCCTGATCATACCACCCGACATTGCGGTTCGCCGTGTTGCGGTAGATGTTGTCTCCGCGCGTCCAGACCGCCACGAAATCGCCGTCCGCGTCCACACCGACGATATTGCCGTTCGCCTCGGTCGTCTGATTTTCGCTGTACTCAGTATTCACCAGAATGTCGGTGGGAGTGTTTGGCGTCACCGACAACAGAATACGATCTTCCAGAGAGTCCATCGCCAGTTTGCGGCTGAGCTTCTGGGGTGTATTTTTTTGGGAAGCCTTTTTCGCAGAAGCGGCAAAAACTTCACGTAACGATGACAGATTCAAAAGTGACATCTTAGGTTCCTTTGTTTCTAAACAAACGACGAAAAGCCCGGCACACCCTGCCCTTCCGGGTCAGAATGTCCGTAACTCTTCACTTCCAGTAAATTTCCCCGATACACTCCGTTTTTCGTCCGAATCTCCAGTCGCGGGATGCCCCCCTGAATGGAAAAAACGTGACCGATCCGGAAATGGAATCTGGTGGATCCTGTAAAATATTCTCTTCAGCGAGGGCATGACCTCCCCGAAAAGCCCCCGATAATGGTGAAATTATCGGCAAAACTGTACAAAGTCTCAAAACCTTCACCTCCAAAAAACCAAATTTGATGAAAATTTGATTCTATACGCACGTCTTCGTTCGCTTAAAAGGCAAAGTTTTTCTAATCGTTCGACTGCACCCACCACGCAAGGTTTTCCATGGTCAGTGCATCATAACACTTGGGCTGATTTGGCGTCAGGAGTGCCGCACGGTGTGTTCCCGGGATCAGATCCAAGTCAAAAACCTCATCACACCCCTGCTCAAATACAAACATTCCCTCAACGGCCCCCGTGAGTATATTTACTACTACTACGCCGCAAAAGGTCTGATTGTTCATTTTTCGGATCTGGGAATAATTTTCAGCATTCGGCGTAACGGAAGAAAGCCCGACGATCGCATAGTTTCCCCAAAACGCCAAACCGCGCGCGATACCCGGCAGATAACTGACCGTCTTCCTCTCGCACGTACCCGGATGCATGACACAAAGCTGTCCGCGGCCCGAATTCAGGAACCAGAGGCACTCTTTGTACCACGTCGGAGAATGCGGACGCATCAGCCCCTCCAGGATGATCTCATTCTTCCGCGCGTCGATCAGAACACCGTCCGTCATCGCGGCTTTTCGCCATCCGAACGGCTCATTCGACGCACTGTAGGCAGTCACGTACGCAAGCTGCCCCTCGACAGATGCCGCACCACTGAGGAAACAGCGATCCTCCGGAGCCAATTCCGAAATAAACGCAGGTTTCCACACCGGCTCAAAATTGTACTTGAAACTCGGGCGCGCTACACACGAAAAACGGGGATTCACAAACAAAAGATCATCCTTGTCCCGCAAGATGTCTCCCGTTCCCAATTCTCCCACGAACCATGAAGCTCGCGGAAGATAGCAGGCGTCATATTCGCCCCGAAGTTTCATATTATAATCATGCGCCAAAAGCGGTGCATCGGCAAACTGCATTAGCTCGCTCCGCGTCGAAACGAGGATCTGATCACGAAAGACCTTCACGCCCATCGGAAGGTCCATCTGCCTCTGAAGCAGCGTCACAAGCCGACCATCCCAGCCGAGAAGACAAAGTTTTCCCGACCGGCGCGTAGTGAACACGATACTGCCGCCGTAATTCGCCATCCACTGCTTGAAGCCGTCCGTAGCCTCACAGCGAACCATGGAGGGACTGCCCGAAACATCCTGATTCGGTTTTTCCATTCCAGTCTCACTTTCCGTTTTTTGCCAATTGGCAACATGAAACACAAATCTATTCCAAAAATTATAGACTTTTTTAATATGATAATCGGAATATTCCGTAGATAAGTCTATACAAGATCCTCTTTTTTTGATATAATTAAGATAAAAAGCTGGAATTTTTTCATTAAAATCGCTAAGGTTTCACGAATGGCTCAAAAATCACTCCTTTCGGTTACGACTTTTTTCAAAATTTTCATCCTAATTTTCGGGACCATTTTCCTTCAGGGAATCCTTCATGCTGAAGAGCCCCTCGGCAACGGAGACCTCTTTTCGATGGAAAATTTTCGATCTCCCGAAGAAGCATGCATCCGCATCACTCGAAACAGTGACGGCACGATGCGCTCGATGGATACCTCCCTGCTCACGTTCGTCTCTAAGGACGGCTCCACACGCGTGACGCTCGTCGGTGCGATCCATCTCGGTGAAAGATCCTACTACCAGACCCTCAACCAACGGTTTCGTCATTTCGACGCAGTCCTATACGAAATGGTCGGTGATGATTCCCCGCGCCCCGAAAAAACAGAATTCAGCCTCGATCCGATCATGCTCCTTCAGTACTCCTCCGGGTGGCTGCTTCACTTGGAACACCAGATCGGAAGCATCGATTACTGCGCCCCAAATTTCATCCACGCCGACATGACTACCGCGGAATTCCTCGCCGCTCAGCTCAAGTATCAGGACGGTGTGCTCGTCTGGTTCCTACGCACAAGAGGGTACCAGCTCGGCATTGCTCCCGTAGGTTCCGAGTTTTACGAAGACCTGGAGCTCCTCAAACTCATCTTTCTCCCCGATCTCCGGCGCACGCTCCTCTGCTCCAGCGCGGTAAGCATGACCGACCTGCGCACCTCCGCCGCTCCGCTCGAAGGGAAAAACGGCTCCTCGATCCTCACAGCACGAAACGAAAAAGCGTTCCAGATCCTGCGCGAGGAACTCGATTCCGGGAAAAAAAATGTCGCCGTTTTCTACGGAGCCGCTCATCTTCCGGACTTCATGCACCGACTAGAAAAAGAACTCGGCATGAAACCCGAAAAGATCGAATGGGTCCCATGCTGGATCTTTGACCCGAAAAATCAGGAATCTCCCACGCAGAAGGAGACTCCATGAACGCCTGGCTCGTCGTGAATCATTTCGTTCGCACAGAGAAATTCGAGACGCTTTATGCACTCCTCACGGACGCCTGCGCCCAATTCGGCATCCAGACGGAGGTACGGACCAACGCGGAACTCCTCGTCGAGATCGGTACAACCTCTTTCAGCGGTCCACGGCCTGATTTCGTCCTCTTTTGGGACAAAGACCTGAATCTGTGCCGACACCTCGAAAATCTCGGCCTCTCGGTCTTCAATTCCGCCGACGCGATCGAAGTCTGCGACAACAAAAACCGGACGCTCCTGGCTCTCGAACATCACGGCATCCCCGTCCCGCGGACCATTCTCGCCCCGAAAACGTTCCGGCCGGACCAGTATCCGGATCTCGCGTTTCTCGATACGGTCGGAGAAAAACTCGGATTCCCGCTCGTCGTGAAAGAAGCCTTCGGCTCGTTCGGTTTTCAGGTCCATCTGGCCGAAAATATGGAAAGTCTGCGCAAGATCGTCTCTGAAATCGGAACACGCCCGATGCAGTTTCAGGAATTCATCCGCTCGGAACGTAACGGCAAAACAGCAGACGTCCGGCTTCACGTCGTTGGCGGAAAAGTCTGCGCTGCGGTCCTCCGTACAGCAAAAGACGGCGATTTCCGCGCGAACGTCACGAACGGCGGACGCATGACGCCGTACACACCGACCCCCGAAGAGTGCGCACTGGCCCTCCGTACTGCCAAGATCCTCAAGACCGATTTCGCGGGGATCGACCTCCTCTTCGGAAAAGAAAACGCGCCCGTGCTCTGTGAAGTGAACACGAACGCGCATTTCAAAAATCTGCTTGATGCGACCGGAACGAACGTCGGGATCGAGATCGTCCGGCACATCATGGAGAAGGTCAGGCCTTCACACTGACCCCGCGGCGGCGAAGCGCCCAAAGACCGAAACTCCCAAGAATCAGAAGTGCCCAAGTCGACGGTTCCGGAACTGCATTGGTATTCATCGACAGGAAAATGGTGCTCGCATCGTTCTGCCAGATATTCCAGAAGTAGCTTTCCTCGCCAAGCATCTCAGCAAAACCGTCCGCGGAAAGGAGCGAACTCTGGATCAGCGCAAACTCTTTTCCCTCAAGTCCCGTGTAATCGGTGGTCAACACGATGTTCAAATCATCGAAGTCCATGGCATTCGCGTCGGTCTCGGTCAGGACGAAATAGGGCTCCTCATTATTTCCGGGGAGGGAATCCAGATCGAATTCCAGCGTACCGGCTCCGGAGACGTCTTTGACCGTGACGCTTCCGGACTCACCGTCGACCAGGAGGGTCGAACCGCTTTCAAGCTGGATCTCACCGCCGATGGTAATGTTGCCCTTCGAGGAGAGCACGACATTTTCGCCGACCGAAACGTTTCCTTCCGCGCCGCCCGCCATCTGCGCGTGGGCCTCATTCACGTAATCGTTGGAGAAATGAAGCGTACCGGCACCCGTGACGTTTGTTTCGACCGTGGTTTTCGCACCGCCGCCGATGCTCATGTCGAGCGTCTTGCCTTCCGCGATGTTCAGCGACTGCGCGTTGAAAGTCGTGTCCTGCGTCATGGAACTCTTGATCCCGCTGCCGTACCAGCCCCAATCGCCGGAAGCGTAGGAGAGGTTCATTCCCCACCATTTTTCCGTACCGGAAAGACGGACGCCGATGCCGACCAGATCGTTCAGATCACCGTTCAGACCATTCTGGACATTGTTGCCGTCCTTTGAAGTTCCGATCGTCTGATTAAAGCGCGTCGCGCGGACCGTCACGGCATACTGTTTGCCCGGTTCGAGGACGACGCCTTCCAGTACCTTTTGGGCAAAATCGGAGTTCCCTTCCTCAAAAGCGACTTCACCCACGGTCGTTCCGGTCTCCTTTTCGACGATGAGGATCGAGGCGTCATTACGGAAGGTCTTTCCAATGTCGATCGAGATCGGCGCGTCCGTCGTGTTTTCGAGGACCATCTCAAAGACGTTCGTGACCGATTTATCCACGAGTTTTCCCCAGATGTCCGTGGAACTCTGCGCTCGGAGCGCGTCGTTTCTGTTGACCCACTCGTCCATATTGGTGATCTGGTTCGCATTTTCGGTCAGATCGCCCGCGTATTTGTAGAACTCATCGTAGACCTTTTCCTGCGGACTCTCAAACTTTTCCTGGAGGAAGTAGCCGTTGGGTTCCACGACGATCCGGCTGTTTTCCGCGACGGAAA